>JAYUGT010000001.1:0-6476 GCA_043738315.1 Gammaproteobacteria bacterium
ATCCTGATCGAGAACATGCGGCGCGAAGGCTACGAGGTCGCAGTCGGCAAGCCGCAGGTTCTGCGCCGCATGATCGACGGCGTGCTGCAGGAGCCCTTCGAGGCCCTGACGGTGGACGTCGCCGAGGAGCACCAGGGCGCGGTCATGCAGGAACTGGGCACGCGCCGCGGCGAGTTGTTAGACATGTCGGTCGACGGCCAGGGCCGCGCCCGCCTCGACTATCGGGTGCCGGCGCGCGGCCTGATCGGATTTCATGCCGAATTCCTCACCATGACGCGCGGCACGGGACTCGCGAGCCATATCTTCGACGGCTATGGCATCGTCAAGGGCGAGATTCCCGAGCGGCACAACGGCGTGCTGATCAGCAATGAAAAAGGCGAAGCGGTTGCCTACTCGCTGTTCACGCTGCAGGAACGCGGCCGCCTGTTCGTCGAGCACGGCTCCAAGGTTTACGAAGGCATGATCATCGGCATTCACAGCCGCGATAACGACCTGGTCGTGAATCCGATCAAGACCAAGAAACTCACCAACGTGCGGGCCGCGGGCAAGGACGATGCGCTGCTGCTGACGCCGCCGATTCCGCTCACGCTGGAATACGCGGTAGAGTTCATCAACGATGACGAACTGGTCGAAGTGACGCCGGAATCCATCCGGCTGCGCAAGCGCCAGCTGCTGGAAGCGGATCGTAAACGGACCTCGCGCGCCGTGGATTCGGCAATAGCGGTCTGATCGAGAAACCTGAGCGAATGAGAATCTGCTTATGACACGCAGTGTGCACGTGTTTCAGATTGACGCCTTCACGCAGCAGCGCTTCACCGGCAACCCCGCTGGAGTTGTGTTAGGTGCCGAGGTGCTGAGCGACGCCGAGATGCTGGCGATCGCGCGCGAGCTGAACAACGCCGACACGGCCTTCGTGCTGCCCGCCGATGGCCCCGACCATGACCTGCGGATCCGGTTTTTTACCCCCAGGACCGAGGCGGCGTTCGTCGGCCATGCAACCATCGCGGCGCAGTTCGTGCTGTCGCGGCGCGGCGCCGACGCGCATCGGCGCCGGCAGAAACAGAAGGCCGGCATCGTCGAAGTTGAAGTGCGCGGGCACGGCCTGGACCGCTCGATCGCCATTCGCCAGCCGGCACCGGCGCTCGGCCGCGAACTCAACGAGCGCGAACGGCTCGCGGTGTTAGATGCGTTGGCGCTGTCGAGCGCCGACCTGGATCCGCGCTGCCCGATGCGCATTGCCGGCGGTTCCAGCACGCGGCTGATGATCGGCGTGCGCAGTCATGAACAATTGAAGCACCTGAAGCCGGATTTCGCGCGCCTCAACACGCTGTCGGCCCAGCTCGGCGCCGCCGGGCATTTCGTTTTTACGCTGCAGGGCGCGCCCGGCGGCAGCCAGACTGAATCGCGGATGTTCTGCCCGGCGCTGGGTATCCCGGAGGATCCGGTCAGCGGCAACGCGCACGGCATTCTCGGCAGCTACCTGGCGCAACTCGGCCTGCTCACCGCGGTCAACGGGCGCGCCGCGTTTCACGCGACCCAGGGTCATTTCGTCGGCCGGCCCGGCGAAATCGACATCGAGCTGGAATTCGAGGGTAATAGTCCCAGCGCGGTCTGGATCATCGGCCAGGCAGTCGAGATATTCGAGACCCACCTGCACCTCTGAGCAGGGCGGCGACCGCTACTCTTCCCAGCGAAATCGCCAGGTGGCGATCGCCAGGCACAGCAGGGCCGAACCCAGCAGCACCACGGTCGGCATAACCGCCGCGTCGAACGGCAGGCCGCGCCAGGTCATGCCATCAAAACCATCCACGGCCCAGCGCGCCGGGCTCAGCCGCGACAGTTGTTGCAGCCAGCCGGGAAACACGAATGACGGCACCCACGCGCCGCCTAACATCACGAGCAGCAGTACCGCCATGGTTGCGAGGCCGCGGGCCGTAGGTGCGCTCTTGCCCAGTGTCGCCAGCATCAGGCCAAAGCAGGCGTTCAGCAGGCAAAATGCAATGGCGATGGCAATGAATCCAGCGAGGCTGCCATCGATTCGCACACCGAATACCAGCATGGCAACGACGTAGACGGCCGTCAGCATGAACAGGCTGATCAACATGGTGGCCGTCGCGCGCGCGAACAGGAACTGCGCCTTGTGCAATGGCGCCGAGCGGATCCGCTGCCAGATGCCGCGGCCCCGCAACAGCAAGAGCAGCACGCCGGCATCGATGCCGGCGAACAGGATGAACTGCACCGACATGCCGGCGAAGGAATGCGCGTAACCGTTGTAGGGGACATCGTTGCGTGCGGTCATTGCACGGCTGCTGATGGTATAGGGAATGCTGAGACCCACGCTCGCGCTTTTGTTAGCCGTGCCGGTCCCGGGCGCAGCTGTGCCGGCGGCATTGCGCGAATTCCAGCGGCGCGCTGAACGCAGCAACTCGCGCAGCTCGGTTCTGTCAGCGCTTTCCCCGGCTTTGGGCTCTCCCAGCGTGGCCAGGAAGGCATCCATCGTGCGCGCGCCGCCGGCGCCGCCAAAGGCTTCTTTGGATATCTGCTGCATCGCATGCTGAGCTAACAATCCTTGCACCACTTGCGCGCTGGTGGCCTTGCTCGGGTCGACTAGCAGCTCGATGACGGACTTGTTGTCGCCTGTAAACAGCGCCCGCGTGCTCTGCTCGCCAAAGCCCCTGGGCAGGATGACCGCCGCATCGATTGCGCCAGCGCGCACTTTGTCCTCCGCGGCTGCGCGAGCCAACGGCTGAAGACTGATCATCGAATCCAGCTGCAGATCCTGGACGATGGCGCGGCTCACGGCGCTTTGGTCCTCATCGACCACGGCAACCGGAATCGTGCCGGCCTCCTTCTTCGAGCCCAGCCCGCCGAACACATAGCCGAAAAAAGCGGCGATCAGAATCGGCACCAGGATACCGACGACCATGGCGCGACGATCCGACAGGTACAGGCGAATATCGTTGCGAATCAGCGCGGCGATGGCGTTGCCGTTCATGGCGATTCTCCCGTGTCGCTGGCGTCACGCAGCGCATGGCCGGTGAGCCGCATGAATACGTCGTCGAGTTTTGCGCCGCGCTGCTGCACCTGAAACTGCGTCCCGAAGCGCGCCGCCAGCTCCTGGATAAATGCCTCGTTTGCACCGTTGCCGGACAATTCGATCACCGCGTCGCGCCGGACCGGCAGTTGCGCATACAGTCCTGCAATGGTGTCGTTCGCGACAATTTCGCCTCGATCCATGATGACCAGGCGATCGCAGAGCCTCTCGGCCTCTTCCATGTAGTGCGTGGTGTAGATCAGCGTCTTGCCCTGGCGCTTGAGGGTCTCGATATTCTCGAAAATCGCGTTGCGCGACTGCGGATCGACGCCGACGGTCGGCTCGTCCAGCACAATGAGATCGGGATCGTGGAGCAGCGCGCAGGCAATATTGACGCGCCTTTTCATGCCGCCGCTGAAGTTCTTGATGGCTTCGCGGCGGCGATCGGCCAGGCCGACCAGCTGCAGGGCCGCCGTGCCGCGCTGTTCCAGCAATGGGCCCGTGATTCCATACAGGCCGCCAAACAGTTCGATATTGGCCCAGGCCGACAGTTCCTCGTACAGCGCGAGGTCCTGGGGCACGAGCCCCACTCGCTGCTTGAGCGCACGGGATTCCGGCGTGATGGCTGCGCCGTCCAGCGTCACGCGGCCGGCATCGGCCTTCGCGATGCCGCAAATCATGGCGATGGTCGTAGTCTTGCCGGCGCCGTTAGGTCCCAGCAGGCCGACCGTCTCGCCCTTGCCGACTGAGAACGAGATGTCCTTCACGGCACAACGCGCGCCAAAATTCTTGCGCAGTTTTTCGATGACTAACATGGATTACTCGTGTTTTTTTTCAGTCGCAGCATCGACCTTTACCGTCTGTACCAGGCTGCCAAGGCGCTCGACATAGTTGCGAAACGCGCTGCGACCGACGTCGGTCAGGTAGCAATCGGTGCGCGGCTTGCGATCGACAAACTGTTTCTCGGTGCGGATATAGCCCGCTTCCTCCAGCTTGCGCAGGTGCGCGCCCAGATTGCCGTCGGTCGCATTGACCTGGCGGCGCAGGAAGGAAAACTCCGCACGGTCCACCGAGGCCAGCACCGCCATGATCGCGAGCCGCAGGCGTGAGTGAATGACATCGTCAATCAGCGTGTGATCGAATTCGGCCACGCTCACACTCCGGCGCGGCGCGCCATCTGGCTGAGCTTGATGCCGGGCAGCACGTAGAGCGCAAATAGCAGCAACGCGTACACAAGAAACACGGTCGCGCCGTGCACCAGCATCAGCGCAATGCTGGCGAGCCACCAGACGAAGGCGAGGTTGCGCAGCCAGTTGATCCTGGCCAGCGTGCCGGTCAGGTAGATCCCGGTACCTAACAAAGCCGCCGCGGTCGCCGGTATCGCCTGCGGCCGCAACAGCTCGTATGACTGGCCCACGAAGAACAGCAGCAGCATCGGCATGCCGACCGCGAACCAGACCGCACCGATTTGCCGGTTGGCGCTGTTGCTGACCGGCCGCCGTCGCTGCTGGCGACTGCGCCAGTACGACAGCAGGAACCCGGCCGCCAGCGCCGCGAACCACAGGGTCCAGATCGTGGTCCCGTTCCCGGGCAGATAGCGGCTGGCGATGGCCCAGGTTCCCAGCATGCCGAGGCCGGTGACGGCCCCCCAAACGACAAACTGATCGCCGCCAGCTTCGGCGAACGAGCTGCTTTCATCCATGATCTTGCGGATAAAAGCGAGATCTTCGGCGGCTTTGGACTCGTCCATGGTTGCAAACTCCTGCATGTACTCTGTTTCACAGAGTACTCTATTTAAGAAGTTTGTCAAGCCGTCAGGAGGGCACAGCTTCACCGCCTTCAGGGCCGTAGAAAAACACCCAGGCGCCGAAGTCGGCGCTGAAATTCTCAAAGCGGTGCCGCTGGCCGGCGGGCACGAACAGGACCTCGCCGGGCTCAAACGGCTGGCGGGTCTCGCCCGCCAGAAAATCCCCACGACCGGATGCAACCACGTAGACCTCATCGCGCGTGTGCGGCTGCTGGGTGTCGATGCCCGGTGGCTGGTAGAACTCAACGGACAGGCTGCCATGACTGAACAGTTCGGCGAAACGGCCATTGCCCCGCAACACTGCCGCGCGAGCTTCGGTGAGCGTCAGGCGCGGCGTTGCCGCAGCGCCCTGCCCCGGGGCCCGCGGCGCCTCCGGTTGCGGGCGTTTGTTAGCTGCAAGCTGGCCTGACAGCGGGATTTTGAGGAAAGCCTGCCCGCTCGCCTCGGGTTCCGGCAGGCGGCCGGCGCGCAGATTGACCTGCAGCGACGGCCACAGCAGTGCGGGCACGGCCAGCGTCGCGTCGCGCGTGCGGCGCATGTGCACGAACTCCGCTGCGGTGATGCCGTCGCGCACGTGCACGTTGCGCGCACGTTGCTCGGCCACCGTGGTCAGCCAGGCAGCGCTGCGGCCCGCGGGCGGATAGTCGTGGCAGATCCACAGCCGCGTTTCCGGATCCATGCTGAGCAGCCGGCGAATGGACGCGTAAATCTGCTCGGCATTGCCGCCCGGGAAATCGCAGCGCGCGCTGCCCACATCGGGCATGAAAATCGAATCACCGACAAAGATGTCCGCGCCAATTTGCCAGGCCATGTCGGCGGGCGTGTGACCGGGCACGGCGAGCGCATTGATGGTCAGGTCGCCGAGCGGCAGACGCTCGCCATCCTGCAACAGCCGGTCGAATTGCGAGCCATCAGTGGCCACGGCGCCGTTCAGGTTCAGGCGCGGCACGAACCAGCTCTGCACCTCGCGGACGGCCGCGCCGATCACGACCGGCGCACCGGTCTCGCGGCGCAGGAAATCCGCGGCGGTCAGATGATCGGCATGCACATGGGTTTCCAGGATCCAGCTAACACGCAGGCGGTTGGCGGCGACAAACTCCAGCAGCTTCTGCGCGGACTGGGTGCTGACGTTTCCGGAGCGGACATCGAAATCCAGCACCGGATCGATGATGGCGGCCTGGCGCGATGCGCGGTCAAAGGCGATATAGCTGACCGTGGCCGTCGCCGGGTCAAAAAATGCCTCGATACTGGCCTGCATGACCGTCTCCTACAGAGACGGAATATTAGTGCGCTCGGGCCGGCGGGTGTTTTTTTTCGAGCCACTGATCCAGGGAAATCCTGCCGGGCCCAAACACGGCGATGGCGCCGGCGAGGACTGCCCACAACACATGCTGACCCAGCGCCGCCTCGAAGCCCTCGGTGCCGAGGACGTGATAGTAGGACACCACGGCCAGCGCGTTCACCGCGGACAGGCCCAGCGCGCCGAGCCGGCCCCACAGGCCCAGCACCAGCAACACCGGAAAGAACAGCTCGCCGGCGGTGCCGGCCACCGCCGCCACATCCGGCGGCAGCAGCGGCACGTGATATTCGTCGCGAAACAATCCCAGCGTGGACTCCCACGAGGACAACTTCAGG
>JAYUGT010000002.1:0-2598 GCA_043738315.1 Gammaproteobacteria bacterium
TGGGCGCCAGGCGCCAGCGTGGCAAGCCACAGGTGCGCGTGTTCAGTCCGGCGCAGAAGCCCGATGGTTTCGAGTCGCAGGGCACGATTGTCTTCGTCATTACCGACAACATGCCGTTCCTGCTGGACTCGATCAGTATCGTTCTGGCTGCGGCAGGGGCCGGCGTCAACTTCATCGCGCACCCGGTTTTCAGCGTGCAGCGCGCTGCCGGCGGGCGCCTGCGATCGCTGCTGTTAGCAGATCCGAAGGACGGCAGGGTGCAGGAGTCCTGGCAGATGTTCGAGATCGACCGGCAGGAGTCGGCCGCGCATTGCCAGGCCTTGCAGGATTCGATCATAAAATCGCTGCGCGATGTGCGTGTTGCGGTCGCCGACTGGCGCTCGATGCGCGCCAGGATACGCGAGATTTCCGCGAGCCTGGCGGCTTCGCCGCCGCGGCGCACGCCAGCGGTCGAGACGCGCGAAGCCTGCGCGCTGCTCGACTGGATGGAAGCCGCGCACTTCATTTTTCTGGGATACCGGCACTACCAGCTGCGGCGCGGCAGCGACGTCGATCTGCTGCTGCCGACCGGCAAGAGCGGCCTTGGCATTCTGCGCAATGACACGGCCGGCGGTCGCGGCGCCACGCAGCCTAACAAACTGACCGGAACCATGCGCACGCTGGCGCGCGATCACTCGGTGCTGGTGCTGACCAAGGCCAATTCCACCTCGACCGTGCATCGCGGCACCTATCTGGACTACGTTGCGGTCAAGGATTTCGACGCGGCCGGTGAGCCCTGCGGCGAACACCGCTTCCTGGGCCTGTGGACGTCGACGGCCTATTTCGCGAGCCCCGCGGAAATTCCGGTGCTGCGCCGCAAGGTGCAACAGGTGGTCCAGCATTTCGGCCTCGACCCGGCGGGCCACGATGCCAAGGCCGTGTCAGCCGTCATGGAAACCTATCCGCGCGACGAGTTGTTTCAGGCAACGACCGCGGAGCTGGTCGAGGTCGCGCGCGGCGTGGTCAATTTGTACGAGCGCCGCCAGACGCGCCTGATGGTGCGCCGCGATCCCTTTGGCCGGTTCTGGTCCTGCATGGTCTACGTGCCGCGCGACCGCTATACGACCGATGTGCGCCTGCGCATCGAAAAACTGATCCTGACGCGGTTTGGCGGCACGCACGTGGAAACCCAGGTACAGATCTCCGACACCAGCCACGCGCGACTGCATGTTGTCGTCAGGCTCCCGCTCGCGGATCGCCCCGCTCCCGACTTCCGCACGCTGGAACAAGACATCGCCCGGGCCGCGAAGACCTGGGACGACCGCCTGCGCGAGGTACTGCTGGCAACCCATGAGCCCACCGAGGCGTTCGGCCTGGCACAGCGCTACAAGAAGAGCTTTCCGGTCGCCTACCAGGATGAGGTCGACCCGGCCGATTCACTGGATGACATCGCGGACCTGGAAACCCTGCGCGCCAGCCCGGATTCCCTGCGCCTGCGCCTGCACCGGCCACCCGGCGCGCCGCTCAGCCGCGCACATCTGAAGCTCGTCAAACTCGGCGATCCGATCCCGATCTCGGACCTGCTGCCGATGATGGAAAACTTCGGTCTGCGGGTGCTGGCCGAGCGGCCGTATTCGTTGCGCGACGCCGCCGGCGGAGCCGCCTGCGTGCAGGACTTTGAATTCGATTCGCGCTCGGGCACCGCTCTCGATATCGGTGCGGTCGAAGCGCGCTTCAGCGACGGCTTTCTCGCCGCCTGGCGCGGCGAAGTGGAGAACGACGGCTTCAACCGCCTGTTGTTAGGTGCCGGGCTGAACGCGCGCGAGATCGTGATCCTGCGTTCCTACTGCCGTTATCTGCTGCAGACCGGCCTGCCGTTCAGCCAGGCCAACATGGAGCGCGTGCTGGCGACGCATGCGGGCGTGGCGCGGCAGTTTCTCGACTTGTTCGCGGCGCAGTTCGCACCCGCGTTTCCCGGCAAGCGCGCGCCGGCGATCAAGTCCAGCATCGCCGCCATCCGCAAGGCGCTGGATGGGGTGACCAGCGCCGACGACGATCGCATACTGCGCGCCTACCTGACCGTCATTTGCGCAACGCTGCGTACCAATTTCTATCAGCCGGATGCCAGCGGCAGCGCCAAGTCCTATGTGGTATTCAAGTTCGATCCGCGACAGATACCGGACCTGCCGGCGCCACGGCCCAAATTCGAGATCTTCGTATATTCGCCGCGCGTCGAGGGCGTGCACCTGCGCATGGGACAGGTCGCGCGCGGCGGCATACGCTGGTCGGATCGCCGCGAGGACTTCCGCACCGAAGTGTTAGGGCTGATGAAGGCGCAGAACGTCAAGAACACGCTGATCGTGCCGGTGGGCGCCAAAGGCGGCTTCTTTCCCAAGCAAATGCCGGGCGGCGCGAGTCGCGACGCGGTCCAGGCCGAAGGCATCGCCTGCTACCAGATCTTCATCCACGGGCTGCTCGACGTGACCGACAACATCGTCGACGGCAAGATCGTCCCGCCGCAGTCGGTGGTGCGGCGCGACGCCGATGATCCCTACCTGGTGGTTGCCGCCGACAAGGGCACTGCCACCTTCTCCGACATTGCTAACAAGATCTCGGTCG
>JAYUGT010000003.1:0-16509 GCA_043738315.1 Gammaproteobacteria bacterium
TTCGGCCAGGAACGCCTGACGAATCCCTTCGTGGCAGACTCGTTATTTACCTAACAATAGACCGCCATGCCGGTTCTGCGGTAGATTCAAAAACCATGAAGTCACTGGAACTCAAGATCCCGCCACCGGTCGTGGCACTGCTGTCAGTCCTGGCGATGTGGCTGGTGGCCCGGTGGCTGCCACAGTGGTCATGGCCATCGACGGCACTGACGGCGCTGGGCGCTGTCCTGGCCGTTGCGGGGGTCGCACTGATCATCACGGCAATGAGGACCTTCGCGGGCAGCAAGACGACGATCAATCCGCTGAAACCGGCAGAATCCGCGCTGATCGTCAGCCACGGTGTGTTCGCCCGCACGCGCAACCCGATGTACGTCGGTCTCGCGATGATCCTCACGGGCTGGGCCTGCTACCTCGCTAATGCCGTGGCCTGGCTGGGGATGCTTTTGTTCGTGGCTTACATTACCCGTTTCCAGATAATTCCCGAAGAACGTATCCTGCTCGGCAAGTTCGGCGCTCCGTTCGCGCAGTACCTGGCGCAGGTGCGGCGCTGGATTTGAACCCAAGCTGACAAAAGGCCGGATATGCATGTACCCCTGACTATCAACGATTTCCTGGATCGTGCGGCTGCGGTCTACCCCGATCGCATCGCCATCATCGATGAGCCCGACCAGCCCGCGCCAGCGCTGCCGGACCTGACCTGGCGCGAGGTGGCGGATCTGCGCCGGCAGATGGGTGTCGCGATGGACAAGATGGGACTCGCGATGGGCGCACGCGTCGCGGTCGCGAGTCCTAACGCCGCCCGCTTCCTGCTGCTGTACTACGGCGTTTGCGGCAACGGCCGCATCGTCGTGCCGATCAACTGGCGGCTGAAACGCGACGAAGTCGAGTGGATCGTGCAGCATTCGGGCGCGGAAGTACTTTTGTTAGATCCGGAGGTGGCCGGGTCATTTGGCGATATTCAGGGGCCGCGCGTCATCGTGATGGGCGAGGACTTCGACCGCGCCTGGTTCGACCACAGCGGCCAGCCGCAGCGCTGTGACGCGGCTGAGACCGATGTGGTCACGATCGACTACACCTCCGGCACGACCTCGCGTCCCAAGGGCGTCGAGCAGACACACCGCGCGCGCTGGACCAATTCGGCAATCTGGGGCTGGCAGATGGGAATCTCCGACCGCGACGTCTACCTCAGCGTGGTGCCGATGTTTCACTGCGACGGCTGGGGGATGCCATATACGTTAGCAGGTGTCGGCGCCACGACCATCGTGCTGCGCAAGGTCGACGGCATGGAAATCCTGCAGCGCGTGCGTGAGTACGGCGTCACGATCATCTGCGGGGCACCGGCAGTCGCGGCGGCGATCCTGGATGCGGCGGCCAAATGGGACCGCAAGCGCGACGGCGACATTCCCGGCAAGGGACGGTTGCGCATGATGGTTGCAGGCGCGCCGCCGCCGACCAGCCTCATCGAGCGCATGGAAACCGAACTCGGCTGGGAGTTTGTGCAACTCTACGGACTCACCGAGACCGCGCCACTGCTGACCATGAACCGGCGCCGCGCCGAGTGGGACGAACTGTCGCCGAAGGAACGCGCGCAGAAACTGGGCCGCGCCGGCGCGCCGGCGCTCGGCATCCGAATGCAGGTGAATGCGGAAGGCGAGCTGCTGGCCCGCGGCAATCATGTGCTGACCAACTACTGGAACAATCCGGCTGCCACTGCCGAGGCAATCCGCGACGGCTGGTTTCACACCGGCGATGGCGGGCACCTCGATCCGGACGGCTACTACCAGATCACCGATCGCAAGAAAGACGTGATCATCTCCGGCGGCGAGAACGTCAGCTCCATCGAGGTCGAGGATCGTCTGCTGAGTCATGCCGAGATCAAGGAAGCCGCCGTGATCGGCGTGCCGGACGAGAAGTGGGGCGAGACCGTCAAGGCGCTGGTGGTGCTGGCACCGGGCTCGAAGCTGACCGAGGCGGACGTGATTGCGCACTGCCGTACGAAGCTGGCGCATTTCAAGTGCCCGACGTCGGTCGAGATTCGCGATGTGCTCGAGCGCACCGCGACCGGCAAGCTGCAGAAATTCAAGTTGCGCGAGCCTTACTGGAAGGGGCGCAAGCGCAAGGTCAACTAACGGCGCCGCACTCGCGGCGCTGCTCAGATGTGAACGTAGTGATCCACCAGCAGCGCCGCGAACAGCCACATCAGGTATTGCACTGAGAACTTGAACACCCTGAATGGCAGCCCCGCGCGTTCGGTGAACTTCAGCGCGATGGCGTAGTAGAGAAAGATCCCGTTCAGGATCATCACTGAAACCAGATAGATCAGCCCGCACATGCCGGTGAGCCAGGGCATGACGGTAATCAGCACCAGCAGGATGGTGTAAAGCAGGATCTGCAGGCGCGTGTAGGGCACGCCGTGCGTCACCGGCAGCATCGGAATTTCCGCCTTTGCGTACTCGTCCTTGCGCGCAATGGCCAGCGCCCAGAAATGCGGTGGCGTCCACATGAAGATGATCAGGAACAGCAACAACGCATTCGGATCGATGGAATTGGTAACCGCGGCCCAGCCTAACACCGGCGGCGCCGCACCGGCCGCGCCGCCGATGACGATGTTCTGCGAGGTGGCGCGCTTGAGCCACAAGGTGTAGACGACGGCGTAACCGATCAGCGAAGCGAATGTCAGCACGGCGGTCAACGGATTCACCAGCAGCCACAGCATCAGCATCGACGCGGCACCTAACACGCCGGCGAAAGTCAGTGCCTGGGCGTTGCTCATCGCGCCTTTCGGCAGCGGCCGATTGCGCGTGCGGGCCATCTGCTCGTCGATCTTCTGGTCGAGCACGTGGTTGATGGTCGCGGCGCAGGCGGCGGCGAGCCCGATGCCAAGATTGCCCCAGATCAAGGCGCCCAGCGGCGGCATGCCCGGGACCGCGAGCAGCGTGCCGACAATCGAGGTAAATACGATCAGTAGCACGACCTTGGGCTTGGTCAGCTCCAGGTAACTGCGCCAGGATGCGCCAGGGGCGGGCAACGCGGCTTCCATGTCAGGCGGCTCTTCGCAATTGCCAGTTCAGGTTCAGCATGGCTAACAAAAGTACCGCGGCGCCGCCGTTGTGGCCGGCGGCGAGCGTCAGAGGAAATGCCTGCAGCACCATGAACACGCCGATCAGGATCTGGAGTACCAGGCCTGCGATGGCGAGTTGTGCACCGAGCCGCACGCCCCGTGCCCGTCCGCCGCCCGCGAGCGCCGCCTGCAGCGCGAGCCAGGCGGCCCATAGAACCGCCAACGTGGCCAGCACGGCGCCGATCCGATGGGTAAAGTGAATGGCAACGCGCGCCGGGTGTTCGAGAACGCCGCCGGTGTAGTTGATGTCGAGCCCGCGCCAGAGGACGAATGCGTCAGACCAGTCCATGTCCGCGGGCCACCAGGCGTTCTGGCAGGTTGGCAGGTCCGGGCAGGCGGTGGCCGCGTAATTGCTGCTGGTCCAGCCACCCAGCATGATCTGGATTCCGAGCATGACGGTCGCGAGCACGGCAGCACGGCGCGCCGCGAGATGCAACGGCACTGCGGTCGTCACGGGTTGCCTGGCGGGATTGCGAAGATCCATCCACAGCCAGAACAGCAATGAGAGCGTGCTCAGTCCGCCGATCAGGTGCAGCACCACGACCAGCGGTTTCACCAGCCACCAGACCGTGAATGCACCTAACAAACCCTGCACGACGACGGTTGCCAGCAGCGCAAGTGCAAACCGCACGCTGACCAGGCGCTGGCCGCGATAGACGATCGCGATGGCGGCGATCAGCACGATGATGAAACCGAGCGTGGTGGCGGCGTAGCGATGAATCATTTCACGCCAGGCCTTGCCGGAATCGAGCTCCCAGCCGGGGAAACGCGCCTCGGCGCCGCCTTCGTTAGCAAGCGCACCGGCCGGCGTGACGTGGCCGTAGCAGCCGGGCCAGTCCGGACAACCCAGCCCGGCGTCGCTGAGACGCACGTAGGCACCTAACACGACGACGCCGAGGCAAAGCAGCAGACCCAGCAGGACGAGACGGCGCAACAGGGTGTGAGTGTTCATCAGCCGATATGGGAAAGTTTCAGGAGTTTCTTCAGGTCATCGAGCATGCCGCGGGTCGGCTTCTGGCCATCCTGCTGCATCATCAGATTGCCGAGCGGATCCACAATATAGAGAGTGTAGTTGGCGCTGCCTGTGGCACTTGCTGGAAATACCGCGAGCAGCGGCTGCGCTTCGGGACCTGACGCATCGATTACCTCGAGCCCCGGGTGTTCGCGCGTGAAAAAATCGCGGTTGCAGCAATTGCCTGCGGCGAGGAATACCCGTTTGACACGCGTGGCATCGTTAGCCAGCGACAGCCGCGTCTGGCGCATGGAGTACAGCGCCATCTGGCAATCGGCCGGGCAGGCGCCGTCGCCGACATAGACCAGGGTCCACTGATCGTGCAGCGTGCCGGCGGGCGCAGGCTCACCGCTGGCAAGGCGCAGTGTTGCGGTTGGCAACGGCCGCGCAGGCGTGATCAATTCACCGTTATTCGTCATGCCCTGCGGGCGCCAGCCGCCGGCGTAGTAAAGCCAGAACGCGAGCGCCAGCGGCCCGAAGAACAGCGAAGCAAGGCCCAGGAATTGCCACTGACCGCGGTTCATGGTCGCGGCTCGCGGGTCTTGAAATTCAGGCCGACGTAAAGCACCAGCAACAGCACCGCAAACCCCCACCACTGAATGGCATAGCTCTTATGCCTGTCCGGTTCCAGCCCGGGAGGCCGCCATTTTCGCAGGTAACCATCCGGCTCGCCCGGGTCGAGCAGCACCATGCCATCCAGCAGCGGCGCGCCATAGGCGGCCCGCAAATCGGCCGTGACCGGAAAACTCGTCAGCCGGGGCCAGGGGCCGGTCGTGGCGGGCGGGGCGCGACCGCTGTCTAGGCCACCGCTCGGAAGGTGATCGATGCGGCCGAGGACCTGGCGCTCGTCGCTCGCGACTGGAATCGCTGGCAAACGGTCGCGATAGCCGTCGAAAGGAATCCAGCCCCGGTCGACAGGGATTGCGCTGCCGTCTACGAGCCGCAGTATCGTCAGGACCTCAAAACCCGGCCGGCCCTCGAAGCTGCGGTTGTCTAACAAGAATTGCTGCCCGCCGTCATAGGCGCCGCGCAACGCGACGCGCGTAAAGCGTTCCAGCGGCGCAAGGCCCGGCCCGGATACCGGCACGGCAGCAGCACCGCCCCGCGCGAAGGCATCCCATTGCGCTTGCCGGTCAACGCCGCGGTTCCATTGCCAGCGGCCCAGCGAGAGAAACAGTGCCAGCAGTGCCACTGTTGCCAGTGTCATCAGGGAGCCGGGCGCAAAGGTCCGCGCCGATTTCTTTCCTGTTGCATCCATGCGAGTTGTCCGGGGGCGCGCATTTTGCGGATTCGGCCCGGAAAAGTCGAGGAATGCCCGAACGTGCCGAGTCGCTATAATGAAAGGATGGACGCGTTCAAAGTAGTTGTAATTGGTCTGCTGGTTGCCGTGGTTCTCAGCCTGGGCAGCGCCCTGTTTCACCTGGTCAACGACAAAGGCGATTCCAAGAAGATGGTACATGCGCTGACGCTGCGCATCGGGCTGTCAATCGCGCTTTTCATCCTGATCATGATTGGCTGGAAGCTGGGTCTGGTGACGCCGCACGGCGTACAACCTCAGCCCTGAACGGGCCCAGCCGTGATCGAAAAATACCTTGAGAAATTGCTGTTCGCCTGTCGTTGGCTGCTGGCGCCCATGTATCTTGGATTGTCGCTCGCGCTGATTGCGCTCAGCGTCAAATTTTTCGAGGAAGCCTGGCACGCGGTGTCGCACGTGCTGACCAGCACCGAGACCGACCTGGTGCTAACAGTGCTGGCGCTGATCGATATCTCGCTGGTCGGCAGCCTGATCGTCATGGTGATGTTTTCCGGCTACGAGAATTTTGTCTCGCGCATCGATACCGGCGCGGATCAGGCCGACGCGCCCGGCTGGATGGGCAAGCTCGATTCAGGAACGCTCAAGCTCAAGGTAGCGGCATCGATTGTCGCGATTTCATCGATCCACCTGCTGCGCATTTTCATGGAAGCGCGCGACGTTCCCGACAACAAGATCATGTGGTATGTGATCCTGCACATGACATTCGTGGTATCGGCGCTGTTGTTAGGGCTGCTGGACCGTATCGCGTTCGCGTCGCACCGCGAGCATTGATCTTCGCGCTACCGTGCTGCTGCACCGCAGTGCCGGCAGCACCAACAGGTGTTTCCGATCGCCGACAATGCGCAACTGAGTGCTTGCAGCCTTGACTGCGCGGGTGGACGCTTGGACCGAGGGCCTCCGCTTCCCCGAGTCGAGAAGCTACATCACTCCTCGAATGACCCAGGGGATTCGGAGGTTCCTCCGATTTCAGAGCCAGTAAACGAAGACGAACAGTCCCAGCCAGACCACGTCGACGAAGTGCCAGTACCAGGCCACGGCTTCAAATGCGAAGTGGCGTTGCGGCGTGAAGTGGCCGTTCATGGTCCGCAGCCAGATGCACAACAACATGATCGCGCCCAGCGTGACGTGGAAGCCGTGGAAGCCGGTCAGCATGAAGAAGGTCGAACCATAAACGCCGGTCGACAGCTGCAGGCCGAGCTCCGAGTATGCATGGCCATACTCCATTGCCTGCAGGCCGACGAACGTGAAACCTAATGCAAACGTCAGGAACAGGAAAATATTCAGAATCGCGCGGTTGCCTGACTTGAGGGCATGATGCGCCACGGTGACCGTCAGGCCGGACGATAGCAGGATCAGCGTGTTGAGCGCCGGCAGTCCAAAAGCCGGGATGATTTCAAAGCTGCCATCGGCGCGCGGGCCCAGTTTCGCCGGGCCGTTGGTCGGCCAGGCATTTTCAAACCCGGGCCAGTTAACGATCGGGTTGAAAACCTTGACGCCTTCGCCGCCCAGCCACGGCACCGACAACTGCCGCGCATAGAACAACGCGCCGAAGAACGCGGCGAAGAACATGACTTCGGAAAAAATGAACCACATCATGCCCATGCGGAACGACCTGTCGACCTGCAGGTTGAAGATGCCGGCCTGGTTTTCACCGATGACGACACGGAACCAGCCGACAAACATGTAGGCGAGCATCGCCAGCCCGATGAATAACACCCAGGACGGGAACCAGCCGTTGAGCATGCCTGCGGCACCACCCAGCAACACGAACAGCGACAGCGAACCGATGATCGGCCACGGGCTGTCATGCGGGATGTAGTACTTGGCGGGATCGTGTGCGTGGGCTTGTGCCATGACGGATTACCTTAGCGAATCGTAGAAAACATAGGACAGCACGATGCGGTCCACATAGGGAGGAATGGCGCGATCGACGATGAAACGCACCGGCATGCGGCGCTGCTCGTCGCGCTTGAAAGACTGCGGCGTGAAACAGAAACACTCGGTCTTGCGAAACCAGGCCGCGGCCTTGCCGGGCGAGATGTTAGGCACGGCCTGTGCGACTGTAGCCTGGCCGGTCAGGTTGTGCGCAATGAACTCGGTGGAATAGAGCCGGCCTGGATGCACCTGCATGCTGGCGACCACCGGCCGGAATTCCCATTTGCCGACCGACGGCAGCTCGGCCATGAAATCCACCGTCACCGTGCGCGCATCGTCCGGATTTTCGGCGATGCGCGCCACGACCTGCAGGTTCTTCTGGTTGCCGAAGCCCGTCACATCGCAAATGACGTCGTATAGCGGGATCAGCGCAAAGCCGAAGGCAAAACTCGCGCAGGCGATCGCCAGCAGCTTGATGGTCAGCTGACGATTGGCCTGGTTCAGTTTGTCCCGGGCTTCGGTCACGGGCCGCGCAACCCCAGCACGGTGCTGGCGATGAAGGCGACATAGATCGCCAGCGCCACGGCACCTAACAACAGCGAGTTGCGGCGCACGCGGCGCGAGCGATCGGTGGCTTCGTCAGTCACCGCTCTAGTGCTCCGCGCCGCGCGCAATCAGCGCAGGTGACGGCGGCTCGGTCCAGCTGTGGTACGGCGCCGGCGTGGGCAATTCCCACTCGAGGCCATGCGCGCCCTCCCAGGGACGAGCTGGCGCCTTCGCGCCTGAGCGCACGGCTTTCACAACGACGTACACGAACAGCAGCTGTGAGAAGCCGAAAATGAAAGCGCCGATCGACGACACCATGTTCCAGTCCGAGAACTGCACGGAGTAATCGGGAATGCGGCGCGGCATGCCCGCGAGCCCGAGGAAGTGCTGCGGGAAGAACAGCACGTTGACGCCGATGGCCGACAGCCAGAAGTGCCACTTGCCGAGCGTCTCGTCATACATGCGGCCGGTCCACTTCGGCAGCCAGTAGTACACGGCAGCCATGATTGTGAAAATTGAGCCGGGTACCAGCACGTAGTGGAAGTGCGCAACGACGAAGTAGGTATCGTGATACTGGAAGTCGGCCGGCGCGATCGCGAGCATCAGCCCCGAGAAGCCGCCGCAGGTGAACAGGAACAGGAACGCCAGCGCGAACAGCATCGGCGTTTCGAAGGACAGGGAGCCGCGCCACATGGTCGCGCACCAGTTGAAGACCTTCACGCCGGTCGGGATCGCGATCAGCATGGTCGAGAGCATGAAGAACATCTGACCGGCTAACGGCATGCCCACGGTGAACATGTGGTGCGCCCAGACGATGAACGACAGGAACGCGATCGAGGCCGATGCATAGACCATCGATTCGTAGCCGAACAGCGGCTTGCGCGAGAACGTCGGGATGATTTCCGACACGATGCCGAAGGCCGGCAGGATCAGGATGTACACCTCGGGGTGCCCGAAGAACCAGAAGATGTGCTGGAACATCACCGGATCGCCGCCACCCGCAGCCGAGAAGAAGCTGGTGCCGAAGAAATGATCCGTCAGCAGCATGGTCACGGCGCCAGCTAACACCGGCATCACAGCGATCAGCAGGTAGGCCGTGATCAGCCAGGTCCAGACGAACAGCGGCATGTTAAGCAGGCCAACGCCCGGCGCGCGCATGTTCATGATGGTGACGATGACGTTGATGGCGCCGAGGATCGACGACGCGCCCATCATGTGAATCGCGAAGATCGCCATCGGCAGGCTGTCGCCGCCCTGCAGCACGAGCGGCGGATAGAGCGTCCAGCCGCCGGCCGGACCACCGCCCGGCACGAACAGCGATCCGATCAGCAACATGAACGCGAACGGCAGGATCCAGAAACTGAAATTGTTGAGACGCGGCAGCGCCATGTCGGGTGCGCCGACCTGCATCGGGATCAGCCAGTTGGCGAGGCCCGTCCAGGCCGGCATCACCGCGCCGAAAATCATCAGCAGCGCGTGCACCGTGGTCATTTCATTGAAAATCGCCGGGTCGACGAATTGCAGGCCCGGCTGGAACAGTTCGAGGCGAATGACCAGCGCCATCGAGCCGCCGACGAAAAACATGATGCAGGCAAACACCAGGTACATCGTGCCGATGTCCTTGTGGTTGGTGGCGTAAACCCAGCGCTTCCAGCCATACGGCTTGTGGTCATGGTCGTCGTGGGCAGCGGCAGCGGCGGCGTCGTGCTCGTGGTGAGACATTTGTTAGCTTCCTGGAGACTTGATAGCTGGAGAAAAATCAGCCGCGCGCGACAGGGGCGGCAACGGATGCGGTGGCGGGCGCGTTCGGATCCGCAGCGGGAGCCGCTGGCGCAGGTTCGGCCGCCGGCGGCGCCAGCGCAGCCTTGCGCTCCGCGGCCCACGCCTTGTACTCGTCCATGCTGACTGCACGCACGACGATCGGCATGAAGCCATGGTCGCGGCCGCAGAGTTCCACACACTGGCCGCGATAGGTACCCGGCTTGTCGGTGTCGACCTTGAACCACATTTCGTTCACGAAGCCCGGTATCGCATCTTTCTTCATGCCGAAGGCGGGAATCCACCAGGCATGAATCACATCCTGCGCTGTTAGCAACAGGCGCACCTTGGTGCCGGTCGGAACCACGACTTCATTGTCGACATCGAGCAAATAATTTTCGACGCTGCTCGGATCGATGCCGGACTGCAGCTGGCGCGCCTCGTTGCTCTTCGCACTCAGCGTCGAGAAGAAACTGAAGCCTTCATCGAGATATTCGTACTGCCACTTCCACTGATAGCCCGTGACCTTCAGCGTCATTTGCGTGCCACGGGTGTCTTCGATCTGGATCAGCACGCGCGCAGCCGGAATTGCCATCGCGATCAGGATGATCGTCGGCGCCGCGGTCCAGAGGATTTCCGCCTTGGTGCTGTGCACCATCTTGGTGTCGGGCTTGGCGCCGTTGGAGCGGCGGAATTTCACCAGCGCAATCACCATCACGCCATAGACGATGACTGCGATCACCGCGCATACCCAGAAGACCATCATGTGCAGGTCGTAGATCTTTTTCGAAAGTTCGGTGACGCCCTGGGTCATGTTGAGCAAATGCCAGCCGGAGTCGGCCACAAACGGTCGCGCGAAATTGAGCATCGTGATGTGTTCCTAATCTGTAAGGAGCAATGGGGGCGATTCATTGATGCGCCCGATCAGTCGGGCGAGTCGTTGCGCCAGCCCGCGCCGCTCCTGCTCGTTCAAAAAATTGCCGATTTCACAACTGCGGCCGTGCGACTCGATGACGAGGCGGCTGGCGGCGAGCGGTGAATATCCAGCGCGCATTTTAACCTGTGCCCAGTGTCGCGGAAATACCAATCGCGACCGCAACTTACGCCCACTATCCTCGACCGCGACTTCAGTCTCGGCAATGACGATGTCCTGGCGCTGGAAGCGGCGCTGCAGACTGAGCCATAAGGCAAATCCGAGGCCGGCGATTTCCAGGCCCGCAAACGGCAAAATCGGCCAAAAACCCTGGGCCGCGAAAAACGCCGCGACCAGCAGCGTGGTACCTGCGATGCTGCCAAAGAACCAGGCCGCCGATCGTGGCGTCAGTGAACAGTTCGGACGGATCGAGATAGTCAGTGCGACTTCCGGCATGTTGAGACCGAGTCTAGTCCTGGCGAAAAGATGAATCAAGTCAAAGATTTAGGGCGGCAGTCGTCCACTGATACCGAGCGGAGGCTGGCCAAGCTTGCGGGTCAGGAATTCGATCTGGGCGGACCGATCGCCGTGGTCATTGGCCAGCTCATTGGCGATCCAGCCCGCCAGTGGCAGGCCGCTGTCCCGGATCGCGTTCGCCGTAAGTTGGGCGTGGTTGAGGCACCCCAGCCGCAGACCGACCACGAGTATCACCGGTGCTGCGAGCTCGAACGCGAAGTCCGCCAGGGTTTGCTGGTCGTCCAGTGGCGTCAGCCAGCCGCCGGCGCCTTCGACCAACGCGAGCTCAGCCTGCAGGGCGGTCGCGCGCACCGCATTCGCCAGCGCGTCTACATCAATCGCAACGCCCGCGGACCGTGCCGCCAGGTGCGGCGAAGTCGCTAGTGGCAGGCACACCGGGTTGATGGTTTCGTAGGGCAGCGAGATCGAGCTTGCGGCCTGCAACGCGAGCGCGTCGTCGTTGCGCCAGCCCGCGGCCGTGCGCATCGCGCCGGCCGCCACGGGCTTGAGGCCGAGGCTGCGGATGCCGGCCTTGTTAGCTTCGCGCAGCAGCGTGGTGGTCCACCAGGTCTTGCCGACGCCGGTATCGGTGCCGGCGATGAAAAATATTCCGCGCGTGATCTTCATGGTGGCGCCGGCCGCTCACGCCGCGCCGCGAGCGAGTTTGTCAGCTGGGCGGCGTCGACGGAAAATTCCTGAGGGCCGCCGGTGGTCTTGCCGCCCGCGAAGGCGCTGGCATATACGACCTCCCAGCTGGCCGACACCTGGTTGCTGTCCGGTTGGTGCGGGTAGGCGGCGAACACAGCCTCGAGCCGGCGCCGGCCGGTGAGTGTGCTGCGCCGCCCGGCGGTCGCGTTGTTCGCGCCGCTGTCCTTGAGGTAGTGCATCAACGCTATGACATCCCGATGCTGGGTCTGCAGGCGGTCGGCGTCCAGCACCGGCTCACGAAACCCACAGCGCATCAGCGCGTCGCCGATGTCGTGCATGTCGAAAAACCGGATGACGTGCTCCTGCGTGTCTACCTGGGCCCAGGCCGTGCGCAGCTCCCGCAGCGTATCCGGGCCCCAGGTCGACAGCGCCAGCAGTCCGTCCGGCTTCAGCACCCGCTGCATTTCGCGCAGCACCGCATCCGGATCGCGACACCAGTGCAACAGCAGATTGCAGAACACCAGGTCGACCGACCGATCCGCGAGCGGCAGCGAGCTGGCATCGGCGCAAACTGCAGCGGACAAGGGCCCGGCGCGCCACAGGCGCTGCAACTTGCCGAACAGCCCCTGCGCGGCACCGCGCAGTCGCACACTTCCCGCAGCTAACATCGGCGAAGAGAAATCCATGGCTAACATCGTCGCGGTGGGCCAGTTGCTGCGCAGCAGCGGCAGCGCCGCGCAGGTTCCCGCGCCCAGGTCGAGCACGGTCAGCGGCTGTTGCGCGCGTCCCTGCAACAGCCAGTGGCAGCGCTCGACCAGCTCCGCACGGACCAACGCCTGCACCTGCCCCGCGGCATCATAAGTACGGCTGGCGCGGCCGAAGTTGCGCCGCACTGCGCGGCGTTCGGGTTGCGGGGCGTGAATCATGGGAACAGACTCAGCGCCTCGGCCAGCAGCTCGACGAGTCTTGCGATGTCGCGGTCGTCGTGTCGCGCCGACAACGCGACCCGCAGCCGGGCGCTGCCGGCCGGCACCGTCGGTGGGCGAATTGCCTTGACGATCAGGCCGCGTTCCAGCAACCACTCGCTGACCTGCAGCGCGCGCCCCGAATCACCTAACAACAGCGGTTGAATCGGCGTGCTCGAGTTGCTCAGCGGAACGCCCGCGCTGGCGCAGCGTCCGCGAAAATCGCTGATCAGCGTCAGCAGGCGCGTGCGCCGCCAGCCCTCGGACTCCGCCAGTCGCAGCGCGGCGCGGGTTGCCGCCGCGACCGGTTGCGGTGGCGCGGTGGTGTAGATGTAGGTGCGCGCCTTCTGCAGGATCCAGTCGATCAGGTCGCGCTCTCCCGCGACGAAGGCGCCGAAGCTGCCGAACGCTTTGCCCAGGGTGCCGACCAGCACCGGTACCGCTTCGCTGTCGAGGTTGAAATGTTCGCAGCTGCCCCGGCCACGCGCGCCTAACACGCCGAGCCCGTGCGCATCATCCGCCAGCAGCCAGGCGCCGTGCTGGCGTGCACAGGCAGCCAGTTCCGGCAGCGGCGCAAGGTCGCCATCCATGCTGAACACAGCGTCGGTGATGATGGCCGCGGCGGCGGCCGGATGTCCGGCGCGCCAGTCAGCTAACAAATGGCCGGCAGATGCATGACCGAGGTGCGGGAAGCGCTGCACCTCGGCGCGTGACAGCCTGCAGGCGTCGATCAGCGAGGCATGATTGAGCGCGTCCGACAACACCAGGTCGCCGCGGCCGACCAGCGCGCCGACGACGCCGAGGTTGGCCATGTAGCCGGTGGCAAACAGCAGTGCGCTTTCGCGTCCGACAAAGTCCGCGAGTTCCGCTTCCAGGGCCGCATGTTCCGGGCCGTGACCGGTCACCAGATGCGCGGCGCCACTGCCCGCGCCAAAACTTGCCGCCGCCGCGGCCATGGCTTTTGCTAACGCCGGGTGCCGCGCCAGGCCCAGGTAGTCATTGCTGGAGAAATCGATGGCGCCGGCCCTGGGAAGCGACGCCCGCCGCCGCAGCTGCGCGGCATCGAGGGCCGCGAGACCGTCGCGCAGCGCGTCAGGAGTGCGGCGCACTTTCGGCCCGCATGCCCAGCCGGCTCAGCAGGCGGCGATCGCGCTCCAGCTCGGGATTGCCGGTTGTCAGCAGCTTCTCGCCATAGAAAATCGAATTGGCGCCCGCCAGAAATGCCAACGCCTGCAACTCGTCGCTCATTGCTTCCCGCCCGGCTGACAGGCGCACGTGCGCCCGCGGCATCAGCACCCGCGCGACCGCGATGCAACGGACGAAATCGAACGGATCGACCGGCGCGGCGTCAGCCAACGGCGTGCCGGGTACCGGCACCAGCTGATTGATGGGCACGCTCTCCGGGTGCTGCGGCAGGTTGGCGAGCGTCTGCAGCATGCGCGCACGATCATGCGTGGTCTCACCCATACCGACGATGCCGCCGCAGCAGACGTTGAGTCCCGCGCCACGCACCGCCTCGAGTGTGTCGAGCCGATCCTGGAAATCACGGGTCTTGATGATCTCGGCATAAAACTCGGGCGAGGTGTCGATGTTGTGATTGTAGTAGTCGAGGCCCGCATCCTTGAGTTCGCGCGCCTGCTCGCTGGTCAGCATGCCGAGCGTTGCGCAGGATTCCATACCTAACGCGCGCACTTCGCGCACCATGTCGATGACGATGTCGAGATCCTTGCGCTTGGGTGAACGCCAGGCCGCGCCCATGCAGAAGCGGGTTGCGCCGGCAGCCCTGGCCGCTGTCGCGGCCTCGCGAACTTCTTCGACGGCCAGCAATCGCTCGCGCTCGAGCCCGGTGTCGTAGCGCACGCTCTGCGGGCAGTAAGCGCAGTCCTCCGGACAGCCGCCGGTCTTGATCGACAGCAGCGTCGACAGCTGCACGCTGTTTGGCTGCTGATACTCGCGGTGCAGCGCCTGGGCGCGAAACATCAGGTCGGCGAACGGCAGCGCGAACAGCGCCTCGACCTCAGCGATGCTCCACTCATGGCGCAGGTCCGTGCGCGGGCTCAATTGGGCGTTCATTTGCGGCAGAACCTCCTTATCCCTTACGCAATCCGGTCAAACCCGGTCGAAATGCCGCTGTTCCTGGCGCCCTGAGGCCGACATGCTGCGAAGCGACAGCCCATCTTCGATGCCCGCTTGGGCAACTGTCAACTTCAGGAGGGTATTTCAGTTGACGACCTCTCGTTTGCTGTTGCGCTGGATCAGCCTGGCCCTGGCTCCGCCCAGCTGCTGTCTGTGTGGCGGCCGGGGTGAGCTTTGGCAGGGTCCGGCACCCGGGCTCGCCGGCCGTTGGCACCAGATTCCGTTCGACCTCTGCGAATACTGCCTCGCCGCCCTGCCGCGGCCCGCGCCAGCCTGGACCCGCACATGGCTGCGGCGCAATTCCTGCGACCAGTTCGCCGCGCTGCAGTACCGCTATCCGGTCGACCACATGATCCGGCAGTTCAAGTTTTCCGGCGATCGCCCCTGTGGACGGGTACTGGCCACCTTGTTAGGCCGGCTGCGCGAGTCGGATCGGTCGCACCCTTTGCCGGATGCCATCGTGCCGGTGCCCATGCACCGCGCGCGGTTTCGTGAACGCGGCCTCGATCACACGCGGTTGTTAGCTCGCTGGGCAGGCGAGGTGTGCGCGGTGCCTGTGCTCGAAGACTGGTTGCTGCGCGCCCGGGCCACGCCGCCGCAGTCCGGGCTCTCGGGCGCCGCCCGGCGCCACAACGTGCAGGGCGCATTCGCTGCGCGGCCTGTCATCGCGGGCAAACTTGTTCGGGAGCCGAGGCACGTCGCGCTGCTGGATGATGTGTTGACCACTGGCAGTACGCTTGCGGCCGCAACCGCGGCGCTGCGTGCCGCGGGGGTCAGGCACATCGAACACTGGGTGCTGGCGCGAACCGCCCTGACGGAACCCCTAACGGAAAATATAATCCAGCACGATGCCGATAAACACCATGAGGCCGGCGTAGCGGTTCTCGACAAACGCCTTGAAACACTGCTCGGGATCGCGCCCGCGAATCAGCCATTGCTGGCGCAGAAAACAGATCGCCAGCGCGCCTAGCCCGAGGTAATACCAAAGACCGAAGCCGAGGCGCCTAGCGACCAGCAGCAACGCGATGATCATCAGCACCTGCATCACGCCGATCATCAGCTTGTCGAGGTCGCCGAACAGCACCGCGGTGGAGCGTACGCCGATGCGGCGGTCATCTTCGCGATCCACCATCGCGTACTCGGTGTCGTAGACCACGGCCCAGAGCAGCGCGGCGATAAACAGCAGCCAGCCGTGCCGCGGTATCTCATCGAGCGTGGCGGCGAAGGCCATGGGCACGCCCCAGCCGAAAGCCAGTCCCAGGTAAAATTGCGGCGCCGGAAAAAACCGCTTCAGCAGCGGATAGCTGATGGTCAGTGCCGCGCCAATGAACGACAGGCGCAGCGCCAGTGAATTGAGCTGCAGTGCCAGCCATAGTGCTATCGACACAAACGCCAGGAACAGCACCCAGGCTTCGCGTGGCGACACGCGCCGTGCGGCCAGCGGCCGATCGCGGGTGCGGCGCACATGCGGGTCGATATCACGATCCGCGAGGTCGTTGATCACGCAACCGCCGGCGCGCATCGCCACCGTACCTAACAGAAAGATCGCAAACAGCCGCGGCGCGGGCTTGCCATCGGCGGCCACCCACACGCCCCAGAGCGTCGGCCACAGCAGCAGCCAGATGCCCACGGGCCGATGCATGCGCGTGAGATACGCCCATTCACGCAGCCGCCTCCCGAGGCGCCGCAGCGCCAGCTGCAGGC
>JAYUGT010000004.1:0-16467 GCA_043738315.1 Gammaproteobacteria bacterium
TTTTCATTCCGCGGCAATGAACCGGTGCGCGCGGCGATGCACAGCGTGTTCCTGTATCACGCAATCAAGGCCGGCATGGACATGGGCATCGTCAATGCCGGACAGCTGAGCATTTACGAAGACATCGACGCCGAGCTGCGCGAGGCGGTCGAAGATGTCATCCTCAACCGGCGCGCGGACTCGACCGAGCGCTTGTTAGCACTCGCCGGGCGCTACAAGGGCGATGGCGGGGTCGTGCGCCGCGAGGTGGACGACGCCTGGCGCTCCTGGCCGGTCGCGAAGCGCCTGGAACACGCGCTGGTCAAGGGCCTGGACGAATTCGTGGTCGCGGACACCGAGGAAGCGCGCCAGGGCGCCGGGCACCCGATCGATGTCATCGAGGGACCGCTGATGGACGGCATGAATGTCGTCGGCGACCTGTTCGGCTCCGGAAAAATGTTCCTGCCGCAGGTGGTCAAGAGCGCGCGGGTCATGAAGAAAGCGGTCGCACACCTGGTGCCGTACATCGAATCCGCGCGTGGCGGCGTGATCCGCGCCCAGGCCAAGGTCGTCATCGCGACCGTCAAGGGCGATGTACATGACATCGGCAAGAACATCGTCAGCGTGGTGCTGCAATGTAACAACTTCGAAGTCATCGACCTCGGCGTCATGGTGCCGGCGGAAAAAATCCTCGATGTCGCGATGCGCGAAAACGCCGATCTGATCGGCCTGTCGGGCCTCATCACGCCGTCGCTCGATGAAATGGTGCATGTCGCGCGCGAAATGAAACGCCGCGGCATGCGCCAGCCGCTGCTGATCGGCGGCGCCACCACCTCGCCGGCTCACACCTCGGTTAAGATTGCGCCGCAGCGCGCCGAGCCCGTCGTCTACGTCAAGGACGCATCGCGCTCGGTAGGCGTCTGCCAGACGCTGATGAATGCGACCGGGCGCGTGACCTTCGCCGAGGAAAACAATCGCGAACATGAGCGGCGCCGCGTGCAGCACGCCGGCAAGACCGCAAAACTGCCGGAACTCAGTATCAATGCCGCCCGCGCCAACAAGCGGCCGATCGACTGGGCCGCCTGGCAGCCGGCGCGGCCGAGCCAGATCGGCGTGCAGGTGTTCCGGGATTACCCGCTCGACACGCTGCTTGAATACATCGACTGGATGCCGTTCTTCAACGCCTGGGAGTTTGCCGGCAAGTTCCCGGACGTCCTGACCGATCCGGTGGTTGGCGAAGCCGCGAGCAGCCTGTATGAAGATGCGCGCCGCATGCTGAAGAAACTGCTCGCCGAGCGCTGGCTGCGGGCCGACGCCGTGTTAGGTTTCTGGCCCGCCAACGCCGTGGGTGACGATATCGAGGTTTATGCGGACGAGAGCCGCAGCAAAGTCATTGCGACGCTGCATCATCTGCGTCAGCAGAAGAACAAGGCGCCGGGTCAGCCGCATGAGTGCCTCGCGGACTACGTGGCGCCGCGCAGCTCCGGCAAGCTCGACTACATCGGCGCCTTCGCAGTGACCGCGGGCGGCGGCATCGACCCGCACGTCGCGAAATTCGAGGCGGCGCATGACGACTATTCATCCATCATGCTCAAGGCGCTGGCCGATCGGTTCGCAGAAGCCGCCGCGGAGCACTTCCATCAGCGCGTGCGGCGCGAACTGTGGGGCTATGCGCCGCAGGAGAAACTGTCCAACACAGCGTTGATCGCCGAGGAATACCGCGGCATCCGCCCGGCGCCCGGCTACCCGGCCTGCCCGGACCACACCGAAAAGGCCACGCTCTGGCAGCTGCTGGATGTCCAGGCTAACACCGGCATGACACTGACCGAGAGTTTTGCGATGCTGCCGACGGCCGCGGTCAGCGGCTGGTATTTCTCGCATCCGGACGCGCGCTATTTCGCGGTCGGCAAGATCGATCGCGACCAGGTTGCGGACTACGCATCCCGCAAGGGGCAGGCGCTCGCGGTCACCGAACGCTGGCTGGCGCCCAATCTCGGCTACGAACCGCGTTAAAGCTGACGCCGTGCCCTAACGGCCCGCGTCGGGTTCCTCGTCGTCCTTGACCTGGTTCAGGTAACTCTCGCCGCCCAGCGCGCGCATCTGGCCCTGGATGAAATCGGCGCGCTGACTCACGTAACGGGACGGCGCCTCGGCATGAAACCTCTTCGGATTCGGCAACACGGCCGCTAACAAAGCGGCCTGGCGCCGCGTGAGCTTGCGCGCCGGCTTGTGAAACAGTTTCTGCGCGGCCGCTTCGACGCCGAAGGTCGCGCTGCTCATCTCGGCGATATTGAGGTAGGTCTCGAGGATTCTTTCCTTGGGCCAGAGCCATTCGATCAGCAGCGTGTACCAGACCTCAAGACCCTTGCGCGCCCAGCTGCGCCCGCGCCACAGAAACAGATTCTTCGCGACCTGCTGTGAAATCGTGCTGGCGCCGCGCACCCGTTTGTTGTGCGCGTTATGCCGCACGGCTTCGCGGATCGACTTGAAGTCGAATCCCGCATGGAACGGAAACTGCTGATCTTCCGATGCAATGACTGCGATCGCGGCCTGCGGCGAGATGTCCTCGAGATCCACCCAGTCGTAGCGATTGGAATATTTGAAATCGCCACCGAGCATCGCATCCAGCCGATCGCCCACCATCACCGCGGATGTCCAAGGGTCGGCAAAGCGCAGAAGCAGCACCTGCAACGTGGTGCCTGACAGAAATATCAGCAGCGCATAGGCCAGATAGCGCCGCCAGCGCGTTCGCAGGCGCGTCCAGGCGGCGCGTAGTCCCATTTGCTAGCCGGACGGCCGGTCAGGCGGCCGCGATCCGCCTGGCACTGGTGACAACCACGTCTTCACGCGGCACATCCTGGTGACCCATGCGCGAGCCGGTGGCCACCGCCGCGATCGCATCGATCACGTCCAGTCCCTCGGTGACGCGCGCGAACACCGCGTAACCGTAGTTGCCCGGGCTGTTGTCCAGGAACGCGTTGTCCTTGAGATTGACGAAAAATTGCGACGTGGCGCTGTTGATGTCATTGGTACGCGCCATAGACAAACTGCCACGCAGGTTCTTCAGGCCATTTTCGGCCTCGTTGTCGATCGGTGCACGGGTCTTCTTCTGCTTCATGCCGCCGACGAAGCCGCCGCCCTGGATGACGAAGCCCGGGATCACGCGATGAAAAATCGTGCTATCAAAAAAACCGTCATCGACGTACTGCAGGAAATTGGCCACCGTAATCGGCGCCTTGTCGGGGAAGAACTCGACCGTGAAGGCCCCGTGATTGGTCTCGAATCGCACCATGAAAAAAATTCCTCAGGAAAGTAGGTGTTATGACCGGCGGCCTTCCGTGATCCGCAGATGGCCCGCCAGGTCCGCGTGCGAGCGTACGTGATTGAAGCCCTGCGCGACAAGCAACTCCGCCACCGTCGGGGCCTGATCGGCGCCGTGCTCCAGCAGCAGCGCCGCCCCCGGGCGCAGGTGTTTTGGGGCTCCCACCACGATGGCGCGCAGGGCGGCCAGGGCATCGGCGCCCGGTGTCAGGGCAATGCGCGGTTCGTGCTGCAGCGCCCGATCGTCCAGTGCGGGGTCATCGGCGGCGACGTAAGGCGGATTCGAGACCACGATATCGAACTTCTGCCGCGCCAGCGGCGACCACCATTCGCCCTCGAAAAAGGCCACCGACTCGATACGCAGGCGAATGGCATTGCCGCGCGCCACCTCAAGCGCGGCTGGCGAAATATCGGTGGCGACGACCTGCCAGTCGGGTCGCGCCGACGCGATGGCCAATGCGATGGCGCCGGAACCCGTGCCCAGGTCCGCAAGTTCGATTGCTGGCCTGCCTAACGACCGGCCGAGCTCATCGCCCAGCGCCAGCGCGCGCTCCACCAGCAATTCGGTTTCCGGTCGCGGCACCAGCACGTCCGGCGTGACCGTCAGGTCCAGCGACCAGAATCCACGCCGGCCGGTGATATAGGCAAACGGCTCGCCCGCCGCGCGGCGGGCGACGCGCTGCCAGTAGATCTCCAGCATGTCCGCATCGCAGACATCGCGCGAGCGCGCCACCAGGGTCGCCCGATTGACGCCCAGAGTTGCCGCCAGCAGCAATTCCGCTTCAAAACGTGCGCCGTCGCCGAGCGCGGCGCGCAGCTGCGCAACCGCTGCGTCGATGGCGGTGCGAAACGTGTGTGCGGGAGGCATGCCGCCATTTTGCTAGAGTGCGCGGCGTGACGTCGACTCTTTTTCCAGCCCGGCCGGAACTGACCGCGAGCAGCATCATGGATGCCGGCATGCGGCTCTATCGCCTAACGGTGCTGCCGAACCTCGTTTTGACGCTGCCGATGGTGTTCGCGGCGCAGGCGCCTAACATGTACCGGCTGTCGCACGCGGGTCGCGATCCGCGGTGGTGGGCACTGGCAATCGCCGGGCCGGTGCTGAGCCTGTTATTCTGGGCGGCGCTGGCGCAGCGCCAGGCCGCGGTCGCGAATGCTCAGTCGCTTGGTATTGGAGCGGCGCTGTTGCGCGCTGTTAGCTCGATGCCTCGACTGGTGGCCCTGGCCGTGCTGAGCGTTGCCGGTATCGCCGGCGGGCTGGTGTTGCTCATCGTGCCGGGTCTGCTGGCCATGCTGGTGGCGCTGCTGGCGCCCTACGCGCTGGTTTTTGAAGCGCTGCGGCCGGTTGACGCCGCCAAACGGGCCTGGCAACTGCTCAAGCGTCGCCTCGGGCTGTGCGTGGCCATTACCGCAATGAGCTTCGCCGTGTTCCTGGTCTTCTACATCGTGTTTGCGGTGTTAGGTGTGATGATCGCACAGGGGCAGGGCGCGGACCCGCTGAGCGGGCGCGCCTGGTCGGCCGGGGCCGGTTGCCTGGCGCAGGCCTTGTTCGCGCCGATGATCACCGCCGTCCTGCTGACGCTGTTTCGAGGACTGATGACAACACGAGCCGATACAGTGTAGATTGCATGTCATGCAGCCGGATCGCGTCGCGACCGGCTGCAGAAAAAAAACCAAATCTACGTACCAATCCAAGAAAGGTCTAACCATGAAATCGACTGGAATCAAGCTATTGTTAGCTACGACGATGCTGTTCGCCACGAGCCTCGTCACTGCTGCCGATCGCCCGTACACCGACGGCCCCGTGACCAACGTGTCTTATATCAAGATCAAGGCGGGCATGTTCGATGCCTACATGAAGTGGATTGCGACCGATCGCAAGGCCCTGATGGAAGAGTACAAGAAAGCGGGCCTGATCCTTGGTTGGAAGGTCTATACAGCGCGGGCGCGCTCGCCGAGCGAACCGGACCTGATTCTCACGGTTACGTACAAGAACTGGGCGGCATTTGACAACCTGGACGACAAGCAGGACGCGATCACAGAGCGCCTGCAAGGTTCCAGCGAAAAGCAGAATCAAATGGCCATCGGCCGTGAGCAGATGCGCGAAGTGCTGGGTGTCGATACCATCCAGGAGCTCGTGATCAAGTAAATTCGCGGTTCAGAAGTCCGCGGCCGTGATGCGCGAGCGCGCGCATCACGGCCGTGTCATTTTCAGGCTTCCTCATCCAGACGTTCCGCCTGGTATTCCTGCAGCAGCGGATCGATCAGCGGATCCAGGTCCCCTTCGATCACGTTGGCGAGCTGATACAAAGTCAGGTTGATGCGGTGATCGGTGACCCGGCCCTGCGGAAAGTTGTACGTCCGGATTCTTTCCGAACGATCGCCGCTGCCGACCTGTAATTTTCGTTCCCGCGCTTCGGCAGCATCGTGCTTTTCCTGTTCCGCGGCCTGCAGGCGCGCGCGCAGCAGCGACATCGCGCGTGAGCGGTTCTTGTGTTGTGAGCGCTCGTCCTGGCACTCGACCACGATGCCGCTCGGAATGTGCGTGATGCGGATTGCGGAGTCGGTCTTGTTGACGTGCTGGCCACCGGCGCCGGACGCGCGAAACGTGTCGACGCGCAAATCGGCCGGGTTGAGTTCCACGGTGCCGACTTCTTCCATTTCCGGCAGGATCGCCACCGTGCACGCGGAAGTGTGGATGCGGCCCTGCGCCTCGGTGTCGGGCACGCGCTGCACGCGATGCGCGCCGGATTCGAGTTTCAGGCGCGCAAATACGTTAGGCCCGCTGACGCGGGTGATGACTTCCCGGTAGCCGCCTTTTTCACCCGGTGTCTCGCTGATGGTCTCCACGGCCCAGCCGCGGCGTTCCGCATAACGGCTATACATGCGCAGCAGGTCGCCGGCGAACAGCGCGGCCTCATCACCGCCGGTGCCGGCGCGCACTTCCAGGAACACATTGCGGCTGTCGCGCGGGTCCACGGGTATCAACGCGCGGCGCAGGACAGCTTCCTGTGCTGCGAGGCGTTCGCCGAGGCGTTTGGCCTCGTCGAAGCCCATCGCGCGCATCTCGGGATCGCTGTCATTCGCCAATTCGTTAGCCGCGGCGAGCTCGGTTTCGAGCGTGCGGAACTCTTCGAACTGTCGGACAGTCGGATCAAGGCGCGCAAATTCCATCGACAGATCGCGGAACTCGTTGTTCTTGCCCATGACGCCGGGGTCGGCAAGCGCACGCCCGACTTCCTCGAGACGGTCGCGCAGCCGCTCAAGGCGCAGGCGAATACTGGGTTTCATCGGGGAAATTCTCGGGATTTTGTGCGGCGAAGACAAGCCGCTTGCATGAACGCTGGGATATAGTTGCATTATGCCGTCAAAAACCTGCTCAAACGCCATTTTCACCGCCGTCACACTGGCCGGATTGCTCCTGACCACCAACACCTTGGCCGCGGCCGCAGCCGCGGACACGGATCTGTGCGGCAGCTTGTTGTCCAGCGCGCTGCGCAATGCCGCGCGCAGCCGCGATGTGGACGCGTCGCGGCGCGCAACCCAGGCGGCGAGCGCCTGCAATCGCGTGCCGGAGACCTGGGTGTCCGCGCAGCGCTGGCGCACGCTGGACCCGGAAGCGATCGATGCGATGCAGGCCTACTGGGTTGCGGCCATCGAAACCTATCGGATCGATGAAGCGCGCGCGGTGTTTGCGGCGCTGCTGAAGCGCGACGATGTCGAAGCGGACCGGATGCTGACGGAACTGCTGCCGATGATGCAGCTGGGCAGCCAGGGCGCCGCCACCTGGCGCGCGATCGCGCCGTTGCTTCAGCCCGAGAAGCTCGCACCCGAGACCTTGTTGTTGCTGGCCAATCTTGCAGTCGACAGCGGCGACTTCGCCGCCGGCCAGCGCCTCGCGAACGCCGTGCTGGCGCGGGACCCTGGGCAATTCCAGGCCAAACTGCTGTTAGCTCAGGTGGCGGCGGCCGAGGGCCGCGACACCGAAGCTGTGAACATGGTGCAGTCGGTGCTCGCCAGTTCACCCAAGGCGGACCGCTTCGCGCTGGTGGACATGCTGCTCAGTCTCGAGCGCAATGAAGACGCCGAGCAGGCGCTGCAGGCACTGCGGGAGCGCGCGCCCGAGGATCTCGAGATCAACCGGCGGCTCGCGTTGTTAGCACTGCAGCAGAACGACCTGGACACCGCGCGCGCACGTTTCATGGCCCAGCTTGGCAGCAACCCCGGGGAGACCCTGTATTTCCTGGCGCTGATCGCCGAGCGGCGCGGTGAAAACGATCAGGCGCTCGATGCCTACATGCGGCTGGTGCGTGCCGGGGCGGGCCTGCGGCCGCGGGCGCGGGCGGCGGCGATTTTGTTAGGCCAGGGCAAGGACGCCGAAGCGCGCAAGCTGATCGAGGATTTCGCCGGCGCCGGCGGCCAGGAGGCAATCGACGCGGCTAACGCCTGGTCGGCGATCCTGGTCGAGACCGGCCGGGCGGACGCCGCGGTCGCATCCCTGCGCTCGGCGCTGAAGGATTTTCCCGGGCATCCGAGCCTCGAATACCAGCTGGGACTGACCCTGGCACAGGGCGGTCGCAATCGGGAAGCGGTCGCGCAGCTGGAAAAATACTTGCGCGGCCGGCCGCTCGATCCCAACGCGATGAACGCGCTCGGCTACACGCTGGCGGATTCGGGCGCGCAGCTGCCGCGCGCCGAACAGTTGATTCGCGACGCACTGACGACCCTGCCCGACAGCGCGGCGCTGATCGACAGCCTCGGCTGGGTGCGTTTCCGACGTGGCGACACCGACAACGCGCTCAAGGAGCTGGAGCGTGCGTGGCAGCTGTCGCGCGATCCCGAAATCGCCGCGCACTGGGGCGAGGTGCTGTGGGCGGCGGACCGCAAGAGCGAGGCGCGCAGCGTCTGGGCGCGCGGACTGGCGCGCGACCCGGATTCCCACGCCCTGAAAGCCGTTATTGACCGTCTTGCCGGCCCCAAGGCGCCCTAGTCCCGCGGTCCGCGCGGTGCGCGTTGCGATCACCCGCGACCGCAGCCGCCATGCTGCGGCTCTGCTGTTAGCTGTGGCCGCGTGTACCCTCGTCAGCGCGTGCCGCACCCTGCCGCCATCCGCCGCGGCCGCGGATCTTGGCTTGACGTCCGCATGGCCGCAGCGGCGCGCGCTGTTGCAGCAGCTGCGAAGCTACGAATGCGCGGGCCGCGTGGCGGTGTCCGCACCCGGCCAGGGCTTCAACGCGCAATTCGTCTGGCGGCAGTCCGGCGACACGGCGCAGCTCAATCTGCGCGGGCCGTTAGGCGCGGGAGGCCTCATCGTCACCGCCAGCGGCGCGCAGCTCGCGCTGCAATCGACCGACGGGCGTCAGTTCGACGGCGATGCGGCGCGCGCCGAGCTGGAACGCGCCATCGGCGCGCCCCTGCCGGTCGCGACGCTGGGCCGCTGGTTGTTAGGTGCGCCGCAGCCGAAAAACGCGGCTACCGAGACGCTCGCACCGCTCGTGACCGGGCAGCCGGCACAACTCAGCGCTCTCGAGCAGCAGGGCTGGCGCGTCGAGTATCAGCCGCACAGCGGCGTGCCGCGACTGATCACGCTGACCGCCGGCCAGACGCGCGTACGGCTCGTCATCGATCGGTGGGACTGGCGGTGAGCGTCGCCGCCGTCAAGGCTGGCGGCGTCTACATGGCGGCGGTTTTTGTCGTCGCTTTTCTGTTAGGTACGGTGCGCGTCCTGTTCCTGGCGCCGCGCGTCGGGCCGGTAATCGCCGTGCTGCTCGAGGCGCCGGTCATCTTGACCGTCAGCTGGCTGGTGTCGCGCTGGTGCTGCGGGCTTTTCGATTTGCGCGGCGATGTTGCAGCATGCGCACTGATGGGCGCCGCCGCCTTCGTCATGCTGATGCTGGTGGAACTCGGCGTTGCGACGTTGCTGTTTGGTACTGCCGTCGCGGCCTACCTGGAATCGTTTCTGTCCGCTGCCGGCGTCATAGGGCTCATCGCGCAAGTGGGATTTGCGGCCATCCCCGCGATACAGGCGCGCCGGAGTTAGGGAATCAGGGCCAGCGCGACTGTCGCGGCCAGCGCGGCCAGCGCGGGTATCAGCAGTGCCATGCGTATCGCGCGGGCTGCCGGTGGCGCCGAAGCGTTTTCGCTGTCGCGCCGGCCCATGGTCAGGCGGGTAACCAGCACCAGGTGCGCAGCCACGAGAATCACCAGGAAGAAGCTGGCGACGACATGCGCCAGGTCGGCTAACAGACCCCAGATACCGCCGCTGCCCGGGGGCCAGAGTATCAGCGGCAGCCCGGATACGAACAGGATCGCGATCGAGAAGAATGCCGCGAGCCCGAGGCGAAAATGCACGCGCCCGCGCCAATCTCGGTTGCGCAGATAATGGCGCAACTGGTAGATCGAATAAGGCGCGAGCAGCGCGAAGCACAGCGCCCAGTGCCCGAGTGCCAGCAGCGCGCGTTCGCGCATGAAGCCGCCAAAGAAGAACAGCCACGAGCCGCTGATCGCGCCAAAAGCTAACGTGCCCATGGAGATCCAGAGCAGCGGGGCGCGCCAGCGCTGCAGCTGCAGGTTAGCGGCGTTCACTGCGCGTCAGGCATACCGCATGAGATAAAAGACTTCGCCCGAGCCGACGCTCAGCGTCCACAGGATGAGAAAGCTCCAGGTCAGGGCGGGGCGCTCGCGAAAGTAGCTCTCGCCGCGGCGCTGCGCGAAATAGGCCAGAAAGACCAGCACCACGAACATGGCGAATATCAGCAGTGACAGCATGCCGTGCACCGCCGCCAGCATCGAGAAGAAAGTGGGTGCGCCGCCCGAGGCGTGAGTCTTCATCTGCGTCGTCATGTAAATCATGTTGACCGAGAATTCGAACACCGCGACGCCCGCGGCCAGTTTCCAGGGGAATTCGCGGCCCTTGTAGCTGACCCAAACGACGTAGAACACGCCCGTGGTCACGAAAATTTCCGCAATGGCCGAAAAGGTGCTGAATGCCGAAGCTGACATGGGAGAGCTCTGATTGGCGTGTTGTCACGCGACGCCTGCACGATAACAACGCTGGAACAGGCTTGCAGTGGTGACCGGACATTCACAGCTACGTGACCGCACATTCACATGCGCAATAGACCTTTTTGAGTGAAAAAATGCGGGCCTGGTCCCCACTTCGCGTTACAGTCTGCGCCGCATGTTGGACGCTTATAAACGCACCTGGCGCGCAATCCGATGACGCCTAACAAAGAGCCGGCGGTCGGCGCCGGCGACGATCGCGTCTGGTGGCCTGCGCCCGCCAAGCTCAATCTCTTCCTGCAGGTCGTGGGTCGTCGTGCCGATGGCTACCACGACCTGCAGACCGCGTTTCAGCTCGTCGATCTCTGCGATCGGCTGGCCTTGGAGCCGGACCCGCAGGGGCGCATCCAGCGCCTGGAAGGCCCCGAGGCGATCCCGGCGACCACGGATCTCGCGGTTCGGGCCGCCGTGGCGCTGCGGGCCATGGCCCAGGCTGAAGGTCTGGGGGATCGGGCAGCGGCGACCGGAGTGCGGCTTTACATAAGGAAGCGCATTCCCTGGGGTGGTGGCTTGGGCGGCGGTAGTTCAGATGCGGCAACTGTGTTAAAAGTGCTGAACTTAGCGTGGAACATCGGCTATTCAGACGCGAAAATCGCCGAAATAGGTTTGAAGCTGGGCGCCGACGTGCCGGTCTTTGTCCATGGCAGCACGGCCTTCGGCGAAGGCCTTGGCGACAAGCTCAGCCCGCTGGAGCTGCCGGAGTCCTGGTTCCTGATCCTCCATCCGGGTGTCGTCGTGAGCACGGCCGCGGTGTTCCAGGCCCCTGAATTGACACGAAATTCCCCCCTACTCACAATACCCGGCTTTTTGGCGTCGGGCGGCCGGAACGACTGCGAGCTGGTGGTGCGGGCGCGCTTTCCCGAGGTGGCGGAGGCGCTCGACTGGCTCGGGTCGCATGCGCCGGCGCGGCTCACGGGAACGGGATCCTGTCTGTTTGCGCAATTCGACTCCGCGGCCGCCGCGGAGCGCGTCGCGGCGCGGGTGCCGGAGCGGAGCGGGTGGAAAGTCTGGGTGGTGCGTGGGCTAACACGCTCACCGCTGGAAGAGCGTTTACGTTGGGGTGTCGCCAAGTGGTAAGGCAGCGGGTTTTGATCCCGCCATTCGGAGGTTCGAATCCTTCCACCCCAGCCAGTTGACGAATCAGGGTTGCAAGGATTGTCGTGGTCGAATCATCGAAACAACTCGCACTGTTTGCCGGCAACGCCAATCCGCTGCTGGCGCAGGAGATTGCGCGCCACCTGATGGTGCCGCTGGGCCGCGCCGCGGTCGGCAAGTTCAGCGACGGCGAGGTCAACGTCGAGATCATCGAGAACGTGCGTGGCCGCGATGTCTACATCGTGCAGCCGACCTGTCCGCCGGTAAACGACAACCTGATGGAACTTTTGATCATGGCGGATGCCTGCCGCCGCGCCTCGGCGCGCACCATCACCGCGGTGGTGCCTTACTTCGGCTATTCGCGCCAGGACCGGCGCCCGCGCGCCACGCGCTCGGCGATTTCCGCGCGCCTCGTGGCTAACATGATGACCGGCGCCGGCATCGGCCGCGTGCTGACGGTTGACCTGCACGCCGACCAGATCCAGGGTTTTTTCGACATCCCGGTCGACAACGTCTACGCCTCGCCGGTGTTGTTAGGCGACGCATGGAAGCAGGGCTACCAGGACATGATCGTGGTGTCGCCTGACGTCGGCGGCGTGGTGCGCGCCCGCGCGCTGGCCAAGCGGCTCGATGATGTCGAGCTCGCGATCATCGACAAGCGCCGCCCGCGCCCGAATGAGTCGAAGGTGATGAACATCATCGGCGAGGTCGCGGGCAAGAACTGCATCCTGATCGATGACATGGTCGATACCGCCGGCACCTTGTGCATCGGCGCGCAGGCGCTGAAGGACGAGGGCGCCAAGAGCGTGGTCGCCTACATCACGCATCCGATCCTGTCCGGCAAGGCGCTCGAGCGGATCGCGGAATCGGCGCTGGACGAGCTGATCGTCACCAACACCATTCCGCTCAGCGATGCGGCGCAGAAGATCAAGCGCATCCGCCAGCTGTCGGTGGCCGGGTTGCTGGGCGAGACGATTCGCCGCATCCAGGACGAGGAATCGGTCAGCTCGCTGTACATCGACTAGAAGATTTTTTGGGTGGCGCTGCCTTGGTCGCGGGGCAGCGCTTTGTTAACGTCAACGGAGAAGAAGATGAAAATTAGTTTTGAACTCAGCGCGGAATTCCGCGATGACGTAGGCAAAGGTGCGAGCCGCCGCCTGCGTCACACGGGTAAAGTTCCGGCCATTTTGTACGGCGGTCATCGTGACCCGCGCCAGCTGGCGCTCAATCACGAAAAGCTGATCCTGCAGATCGACAACGAGAAGTTCTTCTCGTCGATCATCAACCTGAAGGTTGGTGATGTCATGCAGGCGGCGATCGTCAAGGACCTGCAGATGCATCCGGCCAAGCACCAGATCGTGCATGTCGATTTCCAGCGGGTGCAGGAAGATGAAAAGATCCGCATTCACCTGCCGGTCCATCTGAAGGGCGCGTCGATTTCGCCCGGCATCAAGAGCGAAGGCGGTGTGATGTCGCATCGGCTGGCGGATACGGAAGTGACTTGCCTGCCGAAGGACCTGCCCGACTTCCTCGAGCTGGACCTGTCGCAGATGCATCTCAACGATTCCAAGCGTCTCTCAGACATTCCGTTGCCGGCGGGCGTGCAGATCACGGCGCTGATCGCGGGCAAGGATTCTGTGGTCGTGTCGATCCATTCGCCGCGTGCCGAGGAACCGGAGCCGACCGCTGAGGCTGCTGCTGCCGATGCGGCGGCTGCGACCCCGGCTGCGGGCGCTGCTGCGGCACCTGCCGCGGGTGCTGCTGCCCCGGCTGCAGATGACAAGAAAGACGACAAGAAAGCCGACAAGAAACCAGAAAAGAAAGGCGACAAGAAGTAAGGCCCAAGAAGATAAGACAAGATGCCGGCGTTACCGTTGCGTCTGGTTGTCGGACTCGGCAATCCGGGCGAGCGTTATGCGCGCACGCGGCATAACGCGGGCTTCTGGCTGGTCGATGAACTGGCGCGCCGCCATGGCGGAACCTTCCGCCTGGAGGCGCGCCACCAGGCCGAGCTCGCGCGTGTCAGCATCGAGGGCCACGAGGTCTGGCTGGTCAAGCCGCAGAGCTTCATGAATCGCAGCGGTGCACCGGTGCAATCGGTGGCGGGTTTCTATCGGGTGCCGGTCAGCGAAATCCTGGTGGCGCACGATGATCTCGACCTGGCCACCGGCACATTGCGGCTCAAGGAAGCCGGCGGTCACGGCGGGCATAACGGCCTGCGCGACTGCATCGCGACCCTGGGCGAGGCGTTCTGGCGGCTGCGCATCGGCATCGGTCACCCGGGCGAGAAATCCGAGGTGGTGGATTTCGTGCTGATGAAGCCCGCGCTCGACGAGGAACGCGAGCTGCGTGACAGCATCGGCAAGGCGGCGGATATCGTGCCGGTGTTGTTGGCGGACGGCGCGCAGAAGGCGATGAACCGATTGCACCAGAAGGCGCCGGATGGCGCTGACAAATAGCACAGGGATCAAATGGGAATCAAATGCGGAATCGTCGGCCTGCCTAACGTTGGCAAGTCGACCCTGTTCAATGCGCTGACGCGGGCGCAGATCGCAGCGGAGAATTATCCGTTCTGCACCATCGACCCGAACGTCGGCGTGGTGCCGGTGCCGGATCCCAGGCTCGAGGCGCTCGCCGCCATCGTCAAGCCGGAGAAGATCCTGCCCACGACCGTGGAGTTCGTCGACATCGCGGGCATCGTCAAGGGCGCCTCGACCGGCGAAGGGCTCGGCAACAAGTTCCTGGCTAACATCCGTGAAGTCGATGCCGTCACCCACGTGGTGCGCTGTTTCGTCGATGACGACATCGTGCATGTGTCCGGCAAGGTCGATCCGCTGTCGGATATCGAGATCATCAACACCGAGCTGGCACTCGCGGATCTCGAGACCGCGGAAAAGGGCCTGGCGCGCGCCGAAAAGGGCGCCAGGGCGCATGACAAGGATGCGATTCGCCAGAGCGACATTTTCAAGCGCGTGCGCGATGCGCTGAACGCCGGCAAGCCCGCGCGTGCGGCGGGCCTCGACAAGGATGAATTGCCGGTGGCGCGAGAGCTGTCGCTGCTGACGTTGAAGCCGGTGCTGTACGTGGCCAACGTCAATGAAAGCGGCTTCGAGAACAATCCGATGCTGGACCAGGTAAAGGCGCTGGCCGCGCGCGAAGGCGCGGGGGTGGTCGCTGTCTGCGCCGCCATCGAGGCCGAGATCGCGCAACTCGAAGATGCCGACCGCGCCGATTTCCTCAAGGAACTCGGGCTCAACGAGCCGGGACTCAACCGCGTGATCCGCGCCGGCTACGAGTTGTTAGGTCTGCAGACCTATTTCACCGCCGGCCCGAAAGAAGTGCGCGCCTGGACCGTGAAGCGTGGCGCCACGGCGCCGCAGGCCGCGGGCGTGATCCACACCGACTTTGAACGCGGATTCATTCGCGCCGAAGTGATTGGCTACGACGACTTCATCAAGTACCACGGCGAACACGGCGCCAAGGGAGCCGGCAAGCTGCGCCTCGAAGGCAAGGAATACCTGGTCCGCGAGGGCGATGTCATGCACTTCCGCTTCAACGTCTAGGACGCGCACAGCTCCACAAGTCCGTTGCTGCGACGCGCGCGTATCGTCTGCAGCGTGTCGAGTTGCCGGCTGAGCGAGCCGGTCGACGTGTTAGCCGAATGCGTCCAGCGCAGCACATCGATGCGATCGCAGTCGCCGCTGACCGCAGCGCGCGTCAGGCGCGCCATCGTGATCACATGCGCGAGGGTTCCACTCGGGGCCGTGCCGGCCGCGCTGTCGAGCACGATGTGGTCAGCGTTGTCGAACGCCGTGAAGTACCACAGGTACTCGGTCAGGTCCTTGAGCGCGGCGGCATCCAGCGGCCGCAGATTCAGCGTGCCGGCCGGGCCGCTGTCGGCCGCCGGGTCCAGGCCGCTGCGGTTGACATAGCTGCATTTGAAGACGCGATGTCGCAGCCGCGCTGAAACGTCGGCGCGCGGCACGCGTGTCAGCTCCCAGTAGCGCGCATTGCCGGTCACGTCGACCAAATCCGCATAGGAGCCCATGAACGTGGACTTGCCCTCGGACCAGGCGGTGGCCTGCGCCATGTCGTCGTTGCACAGTTCGTATGCCGCAGCGCCCACGGGCGCGCCGGCCAGATCCGAATTCTTGAGATGCACGGTCGCGACGGTTCCGGTGACGCCGGCCGGAGCCGGGTCGGCGTAGAACCCTGCCGGAGTGCGCGGCGTGCCCGCATAGACTTTCTGTGCGGTGGCCAGGTCGGTAGCCTGTTGCGTCTTGTTAGGTGTGGCCGGCGCGGAACCGCCGCCACCGCAGCCGTTCATGTAGACAATCACTGCGACCAGCAGCGACAGGGTCGTCAGGCGGCGCAGGCCGTGATTTTGTGCGGTAGTTCGCATGGTGTCACAGGTGTTATCGGCACCCATGACCCGCGCTTGATGCTGCGCCGGCGGTCAGATCGGCGTATTGAACTTAATTCGGCCCGCAACGGGCGTTAGTGAGTCCTGCGCGCAGCGCGCTGCGGCAAAACCGCGATCAGCGCCACAATCGCCGCTAACAGCGCGGCGGTTGCGGTGTAGCGGCTGAAGGCGAGTCCGCCTTTGGCAATGGGCTTGTCGAGGTAGTCGCCGACGACGGCGCCCAGCGGCCGCGTCAGCACGAAGGCGGCCCAGAACAGCGCCGTGTGCGGGATTTTGGTCCACCAGTAGGCGAGCAACACCAGCAGCAGCAGGCCGCCGAACACCAGTGCGGCGCCGGTATAGCCGAGTTGCATGCTGTCGGCGGTCCAGTCGCCCAGCGCCGTGCCGAGCGTCTGCGACAGCATGATGGTGAACCAGTAAAAGCATTCGCTCCGGGGCGTGAATACCGACCCGACATCGAGCGTCCCGGTCGAGCGCCGCCAGGCCAGGAACGCGAGTGCTAACAGCGCGACCAGCAACAGCGAGCCACCCGGGTAACCGATCCCCAATGACCGGTCGGCGAAGTCCGCCATCGTGGTGCCGACGGT
>JAYUGT010000005.1:0-44947 GCA_043738315.1 Gammaproteobacteria bacterium
GCGCAGGTGCGCTGCGCGATGCCCTTGCCGTACTGCGTGGTCATGCCACCGAAGGGCCGCTGATAGATCCTCCCTTCCGGCGTGCGCGAAAAAGGCACACCGTAATGCTCGAGCTCGATCACGGCGGCCGGCGCTTCCTTGCACATGAACTCGATCGCGTCCTGGTCGCCGAGCCAGTCCGAACCCTTGATGGTGTCGTAGAAGTGATAGCGCCAGTCGTCCTCGCCCATGTTGCCTAACGCCGCGGAGATGCCGCCCTGCGCGGCAACCGTATGGCTGCGCGTCGGAAACACCTTGGTCACGCAGGCGGTCGACAGGCCCGCTTCGGCCAGCCCGAGCGCGGCGCGCAAGCCGGCGCCACCCGCGCCGACCACGACGACGTCATAGCTGTGATCAATAAACTGATAAGCACTCATCGTCTGGTTTCCACGGGGCTGATTCCTAGGTCGACTGCAATGCGATTTTCAGCACCGCGAAGACCGCAGCCACTGCTGCGATCGCATGCAGAAATTTGAGCAGCACCAGCGCCACTGTCTTGGTTGACTTGCGCGGCACGTAGTCTTCGATGATGACCTGGACACCGAGCATCGAGTGCCAGGCTGCGCAGATGACCAGCAGGATCATCCACACGGGGGTCCAGCCGCTGCCGAGCCAGGATCGAACCGCAGCAAACTCGAACGACTCCAGGCCTAACAGCGAAACCAGGAACCACAGCGTGAGGGGCACGAGCGCCACGGCGGTCACGAGTTGCAGCCAGCCGTGCTGTGCTGCGCCGCCAGCCGCGCCCTTGCCGAGCGCGACGCCCATCGGACTGCGCAGGCTCATGGCGCAGCTCCGGCGAAAAACGCTCGCCACGCAAAAAACGCAAACAGCGCCAGGGCCGAGAACAAGGTGATCCAGCCACTGCGCCGCGAATCGGCTTTTTCGAATCCCCTGCCCGTGTCCCAGACCAGATGACGGATGCCGTAGCAAAGGTGATAGAGAAACGCGAGCATCCAGCCCGCGAGCAGCAGCTTGACCCAGGCCTGGCCCAGCAGACTGCGCGCGTTGTCATAGGTTTCCGGCCCGGAGGCGAGAGCCATGAGCCAGTAGACCAGCAAAGCGAGACCCACGGTCTGCGCGACGCCCGTAACCCGATGCATGATCGACAGCGCCATGATCGGAAACTTCCGGTAGATCGTCGCGTGTGGCGACAAGGGCCTGGTGGGCATACGACTGTCCTGCGATCAATACTTGAAAACCTAAACCTAAAAATCTATGCAGCGGCCGTTGCGTTCCCAATCCCCGAAGCGTGTTGGATCGGGACCTTCCCGGCCGCCAATTTCCACAACCGGCGCGGGAGGCTTGTTCACGTGAGGAGTGGCGGTTGCGGCCGGCGCCGCGGGCGCAGGGCTTTCAGGCGTCGGCAGACCTGGGTCGGGCTGCTGCATTAGAGGTAATTCTGCCAGAATTGCTGTCAAAGAACCACGCAGTTGGCGGACCGCACGTTGAACATCGAATACTTTTCAATGCCAGATCTGGGCGCGTTGTCCGCAGAAGGCCTTGACTCAGGTAAATTCCTGCAAGGCCAGCTGTCTAACGACGTCGTGAAACTGGCAACCGGCGAGGCGCAATTGACCGCGCTGCATACCGCACAGGGGCGCGTGCAGGCGCTGCTGCGCTTGTTCCGGGTCGAGGAAACCCTGTGGGTGGCAGTTCTGCCGCGCACACTGAGCGCCGACGTTCTCGCAACCCTGCGCAAGCGCGTTTTCCGCGCCAGGGTAACGCTGGCCGATGCGAGCGCGAACTGGCAGGTGCTGGGAGCGAGCGCTGCACCACCTAACAGCATGCACGCCAGGGTCGACGCCAGCGGCCGCTGCCTGCTGCTGCGGGCCTCCGCCGACCCGGCCCCCGGCCAGCCGCTGCGATCGCGGGACGCCTGGCGGGCGCTGGATGTCGCGGCCGGTGTGCCGCAGGTATACGCCGGCAGCCAGGGTGAGTTCGTGTCGCAGATGATGAATCTCGACCTGTTAGGCGGAATTGCATTCGACAAAGGCTGCTACATCGGCCAGGAGATCGTCGCGCGCGCCCATTATCGCGGGCGGGTCAAACGGCGCCTGCAGCGCTTTGCACTCGCAGCCGATACCGCGCCGGCGCCCGGCGCAAGCGTCACGCTGGCCTCAGGCGAAACGGCCCAGGTCGTGGAGGCCACCCGCGATGAAATGCTCGCGGTTGCACCCGTCGGCGCGGCGGGCGCGCTGCCCCTGCCATACGCGCTGCCGGAAAACTAGCGGCGGAGATTTTCCGGCATGGCGGCCTGAGGCCGCGGACGTGCGGTCAGACGCCACAGCAACAAGCCCGCGACCACGGCTGTCAGTGATGCCGGAATCCAGGCTACCAGCGCCGGCGGCGCGTCATACACAGTCACCAGGCTGCTGGCGACATCCTGCAGCATCGACAGCGCAAAACCGACGATCAGCCCGAGCACCAGGCGCGCCCCCTGCCTGGCGGAGCGGAGCAGTCCCAGCACCGCCGGCAGAGCTAACAACACCAGCAGCGGCGCGGTGACCAGCTTGGCGAGCCGTTCGTGATATTTGTAGACCGACGTGGCGTAAGGCAGGCGCGCACGCCGCAATTCCGCGCGCTGCGCAGCCAGCTGCCGCAATGATGAGTAACGGCGCGTGCCCTGCGACACCCGCAGCAGCGATTTCGCCTCGGTGCTGACTTCCTCGAGGACCGGTTTTTGGTCCAGGGATGCCGCCGAGTTGGAATAATGCACGGCGCGATACCGCTCGTAGGTCATGCGACCCTCGGAATCAAGCGCCACCCCCGCGGCCTCGGCGAGGCCGCTGACGCGGCCGGCGGCATCGAGCTCGATGATGGTTGCGGCGGGAAACTCAGGCCGGCGGTCGACGCCGATGATGCGCGTACCGGCCATGGTCCACCAGGCGCTGCTGCCGGCAAGCACCCCGGGACCGAGCCGCTGCTCGGTTTTCATGCGATTGGCGGCCTCGGCCAGCCCGGGCGCCACGTACTCACCGATCACCGCGGCACCACCGGAAAGCACTACCCCGGCCAACGCGGCAATGCCCGCCAGCCGCCAGATCGACCAACCTGATGCGCGCAGCACCGTTATCTCGCTGTCCTGCTGCAGGCGCCCCAGGCCGGACAGCGCACCTAACAAAGCGGCGGCAGGTGCAAAATCCAGCGCCCAGGTCGGCAGCATCATCAAGGAATGCAACAACGCCGACGCCAGCGTGTAGCGACCGGTGCCTACATCATCGAGCTGTTCGATGAAATTGAATATCGCGATCAGGCCCAGCAGGGCGAGCAGCACCGTCACCATGTGCGTGAGCACGGTACGCAGGATGTAGCGCACCAGGATCATGGCGCGGCCCTGCTGCGCCACCAGCGCTTGCGCTTGAACCACAACAGCGCGGCCGCGGCAACGCTGAGATGCACGGCCAGCATCCCGGGCCACAAGGGAAACGTGCCACGCGCAATGCTGCTGCGGCTGGCCGCCAGCACGTTGACGTACAGGAAGAACAGCAGCAACGCCGGGGCCATGCGCGTATAACGGCCCTGCCTGGGCCGCAGCTGCGACAAGGGCACCGCGACGATCATCAGCAGCATGCACATCACGGGAACCGAGCCGCGCCACTGCAGCTCGGCCTGATCTTCACGCCGCGCGGAGCCTAACAAGTCCGAGGTGGACATCAGGTCGCGGCTGGTCCTGGTGCGCTCCACCGATGGCAGCGGCACGGCGAGCTCGAGCGCCGCGAATCGAATGCGCTGCGAGGCCGCGGCATTTGCCTCGCCCGTCAGGCGCTCGCCCTGCTCCAGATGCAGCCTCAGGTTGCGGATGCCGGCGTCCAGCTCATAGGTGGCACGGCTCGCGCGAATCACTTCCAGTGTCTTGCCCTCGCGCTGCAAAAACAGCACATCCCGCAACCCACCGTTGGGGTCGACTGCACCAACATGCACCACCAGCCCCGTCCCCGGCAGTTGCGTGAAGCGGCCGGGCTCGAAGGCGCTCAATTGTGAACGGCGGTAGGCGTCGCTGAGGGTCAGTTGCTCGCGCAACGCCATTTGCGGCGCGAAATACAGGGTAACTGAGCCGAGCACCAGCGCCGCGGCGGCTCCGAACAGCAGGATTCCGCGCGCCGATTGCCAGGGACCAATGCCGCTACTGCGGATCGCGCTCATTTCGCCGTCGTGGGCGAGTCGGCCGTAGGTCAGTACGATGGCTAACAACAAGGCCAGTGGCATGGTGATCTGGGCGGTCTGCAGGAATGTCAGCAGGGTCAGTTTGAGTACGATGTCGCTGGGCAAATTGGCCTCGGCGGCGCGCTCCAGCGAGCGCGTCAGCTGGCTTCCCAGCACCAGCACCGAGACCGCCACGGCGACCGCCAGCCAGTTGCCAAAAAATTCGCGCAGGATGTACCGCGACAGAATCATGCTGACTCAATCATGCCTGATCACAACTCCACCAGTTCCACTTCGCTGTCGACGATCGGCGCGCCGAGAAAGCGACTGCCGATCCGGGCAAAGCGTTCGACTCCGTCGGTGGCCAGGAATTCGATGCCCGCCTGCGAGCCGGCCTCCGGCAGCGCTGCAGCCTCGGCAGCGAGCGCGCGCACCGCGGCGGCGGTGGTCCGCGCCGAGTCCACCAGCCGGATGCCGGGCCCCGCGACTGCTGCAATGGCGCGCGCCAGCACCGGGAAGTGCGTGCAGCCTAACACCAGCACGTCGGGTTGCCCGACCATGGATGCCAGCCAGGTATCCAGGTAGCGATGCACCGCGGCTTCGACCACCGCACCGTCCACCCAGGCTTCCTCGGCCAGCGCCACGAACAGCTGGCAGGCCAGCGACGACACCCGCGCATCCGGCAGGATGGCACGGATCGCGCGTTCATAGGCGCCGCCGCGCACCGTGCCCTCGGTGCCGATGACGGCCACATGGTGGTTGCGAGTCGCGGCACAGGCAGCAGCAGCGCCGGGTTCGATGACCCCGATGATGTTGAGCGCATCAAATCGCTCGCGCAGTGCCGGCAGCGCGACCGACGAGGCGGTATTGCAGGCCACCACCAGCGTGCCGACGCCACGTTCGACCAGCAGCTCGGCCGCCTGCAATGCGTAGCGCACGATGGTGGACGCCGACTTGGTGCCGTAAGGCAGGCGCGCGGTGTCCCCCAGATAAATGAACCGCTGCTGCGACAGCTCGCGCCGCAGTTCGGCTAACACAGTCAGTCCGCCCATGCCTGAATCAAAGACACCGATCGGCGCGCTGGCGCGGAGCGGTCGGGCCGTGGCGTTCAATCGGCCTCGGGCCGCATCTGCGGGAACAGCAGCACATCGCGGATCGATGCCGCGTTAGTCAGCCACATCACGACGCGGTCGACGCCGATGCCGAGTCCCGCCGTGGGCGGCATGCCGTACTCCAGCGCGCGCACATAATCGGCGTCGTAGAACATGGCCTCATCGTCGCCGGCATCCTTGCGCTCGACCTGGGCGCGAAACCTCGCGGCCTGATCCTCGGCATCATTCAATTCCGAAAACCCGTTAGCCAGTTCGCGGCCGCCGGCGAATAACTCAAAGCGATCAGTCAGGAATGGATCGCGGTCATTGGCCCGCGACAACGGCGACACTTCCGCGGGGTAGGCGTACACAAAGGTAGGATCCTGCAAGGTGTGCTCGCCGGTCTTCTCGAACAACTCGATCTGCAGCTTGCCGGCGCCATCGCCGTCCTTGAACGCGATGCCCTTGCCAGCACACTGCTCGCGCAGGTAACCGACATCGCGCAACCGGCCCGCATCGAGACCCGGATTATTGCGCAGGATCACCTCGGCCACGGTCAGGCGCGCGAACCGCGGCTCGAGGTCGAACTTGCGGCCCTGTGATTCGAAGGCGCTCCTGCCTAACACCCGGGTCGCCAGTCCGCGCAGCAGGTCTTCCACCAGATTCATCAGGTCTTCATAGTCGGCATAGGCCCAGTACAGCTCCAGCATCGTGAACTCAGGGTTATGCCGGGTCGACAGCCCCTCGTTGCGGAAATTGCGGTTGATCTCGTAGACCTTCTCGAAACCGCCGACCACCAGCCGCTTCAGGTAGAGCTCCGGCGCGATACGCATGAACATCTCGACGCCCAGTGCGTTGTGCCAGGTCTTGAACGGCCTGGCCGCGGCGCCACCGGGAATCGGCTGCATCATCGGCGTCTCGACTTCGAGAAAATCGCGCCGGTCGAGGTAGTCGCGCAGAAAACGAATCACGGCCGTGCGCTGCACGAACAGACGGCGGCTGTCCTCGTTCATAATGAGATCGACATAGCGCCGCCGGTACCGCACTTCGGTGTCGGCCAGTCCGTGCCACTTGTCAGGCAGCGGCCGCAGCGATTTTGTCAGCAGGCGCAGCTGGCTGGCGCGCACGGTCAGCTCGCCGGTCTTGGTGCGAAACAACTGGCCTTCCGCAGCAATGATGTCGCCGACGTCCCAACCCTTGAAGGCCTCGTAGCTGTCGCCGAGCGTTTCGCGCTGCAGAAAAAGCTGAATCTGTGCGCCCGGATCCTGGATCTTGGCGAAGCTGGCCTTGCCCATGACGCGCTTGGCCATGAGGCGTCCGGCCACCTTGACCCGCACCGGCTGCGCTTCCAGCTGCTCGCCGCTGACATTTTCGTACAGGGCTAACAAATCGGCCGCGAAACTGTCGCGCCGGAAGTCGTTGGGAAATGCCACGCCCTGGGCGCGGATCGCCGCCAGTTTCTGGCGGCGCTCGGCTATGAGCTTGTTCTCGTCGGGCTTGTTGTCGCCCTGCTGGCCTTCACTCATACACCCGCCTTCAGTGACGCTTCGAGAAAAATGTCGAGATCGCCATCCAGAACCGCCGTGGTGTTGCCGATTTCGATGTTGGTACGCAAGTCCTTGATGCGCGACTGGTCGAGCACATAGGAACGAATCTGGTGGCCCCAGCTGACATCGGACTTGGAGTCTTCGAGTACTTTGGCTGCCGCGTTGCGCTTGTTGACTTCGAGCTCGTACAACTTGGCCTTGAGCATTTTCATCGCGGTGGCGCGATTCTTGTGCTGGCTGCGCTCGTTCTGGCAGGCAACAACGATGCCACTCGGCAGGTGGCGCAGGCGCACTGCGGATTCGGTCTTGTTGACATGCTGACCGCCGGCGCCGGAAGAACGAAACACATCCATTTCAATGTCGGCCGGATTCAGGTCGATATTGATGTCGTCGTCAATTTCCGGCGACACGAACACCGAGGCGAACGAGGTATGACGGCGATTGCCTGAATCGAACGGCGACTTGCGCACCAGTCGATGCACGCCGGTCTCGGTGCGCAACCAGCCGTAGGCATTTTCACCGCGCACTTCGAGCGTCGCGCTTTTCATGCCGGCGACTTCGCCCGGACTGGAATCGATGACTTCTGCCTCGAAGCCATGCGTCGCCGCCCACTTGATGTACATGCGCAGCAGCATCTGCGCCCAGTCCTGGGCTTCGGTACCGCCGGCGCCGGCCTGCACATCCAGAAACGCGTGGTGGGAATCCATTTCGCCGCGGAACATGCGCTTGAGTTCCAGCCTGCGCACGCACGCCTCGACCTCAGGCAGATCGCGCTCGATTTCACGCGCAGTGCCAGCGTCGTCCTCGGCTTCCGCGAGCTCCAGTAGTTCCGCCGAATCGCCGACGGCACGCTGCGTCTTGTCGATTTCCTCGAGCTCCGAGCTCAGGCGAGCGCGTTCCTTGCCGAGTTCCTGGGCCTTTGCGGGCTGTTGCCAGACAGCCGGATCCTCTAGTTCCCGAGTGACTTCCTCAAGCCGCTCTTTCTTGTTGTCGTACTCAAAGAAACCCCCGTAACGAAACCACTCGTTCGTCGAGGTCTTTGAGGCTGCGCTTGAGGGCACCGAGTTCAATCACGGCGCGGATTCTAACAGACGGGCAACAGATGATCGATCAACAGTTGCAGGCGCCGCTCGCTGCGATAGGCATTGATATCCAGTCTATAGACCAACCGCACCGTGCTGCCCTCGAGCTGCGGGCGCGCGCCCGGATCGAGATGATTGAAGGCAATGGCATCGAAGCGCCGCCCGCTGCCCGTGGGCTCAACCCAGAGTTTCAGGTGCCGCTCGCCGACGACGCGCGACTGGTGCACGGCGAATTCGCCATCGAAACTAGGCTCGGGAAACGCCTGCCCCCAGGGTCCGCCGGCGCGCAGTGCCTCGGCAGTCGGCAACGCGATTTCGTCGATCGACAAAGCGCCATCGGTCTCGATCGTGTCGTGGGTCTTGCCGGGGCCCAGCCAGCGCATCACTTCAGCATCGAAAGCGCGCGCAAAGCGGTCGAGATTGGCCGGCCTGAGTGTTAGGCCGGCAGCCATCGCGTGTCCGCCGAAGCGCTCGATCAGCCCCGGTTCCGCGGTCGCCATGGCTTCGAGCACGTCGCGCACGTGCACGCCAGGCACCGAGCGCGCCGAACCGCGCAACTCATCGCCCGCTGCATTCGCAAAAGCGACCACCGGTCTGCGAATCCGATCCTTGACCCGGCTTGCGACCAGTCCGACGACGCCCTGATGCCAGTCCGCGTCGTAGAGCACAACGCCGGCGCGTTGTGCCGCGAGTGCCTGCGGATCGTCCAGCACCTTGACCGCGGCCAGCGCCTGACGCTGCATGTCGGCTTCGATTTCGCGCCGCTCGCGATTGAGGCTGTCCAGCTGCTCGGCCAGCTGCGCCGCTTCGCCGGCATCGTCAGCTAACAGGCAACGGATGCCGATGCTCATGTCGTCGATGCGTCCTGCGGCATTGAGCCGTGGCGCAACGGCAAATCCCAGGTCCGATGCCAGCGCGCCCGCGTACTCGCGCTTCGCGACCTGCAGCAGCGCCCGGATCCCCGGCACGCAGGCGCCGGCGCGAATGCGCGCCAACCCCTGCGCCGCAAGAATGCGGTTGTTGCGGTCGAGTGGCACGAGATCCGCGATGGTCCCGAGCGCCACCAGGTCCAGGAATCGCGTGACGCGCGCCACGGGCACAGCCAGCCGCCGCGCCACCGCTGCTAACAAATAGAATGCGACGCCGACGCCTGCCAGATAACGCGATTCGAACCCGTTGCCCGGCACGTTCGGATTGAGGATCGCATCGGCCGCGGGCAGCTCGCGCCCCGGCAGATGATGGTCGGTCACCAGCACATGCATGCCGGCAGCCTGCGCGGCGGACACGCCGGCGAGACTCGATATGCCGTTGTCCACCGTCACCACCAGGCTCGGCTTGCGGCCGGCCGCCACCGCGACAATCTCCGGCGTGAGGCCGTAGCCGAACTCAAATCTGTTAGGCACGAGAAAATCAACGTTCGCGAACCCACATTCCCTGAGACCGCGCATCAGCAGCGCCGTACTGGTCGCGCCGTCGGCATCGAAGTCGCCGATGATCAGGACCCTGCCCGGCGCCTCGCGATGCGCCAGCAGCAGCTCGACCGCTGCATCGATGCCGCCGAGACTCCCCACCGGCAGCAGCCGGTCAAGCGTCAACGACAGCTCCGCGGGCTGGCGAAGGCCGCGCGCCGCATAGGCGCGCGCCAGAACTGGATGCAACTCGGAGAACCCGGCCCGCTCCGCGGCCGCAACCTCCCGGCGGACAATGTGAAGATTCAAGCGCCTAACACCTGGTACCAGGCGCGGCGCCGGCGCCAGAATCGCCAGGAGTCCCGCGACCGCAACGTAAAGAGGCGTCCGTTCGCCAGCAGCTGCAGCGAGCGCAGCGCGCCCCGCCGCAGGGCCTGCAGCGAAGGCGACAGCCACTGCTCAAGAAACGTCGCGAGATCCGGTCCGCCCGGTTCCTGGGTTGGCATCAGCGCCACCGTCATGCCGGTCGCGTGCTTGTCTAACAACTCGTGGCATTGCGACGGCAAGTCGGCGGCCACCCCGGCCTGCGCCCGAACCAGCGCAGCGGCCACCGCATCGCGGCCGAACAGGCGCGGCGGATGGTGGTTGTCGGGCGCGCGGGCGGCAAACCAGGCGGGATTGCAGGCGCCGTCCCACAGCCAGAGCTGGGTCACGGCCGGCAGTCCATTTTGCGCACGCCGGCGATTGACGTCGGCACCGAACAGCCACAGTTCGATCTCGCCCGTTATGGCACGCAGGCGCGCGGCGCCCGGCCCGAGTGGCAGCGCGGCCGCCACGTTGCAGCCCAGCCAGCGCTCCGGAGGCTGAGTGATGACCGCGGCAACCGGATCGCTGGCGGCCAGCAGCAGCCGGCCGTCGCCGGCGTCCGCGAGCGACCAGCCACTGCCGGCGAATTCACGTCCGAACGCAGCTAACAACTCAGCGACTTCCGCAGTGTCGAAGCGCAGGCAGCCGCGCGCATCGAGCTGCACATGACTGAGTCCCGCGCGACAGTGCACCGGCGTCGCAAACCAGCAGGCCGCGGGCGCCGTTGCCGTGGTCGCGACCGGGCGCATGCGCGACAACCAGAATTCACGCGCCAGCGACGACTCTGCGGGCTGGACCTGTACCGCACGATTCGGTGCCGGCAAGCACCGCAGCGCGAGCCAGCTGCGCCAATCCCCGGCAAGGCTTTGGGCGCCCGCATGGCGCAGCGCATCCGCAAGCTTGGCTACGGCCGGCGCGGGCTCGCCCTGCTCCTCGGGATGCAAATAAAAATCGCTGAGCACGAACGCAAGTCGCATGGGTTTCGGTATGTTACGCGTCATGCGACTCACTCAAGAGCGATCCGATGAATTGAACTGGATCCGGCGCTATGACGGCGCGCAACTCGTGATCGGCGACAAGCTGCTGAACGGACCTTGCATCGTCGCGCCCAGGACCGTGATTGATTCATGGCCTGCGCCACCGCCCGCGCAGTTGCGGGTTGAGAACTTGCAGCAGGCGCTGGACCTGCAACCGCGCATTTTGCTGCTGGCACTGCCCGGTGCCGCAACCGATCTCAATCCGGACGTGCGCCGCGCGCTGCGCGCGCGCAACGTGGGCCTGGAAACCATGGAACGTGGCGCCGCATGCCGAACGTATAACGTTCTCGCGAGCGAAGGGCGCGAAGTGGTCGCAGTATTCTGGTAGCAGACATGAGGTGCCGCCTAACGGGCACCGAGAGAAGACACAGGGAGAAGAAGCTCGTTTCAACCGCCAATTATTCGAAGCTGACAGACCCGAACAATTGTTTGCCTGTTGTTTTTCTTGTTGGTTTTTCTTCTTCTTCTTAGCCCGACTTCCCCCATCATCCCTGTGTCTTCTCGCGGTGCTCGTCAAACGACCCGCCAGAAGATGTTAAACGGGTCTCAATTCATCTTGCAAGTGCCGGTTTCAAAAAGAGATTTTAGTGAGCCCCAAAATGCCAAAAAAGCTCCTAATTCGGAGGTAATGCTTATACATTTCATGTAGTTAGCGTTCTTTGTTAACCAATACTCTTGTCAAGAGCCTGCAACGCCACCCAACAGGGGCACGAAAGTGACCGACCCGAGCGAAACCCGCTCGATCTGTTTTTCGCGGCGCGTGTAGCACCACAACTCCTGCTGCCCTTCCGGTCCGGCCGGGACGATCAGGCGGCCGCCCTTCGCCAACTGCTGCAGCAAGGCCTCCGGCACCCGCAACGCGGCCGCGGCCACCAGGATGCCGTCGAACGGGCCCTGCGCCTTCCAGCCCAGGCTGCCATCGCCATGACGGAAGCGCACATTGCGAATGCCCAAATCCTTGAGCCGGAGCTTGGCGCGCTCCAGCAGTGGTTCGATACGCTCGATCGTGCAGATCTTGTCTGCAAAGGGCGCGAGCACCGCGGTCTGGTAGCCACAGCCGGTGCCGACTTCAAGCACGCGGCGCAGCGGCGGACCGTCGAGCAGCGCCTCGGTCATACGCGCGACGATGTAAGGCTGCGATATTGTCTGCGCGAAGCCGATAGGCAGCGCGGTATCCTCGTAGGCGCGACTGGCCAGCGCTTCGTCGACAAAGATGTGCCGCGGCACATTGCGGATCCGGTCCAGGACCGCCATGTTCTTGATGCCCTGATCCTGCAGCCGCTGCACCAGGCGATCGCGCGTTCGTGCCGAGGTCATGCCGATGCCGGCGTAACGCTGGTCGGTCAAGCGGGTATCGCCTTCAGCCAGAGCCGCGTGGCATCGAGCGCTGACTGCCGCGTGAGATCGATTTGCAGCGGCGTCACCGATACCAGGCCGTTGGCGACCGCATGAAAATCGGTGCCCGGGCCGGCATCGTCGCCAGGACCCGAGGGCCCCACCCAGTAAACTGTGCGTCCGCGAGGATCCTGGGCCTTGACGGCGCGCTCCGAGCGATGCCGCGCGCCCAGCCGCGTGGTCTCGAAGCCCCGGATCTGCTCATACGGCAAGTCCGGAATATTCACATTGAGCATGGTGTTAGGTCCGGGCGGCACGGCGATCATGTGCTCGACCAGGCGCCGCGCAATACGCGCGGCGCTGTCGAAATGCCGGCCACTGCCCGACTGGCAATTGAGCGAGAAAGCGATCGCCGGCAACCCCAGCAAACGTCCTTCCATGGCGGCCGCCACCGTGCCGGAATAAAGCACATCGTCGCCGAGATTCGGGCCGTCGTTGATCCCGGAACAGACCATCTGGAAGTCGAAGTCAAACAGGCCGCAGATCGCCAGGTGCGCGCAGTCGGTCGGCGTGCCGGTCACGAAGAACACCCCGGGCTCGACTTTGCCGACGCGCACCGGGACATCGAGCGTAAGGGAATTGCTGGCGCCGCTCTTGTTGCGATCGGGCGCGACCGTGACCAGTTCGGCCAGGTGGGCGAGCGACTTGCGTAACTCGGTAAGACCGCGCGCGCGATAACCATCGTCATTGGTCAGAAGTATTCTCACGCTGTGCGCTGGGTCCTGATTGGGTTCTGCAAGGCGCGCCAATATACTGAAACGCCGCTTGAGGAGGTAGCTTGAGTCATCACCCGCGTAGCCGCGAACCCAAAAAAGATCAGCGCGCGACCACCAAAGCCGAAGCGCAGCCGGACGCGGACTTTCGCGCTGCGGTCGCCGATGCCCGGCCTTTGCAGCATAAGCCACGTGTCACGCGGGGTGCGCGCAAGCCCGCGCCGCGAGCCCGCTTTACGATCGCAGCACGCCGCGAATTGCTGGAAGAAAGCCTGCGCGCCGACCCGGAGGTCCTGGACGCGGAAATCGGTGACACCGTGAGTTTCCGGCGCGACGGTGTCCAGGAGGCCGTGCTGCGCAAATTGCGCCGCGGCAGCTACCGCACCGAGGCTGAGCTCGATCTGCACGGTCTCACCGTCGAAGCGGCGCGCGCTGAACTGCGTGCATTCTTGGCCGAAGCACGCATGCGCCAGTTGCGCAGCCTGCGCATCGTCCATGGCAAGGGCCTGCGCTCCGGCCACCGTGGCCCGGTCGTCAAAGTGATGACGGTTGGGCTGTTGCGCCGCTTCGATGCGGTGCTGGCCTTCTGCTCGGCGCGCCATGTCGATGGTGGTACCGGCGCCGTGTACGTGTTGCTGTCAGCCTAGATTTCGGCACCGCTGTGCGCGTCCCGGGCATCCAGCAGTTCGCGCAGCACCGTGGTCGCGAAACTGCCCGGGTTGAGCCGGAATCGAAGCCGCAAGCTGGAATCGTTTGCGCCCCACTGATGCGTTAGCTGCTGGACACGCAGCCGCAGCGGCCGGCGTTCCGCGCGCAGGTCCTCAGCTAACAACCAGCGGTCGAGCGGTTCGCAGGCCGCCGCCGCCCGGGCCTCGAGGTCTGCTGTCTCGCCCTGCGCCGACAGCCCGCCGGCCGTGCCCCACATAGGACCGGTGGGATGCAGCTCGCCGCCCTGGCAACGTGCGCGCAGCGAGTCATCCAGTTCGTTGACTGCGAATACCGTATTGCCATCATCGAAATTGGCGATGTCACCGCTGCGAAGTTCGTTCCAGGTTCCAGCCTGGACGCGCTGCGCCAATACCTCATTGAAAATCAGGCTGCGCGCCGCCGACAGCGCGAAGCTGCGATCGCTGCGCGCCGGCTGGCCGCCGGCGTCAGCCGCCACGTGCCACGCGTACTGGCGGGCGCGCAACAAATTGCCCGCGTCGCGCCCAAAACGCTGTGGGCCGAAATAATTCGGCACGCCGGCGGCCGCGATCAGCCTCAGCCGCTCATCGATCGCCGCCCGGGGGACCGGGCCTGACATATTTGTTAGCAGCAGGTCAAAACGATTGGCCGCGAGCGCGCCACGGCGCAGCTTGCGGTCATGGGGATGGGCCGCGAGCACTTCGTAGCCCTCGCCGCTGTATCCCTGCCAGGCCACGGCCTCGCCACGGCTCACCGGCACCGTGAACCACTGCGTCGCTACGGCGTGCCGGTCCTTGAGACCGGCAAAACCGACATCGTAGGGCCGGACCCGCGCGCGCCTGGCGAGATCGCGCGCGACCCACTCGGTATTGGCGCTGCGCTTGCGCACCTGCAACAGCCAGTGATGGCCCTGCCCGGCCGCCGCGAATCCCAGCTCTTCATCGACCTGGAAGTCCTCGGGCTGCGCGCGCAGGCTGGCCTGCCCCAGGGGCTGCCCGTGGGCGCGTGGAGGGTGCACGGCTGAGGCCAGCCAGTCCCCGGGTAGCTCGTTCAAAGGGCCGTCAGGGTCACAACAGCGTTCGCCGCGAGCCCTTCGCGACGACCGATGAATCCCAGGCCCTCGGTGGTCGTCGCCTTGAGATTGACGTCCTCTGCCGGGAGCCCGAGCAGCGTGGCGATACTGGCCACGATCGCCGCGCGGTGCGGGCCGATACGGGGCGTCTCGGCCAGCAGGGTCAGGTCGGCGTTGAGCGGCCGCAAGCCACGCGCCCGCAGCAGTCGCAAAGCCTCGGTGACGAACCCGGCGCTCGCCGCGCCGCGCCAGCGCGGATCGGAATCGCGGAAATGCATGCCGATGTCGCCAAGGCCTGCCGCGCCTAACAGCGCGTCGCACAGCGCATGCAACAGCACGTCGCCGTCCGAATGCGCAACCACTCCCTGGTCGTGCGGTATCCGCACGCCACCTAACATCAGGTGATCGCCGGCGCCAAACGCGTGGACGTCGGTGCCAAATCCGGTACGCATGCTGCTCCTCGCTGACAAATCGGGCTGCACGCCGAGGACGGCAGCGGCCAGCACGAAATCCCCGGCGCGGGTCACCTTGAGATTGCTGGCCGAACCCGTCACCAGCAGCGGCGTCGCGCCGCCCGCTTCCATGGCCTGCGCTTCGTCGGTCGGCAGTCTGCCCGCCGACAACTCCGCCTGCAATGCCGACTGCAATTCCCCGAGGCGGAACAGCTGTGGCGTCAGCGCCCGCCACAGTCCGGCGCGCGGCACGGTCTTCAGCACCTTGTCGCCGGCGCTGCGCTTGACGGTGTCGCTGACCGGCAGTGCTAACAAACCGCCGTGGCCCGCGCTAACACAGGCGGCCAGCAGTGCATCGATTTCGTCGCGGCTGACGCAGGGTCGCGCGGCATCGTGGACCATCACCCAGTCGCCTGCGGCGGCGTGCAACGACAGGGTTTTCAGGGCATTCTGCACGGAATGGCAGCGCTCGGCGCCGCCGGCGGCGATCATGACCGTGGGAAAACCGAGCGCCCCGGCCAGCGCGGCACCCTGCCGGTCGCCTGGCGCCAGCGCCAGCGCCACGCCGCGGCAGCGCGCATCGGCGGCGAACGGCCTGAGCGCCCACTCCAGCAGCGGGCGACCTAACAAACTGCGGTATTGTTTGGGTTGGCCGGCGCCGCTGCGGCTGCCGGTACCGGCGGCCGGCACGACGAGCCAGTACGCGGCGGACATCAACCGGCCTCAGCGCAGCGCGGTGCGCGTGCGCCCATCGCCTTGCGCCGTCATCGGCTTCGAGACCACCTGGTAAAAAGTTTCGTTAGCCGAAACCATGCCGAGTTCGCTGCGCGCGCGCTCTTCGAGAGCTAACATCCCTTGCTTGAGATCGGTCACTTCGGCGGCGAGCTGCGCGTTACGCGCCCGCAGTTCGTTGTTGTTAGATTGTTGCGCTTCCACGGCGGCCGACAACCTGGACACTTCGCGTACGCCGTCCGGCGACAGCCACAGGCGGCACTGCAGCAGTACCGTCGCCGTCAGCAATCCCGCAAAAAGCCACTTCATAGGGGGAGCAGATTAACCTGTCTGCAACAGGAAATAAAGCTCTTAAAATCAGAGCTTTACAGGGAATGCTTGAGACCCTGCATAACCCACCCTGCCGCCCAGGCTGCCTTCAATCCGCAGCAGCTGGTTGTACTTCGCGGTACGGTCCGAGCGCGACATGGAACCGGTCTTGATCTGCGTGGCCGCGGTGGCGACCGCGATGTCCGCGATGGTCGAATCTTCGGTCTCGCCCGAGCGGTGCGACACGATCGAGGCATAGCCGGCCTTGGCCGCCATGCTGATCGCCGCCAGAGTCTCGCTCAGCGTGCCGATCTGGTTGGGCTTGATCAGGATCGCGTTAGCAATCTTCCTGGAAATGCCCTCCGCCAGGATCCGGGTATTGGTGACGAACAAGTCGTCGCCCACCAGCTGGATCCTGCTGCCCAGACGTTGCGTTAGGCCCGCCCAGCCGTCCCAGTCACCCTCAGCCATGCCGTCTTCGATGGTAATGATCGGGTACTTGGCTACCAGTCCCTCGAGATAGCCGGCAAATTCTGCGGCGCTGTAGCTCTTGCCTTCGGCCTCGAGGTGATAGCGGCCGTCCCTGAAGAACTCGGTGCTCGCGACATCCAGGCCCAGGTAGATGTCCTTGCCGGGCTGGTAGCCGGCTTTCTCGATCGCCTCGAGAATCAGCGTCAGCGCTTCGGCGTTGGAACCGAGGTTGGGCGCGAACCCACCCTCGTCGCCGACCGCGGTCGACTGGCCCATGCCGTCGAGCAGCTTCTTCAGCGTGTGAAAGATCTCAGCGCCATATCGCAGCGCCTCGGCCAGGCTCGGCGCGCCGACCGGCAGAACCATGAATTCCTGGATATCCAGGCTGTTGTTAGCGTGGGCGCCGCCATTGATGATGTTCATCATCGGCACCGGCATTTGTGGCGCGCGCGCGCCGGCCAGCCACTGCCACAGCGGCTGGCCCGCGCTGCGGCTGGCGGCGTGGGCATTGGCCAGTGAAATGGCGAGCAAGGCGTTAGCGCCCAGGCGGCCCTTGGTATCGGTGCCATCCAGCTCGCACATGCGCTGGTCGAGTCCTGCCTGGTCCGCCGCGTCGCGCCCGAGCAGCGCAGCGCGCAGCGGCCCGTTGACATTGGCGACGGCGTTGCGCACGCCTTTGCCCTGGTAACGGCCCTTGTCGCCGTCGCGCAGCTCCACGGCTTCTCGCGACCCGGTCGATGCGCCCGACGGCACTGCGGCGCGGCCCAGCGTGCCATCGGCCAGCGTGACGTCCGCTTCGACGGTCGGATTGCCACGCGAATCGATGATTTCCCGACCCAGAATCTCGACGATCTTGCTCATGCGTACTTTCCTACAACAAACTTTCTCTACAACAGATCTTCAGCGAACGGCCTGGATTTGACCGCGTGATCAATTTCCTGCAGTGCGACCAGCAGGGATTCCATGTGCTGCAGTGGCCAGGCGTTAGGTCCGTCGGATTTGGCCTCGGCCGGATTGGGATGGGTTTCCATGAAAAGCCCGGCAATGCCACTGGCAACGGCCGCCCGCGCCAGCACCGGGACAAACTCACGCTGACCGCCTGACACGGTGCCCTGTCCGCCCGGCAGCTGCACCGAATGGGTCGCATCGAAAACCACCGGGCAGCCGGTCTGGCGGCGCATGATCGCCAGGCTGCGCATGTCGGAAACCAGGTTCCGGTAACCAAAACTGAAGCCGCGTTCGCAGACCATGATTTGCTGGTTGCCGGTCGCGCGCGCCTTGTCGACCACGTTAGGCATTTCCTCGGGTGACAGGAACTGGCCTTTCTTGATGTTGACCGGCTTGCCGGCCGCGGCGACGCGCTGGATGAAACTGGTCTGCCGGCACAGAAATGCCGGCGTCTGCAGCACGTCGACGACCGCGGCCACCGCCGCAACGTCGGTATCTTCGTGCACATCGGTCAACACCGGCAGCTGCAATTGCTTGCGCACAGCGGCCAGGACTTCCAGCCCGGCGTCCACGCCAGGTCCGCGATAGCTGCTCGCCGAGGAGCGATTCGCCTTGTCAAAAGACGCCTTGAAAATGAACGGCATGCCCAGCCGTTTTGTTAGCTCGCGCAACTGGCCGGCGATGTCCATGGTCAGTTCGCGGCTCTCGATCACACAGGGACCGGCAATCAGGAACAACGGCCGGTTAGCACCGACCGTGAAACCGCAAAGATCCATCAGGCGCTCACGGCGGCCGGCAGCTGCGCCTGGCGCGCTGCGCGCGCCGCGCGCACAAACCCGGTGAACAGCGGATGCCCGTCGCGCGGCGTCGAGGTGAACTCCGGATGGAACTGCGTGGCCAGGAACCAAGGGTGTCCCGGAATCTCGACGATTTCCACCAGCTGATCGCGCGACATGCCCGAGAAGCGCATGCCGGCGGCCACATAGCGCTGCTGATAGTTGTTATTGAATTCGAAACGGTGGCGATGACGTTCGGCGATCTGATCCGCGCCATACATGCTGTGCGCGAGCGTGTCGGGTGACACCAGCACGTCCTGGGCCCCGAGGCGCATGCTGCCGCCGAGATGGGACGCTTCGTCCCGTTGCTGCGCACCGCGCGCCGCGTCCTGCCATTCCGTGATCAGCGCGATCACCGGGTCCGGCGCCAGCTTGTTGAATTCCGTGCTGTTGGACTGTTCCAGTCCCAGAACATGGCGGCCAAATTCGATCACTGCCAGCTGCATGCCTAGGCAGATGCCGAGGTAGGGGATGCGGTTTTCGCGTGCATAGCGGATCGCCTGGATCTTGCCCTCGATGCCGCGCTCGCCAAAGCCGCCGGGCACCAGGATCGCATCCATGTCCTTTAGGCAGTGCGTGCCGCGCGCTTCAATGTCGGTGGATTCGATGTAATGGATGTTGACGCGCGTGCGGGACTTGAGCCCCGCGTGCATCAGCGCCTCATTGAGCGAGATGTAGCTGTCGCGGATCTGGACATACTTGCCGACCATCGCGATATCGACCTGGCCATCGGGGTTGGCTTTCGCCATGACGACCTGCTTCCAGCCCGACAGGTCCGCGACCGGCACGTCGAGCCGCAGTTTGTCGACCACGATATCGTCCAGGCCTTCGTCATGCAGCAGCTGTGGAATCTTGTAGATGTCGTCGGCATCGACCGCCGAGATGACCGCGCGCTCTTCGACGTTGGTGAACAGCGCAATCTTGCGGCGCTGCTCGAGCGGCATTGGATCCTTGCAGCGGCACAACAGCACATCCGGCTGGATGCCGATGCTGCGCAACTCCTTGACCGAATGCTGGGTTGGCTTGGTCTTGATCTCACCGGAGCCGCCCACGATCGGCACCAGGGTCAGATGGATATAGACGCAGTTGTTGCGCCCCAGTTCGACGCCCAGCTGGCGTATCGCCTCCAGGAACGGCAGTGATTCGATGTCGCCCACCGTGCCGCCGATTTCCACCATGCAGACATCGGACTCTCCGGCACCTAACACGATGCTGCGCTTGATCTCGTCCGTGATATGCGGAATCACCTGCACGGTGGCACCCAGGTAGTCGCCGCGGCGCTCCTTCGCGATCACGCGCTCGTAGATGCGCCCGGTGGTGAAATTGCTGTTGCGGCCGGTGGTCGTGTGCACGAAGCGTTCGTAATGGCCGAGATCAAGGTCGGTCTCGGTGCCGTCCGCCGTGACAAAGACCTCGCCGTGCTGGAACGGGCTCATGGTGCCCGGATCGACGTTGATATAGGGGTCAAGCTTGACCATCGCGATCTTGAGGCCGCGGGCTTCGAGGATCGCACCTAACGACGCAGAGGCGATGCCCTTCCCCAAAGAAGAAACGACACCACCGGTGACAAAAATGAATCGAGGCATGGGGCACCCGTCGCAGGATTCGAATTAGAGGGTGATCAAAAATTGCCCGCTATGGACGAGCGCTGAATTCCAGATCACGACGGGCGGTCAGCGTAGCAAAATTAAGCGGCGCACGCCATGCTCGCCATTAACGGGCTTACCAATAATGAGTCCAGCGCGCCGCCTTCTGGAACTGCTGGAATGCTTCCAGTTTGGTCTCCGGCAGCGCCTTCCCGTACAGGCCGGCGTCGTAACGCACCCGATAGCGGTCGAATACATGCTGGTAGATCGGCAAGTGCACATCCGGCAAACGGTGCCTGGCGCGGAATTCCTTCATATTGATCACGGCGCGCCGCCGGGCCTCGAACTTGTCGGCCTCGGTCAACACGTCGCCGCGCGGCCCGAAAATCGCCGATCGGCCAATCCAGTCGTTGCGCGGCGCGCTGTCGATGAAGAAATCCGGCACCTCGCCGCCGAGACCCAGGCTGTTGTTGACCAGCGTCGTATACAGCGAGTTGTGGTAGGACGTCAGGCGGATATCGTCCCACTCACAGCCACCGGTCGCGGTTCTACAGATGATCTCGGCGCCCTTCAGCGCCATGCATCGAAACAGCTCGGGCTCAAACTGCACCGCCGACATCGCGATATTGCCGATCTCCGTCTGGACGACCGGGATGACGCGGTCCCAGCCGTAACGTTCCACGTACTCGTCCAGGATGTCGTAAATCGTCGTCGTGAGGTTCTCGGAGCCCGGAAACATGCCGCGCACATTGCGCTGCTTCCAGTGGACGTCGACCACATTGCCCTGCGGGCCCACCAGGACCTGCCAGTTGAACAAATGCCCTGGCCAGGTGGCATCGCGGGCCAGGCAGCCGAAGGCGATGTAGCAGCTGTAGCGCTTGGCGCGCGCCGCGATTTCCATGACCTCCGGGCCCGGGACTTCGATGGCGACGCGCAGCGACTGTTTGCGGTCCCAGCCCAGCCGGTAGCCCTGCAAGGGGAATTCGTGAAAGCACAAGAGATCGCAGGGTCCGCCGAAGCTCTGTGCCTTGTCGATACAGCGCAGCATGTAGTCGAGATTGGCGCGCAGTCCCGGCGCCGGATTGTCGCCATCGATGCCGGTGGCCGGCGTCTGCACGATGCCGATCGCGACACTGTCGCGGCGCAGCGGCACGGTCTCATAGGTACCATCTTCCCGGATCGCCACATCTTTGTTAGCCGTCATCACCCTCTCCAATCACCCGTGGCCTGCACAGTAGCCATAAATGTGAGCAATGGTAGGGGTGTGCTAGCCTGCGTTGCAATGCGTAACTGCCGCCGCCGCATCGCCAATCCATTTTCAGGCAGCCGTTTCCCGGGGCCACGCCCCTGAACACTTCACCGCGCGATATTCGCCGGCGCCTGGCGGCGCTGTGGCTGGTGGTATTCGTAGATTTGTTAGGTTTCGGGGTGCTCATACCGCTGGTGCCTTTCTATGCGGTCAAGCTCGGCCTGTCGCCCGGATGGGTGACGTTCGTCATCTCCCTGCACGCGCTGTTCCAGTTTGTCGGTGCGCCGATCCTAGGCCGCATCAGCGATCGGCTGGGCCGGCGGCCGGTGCTGATGATCAGCATGCTGGGCCACGCTGCCGCCTACCTCCTGTTAGGGTTCGCCGACAACGTCGCGTTGCTGGTGCTGTCGCGCATGCTGTCCGGCTTCACTTCCGGCAACCTGGCAACGGCCTACGCCTATGTGGCCGACGTCTGTCCGCCGGAGAAACGGGCCGCGGGCCTGGCGCGCGTGTCATCAGCCTTCGCGCTCGGTTACGCACTCGGACCGCTGCTGGGCGGCCTGTTAGCAGGCGATGTCACGCCGGTGGCCGCGGACCTGCACCGGCCGGCGTTCGCTGCTTCGATACTGTCGTTGCTGTCATTCGCCGCTATCGTACTGCTGCTTCCGGAGACCCATCACCCGTCCAGAACAGCCCACGGCGCCAACGCGCTGCCGCAGACAAGAACCGAGATCATCCGCCGCGATACCGCCCTGCTGCTGTTGCTGGTGCTGTCGCTGATTGTTTTTGTCTGCGCCGCGATGCGCGAATCGCTGCTTGCGCTCTGGGCCCATGACAAACACCATTTCGACACGCATTCGATCACGTTGCTCTTTACCATCAACGGCCTCGGCGTGGCCGGCATGCAGTTCTTCGTGACCGGCCTGGTCATTCAACGCCTCGGTGAGCTGCGGACTGTCAGGGCCGGAATCGTCTGCTATGGCGTCGGCTGGCTGATCCTGGTGCTGGCCGGTAGTTTTGGCTGGCTGACAGTGGGCATCCTGTGCGGCTCGATTGCGACCGCGTTGTTCGGAACCAGTCTGCAAACGCTGGTGTCGTCGCGTGCCGCCGGCAACACCCGCGACACCGTCATGGGCATTTACCAGTCGAGTAGCAGCCTGGCGCGCTTCATGGGGGCGGCCTTCTCCGGCAGCCTGTATGGTCTGGCCGGGTACGATGTGCCGTATGTTTTCGGCGCAGTGATGATGCTGCCCGCCCTGCTCCTGACACTTTGGATTGCCCAAGCATTACGCAGGTCAACCGCATGAGAACCAGCACCAAGTCCGGCGACCTGCTGATTGCCGCGACCGACGTCGAAGACACGCAGGTCGATTTGCGCCGCCACGCCGGCGCGGGCCGCATCCTGCACTACGATCGCGACTGTCGGCTGCTGGGTGAGTGGCGCACCGGCCAGACCGGCCTGGTCGTGGGCCTGGCGCTCGACCCAGGCGACGGCAAGCTCTATGCCTGCGATCCGGGCAGCCAGACGATCAGCGTTTTTTCACCGTCAGGGGAGTTGTTAGGCCTGGCGCCGGCCCTGCCGCGGGCGCGCATTGGTTCGCTGTTGTTTACCGGCGCAGGGCGATTCGTCGCAGGCCTGCACAGCTGGATCGGCGAGGACCCGGCGCGCCCGGCCAGCCGCCTGTACGTCGGCAGCTTCGAACCCCCGGTGTGCCGTGGCCTCGCGGCAGCCGTGGATGGCGGGCGCCAGGGATTTCACTGCATTACGCACATGGCGCTGGCCGCGGACCGCCGCACGCTGTTCTACGTGTCCGAGGGCGGCCGGCGCCTGATGCGCTTTGACCTGCAGTCGGAGCAGCAATTGCCGGATTTTATGAGCTTCGCGGCCGACGATCCGCGCGGCACCTTCGGGCCGGCAGTGGCTGCCGACGGCAAAGTCTGGATCGCCACGGGTCGCGGCGCCGAGTGTATTGCGCCCGATGGTCAGCCACTCTGCAGCGTCGCGCCGGAGATCGAGCGCGGCTGGTCGCGGCTCACGTTGGCCAACGACGGCGCCAGTTTCTTTCTCGGCAATTTTCTCGCCGGCATCCTCGAGCAGCGCAGCAGCGCCGACGGCCGGTTGTTAGCTTCGCTGGACATCAGGCGGCGCTACTCGCTATCGGGCGTGGTACAGGTTCCCTAGCCGCTTGCGACCGCGATAATGCGCCCGGGCTCGAGCGCGCCGCCGCGCACGGCCGGGTGATCGAAATTGACCCAGTGCGCGCCGACCGCTAACAACCCGGCCGGAGTGAAGAGCAGCGGTACGGCATTGCGGCTCCGCTCCGGCACGGCGGCTTCGCGCAGCAGGTCCTTGAGCTGCCGGCGCGCGCCGCGCGCGCGCGGCCGCAGTCGCTCGCCGCCGGCGCGAAATCGCAGCTCGATACGCGGCGGCAGCCGGCTGCCGTCGATGGGCCCTTGCGAATCCGCCAGCCAGGCAAGGCCATGGCAGTTTCCGGCGCGCCAGTCCCAGGCAATCGGGAGCTCCGGCGCAGGCTTGCGCGCCGCGCGCGGCGGCAGCGTGGCGGCTGCGCGCAGCAGGCCGCGCTCGCGCCACGCCGCACCCCCCGGCCATTGGACCTGCGGATGACGATCGGGCCGGGCGCCAGTCAGCTCCTGCAGGATCCGCTGCAGATGTACCTGATCGGGCAGCTGCAGGCCACAGGATCGCAGCCAGGCCCGGACGATCGTGCGCCGGCGTGCTTCGGGCAGCGCGGTCAGCAATGCGATATCGAGCCCGCCGTCCTTCAGCACCAGCGGCAGGTCCTGCGCCGCCAGTGCCTTGACGAGGCGCGCCGCTTCCGCGACATGTGCGGCGGAACGCGCCACGGTAGTTGCCAGCGCCGGCCAGCGCGCGCTGAGCCGCGGGATGATTTCCTGCCGCAGGAAATTACGATCAAAACGCGTGTCGCGATTGCTGGGGTCATCCACAAACCCGAGGTCCCAGCGGCGGGCAATTGCTTCCAGATCGGCGCGCCGCCATGCTAACAAAGGCCGCAGCAGCAGGCTGCGCCCGAATGGCGCGCTCGCCGGCATCGCAGCCAGTCCCTCCACGCCCGCGCCACGAAACAGCTGCAGCAACACGGTTTCCAGCTGGTCATCGCCATGCTGCGCGGTCAGAAGAACCTCGCCAGCGCGCAGCTCGCTGGCTAACAACGCATAGCGCGCCTTGCGGGCGCGGGCTTCCACGGATTCGCCACGGCGCGCGACATCGCGCGCATGCCGGACCCGGCACGGGACCGCCAGTTCGCGGCAAACCTGCCGGACCTCACGCGCAAAACCGGCAGCGGCCGGCTGCAAGTGATGGTTGACATGGACCACGCGCAGCTCGAAATGCCGCTGCCGGCGCAGACGCGCCAGCAATTCCAGCAGCACCCGGGAATCGACGCCGCCACTGCAGGCTAACAAGAGTCGCGCCCGCGGCCAGCCCTCGATGCGCTGCCGCAGTTCGGCCTCCAGCCGCGCTACCGGATCCACGACGGGCGGATCCACCACGGGATCGGTTTCAGGCGGCGCCCGCGCTTTCCGCGTAGACGCCAAACGATGCGATGCGCTCGTTGCGCCGATCGCGCAGCGCCTCCGGGCTCAGGACATCCAGCAATTGAAGATGCCTCAGCAAGGCAGCCTTGAGATCCTCGGCAATCTGCGTGGCATTGCGGTGCGCGCCGCCGAGCGGCTCGGGCAATACCTCGTCGATCAGGCCCAGCTTCGAAAGGCGCTCGGCGGTCAGGCCCATCGCATCAGCGGCGACTTCCTTCTTGTCGGCGCTTTTCCACAGAATGGACGCGCAGCCTTCCGGCGAAATCACCGAATAGGTACTGTACTGCAGCATCAGCAGGCGGTCGCAGACGCCGATGGCTAACGCCCCGCCCGACCCGCCTTCGCCGATCACGACGCTGATGATCGGGATGCGCAGCACCGACATTTCAAACAGATTGCGCGCAATGGCCTCGGACTGGCCACGTTCCTCGGAACCGATGCCCGGGTAGGCTCCCGGCGTGTCGATCATCGTGATCAGGGGCAGGCGAAACCGCTCGGCCAGGCGCATCAGGCGCAATGCCTTGCGGTAACCCTCCGGTTTCGGCATACCGTAATTGCGGCGCACACGTTCCTTGGTGTCGCGCCCCTTCTGGTGGCCGATCAGCATGACCGGGCGGTCGGCGAGGCGGGCCAGGCCGCCGACGATCGCCGCGTCGTCGCCATACATGCGGTCACCATGCAGTTCCTGCCAGTCGGTGAAAACCATGTTGACGTAATCGAGCGTATACGGCCGTTGCGGATGCCGCGCGAGCTGGGTGATCTGCCAGGGCGTCAGGTTGGTGAAGATATTTCTTGTTAGCAGCTGGCTCTTGGCCTCGAGGCGCACCAGTTCGTCCTGGATGTTGACGGCGCCGTCGGCGCCGACATGCCGCAGCTCCTCGATCTTGGCTTCGAGCTCGGCAATGGGCTGTTCGAAATCGAGAAAACTGAGGGGCATGGTGGCCTCGGAGGTTACGGCGCGGCTGCCGTCGACGCAAGCGGCGCGCTATTGCCCGCCGGAGGACCGAACACGACGTCGACGCCATCGCTGCCAAACAGCGCGTGCAGCGATTCCAGCAGGTCATGGCTGGCGCGCACGCGCCACTCCGGACCGAAATCGAGGTCCGCCTGTCCCGCCGCATTGCGATAGCGCAGCGTGACATCGGTGCGGCCGCCGGCACCGGACTTGAGAATCGTGGCGAGCTTGTCCAGAAATTTATCAGTGGCATTCCCGGGCCAGTTCAGCAACAGCCGCTGCGCCTGCTGTTCGCGCAGGCGATCGAGTTCAAATACCCGCTTGGCATTCAGGCGCCAGCCGGCGGTGAATTCATCGTAGCGCAACGCCCCATCGACTAACAAGATCGCGTCCTTGACGATCAATTCCCGGTATTGCTGGAACACTTCATCGGAAAATCCGACCTCGATGCGGCCGCTGCGATCATCCAGCACGGCGCTGTTGCGCATGCCGCGCTTGCGCAGCTCGTGCACGTAGCCGACCACGGCCGCGTTGCGCGCCGGATAGAAGCCGCGCTCGTTGCCGCCGGTGACCGGTTTCTCGCTGTTTATGTCGCCAATGCGCGCGCTGGCAAAGCGTTTCTGCTCGCGCCGATAACGGTTGAGCGGATGGCCGGTGAGGTACAGGCCGAGTGTCTCGCGCTCGCCGGCAAGCCGGATGCTCTCGCTCCACTCGGGCTGAAACACGCGCGTTTCCTCGCCGCCCTGCGGCAGGGTGCGGCTGGCGGCCAGTCCGAACATGTCGTTCTGGCCAGCCTCTGCGGCCCGGACGTTCTGTTCGCCTAACAACATGGCGGCAGGAAGGCGCGCCATCCAGGTGGCGCGGTTCTGTCCGAGCGAATCCAGTGCGCCGCTGCGTATCAAGGCGTCGAAGACCCGCCGATTGAGCTTGGTCGGATCGACCCGGCGGCAGATATCCTCGAGCGCGACATAGGGCCCGGCCTTGTCGCGCTCCAGGACCAGCGCCTCGACCGCCGCCGCGCCGACGCCCTTGATGGCTCCCAGGCCATAACGCACCGACTGACCCGACACCGCGGTGAACTCGTAGACCGATTCGTTGATGTCGGGCGCCAGCACCGCGAGCTTCATCTGGTCGCACTCATCCTTGATGGTGACGACCTTGTCGGTGTTGTCCATGTCGGCGGACAGCACCGCCGCCATGAATTCGGCCGGGTAATGCGCCTTCAGCCACGCGGTCTGATAGGACAGCACCGCGTACGCGGCTGAGTGCGACTTGTTGAATCCGTAGCCGGCGAACTTTTCCATCAAGTCGAAAATATGCGCCGCGCGCACCTCGGCGACACCGCGCGCGACTGCGCCCGAGACAAAGATGCTGCGCTGCTGCGCCATTTCCTCGGCCTTTTTCTTGCCCATCGCGCGTCGCAGTAGATCGGCGCCGCCCAGCGTGTAGCCGGCTAACACCTGGGCAATCTGCATGACCTGCTCCTGGTAGAGGATCACGCCATAAGTCGGCTTGAGTACCGGCTCGAGCAGGGGATGCAGATAATCGACCGGGCCCTCGCCGCGACCGTGCCGGCGCGCGATGAAGTCATCGACCATGCCCGACTGCAGCGGGCCCGGCCGGAACAGCGCCACCAATGCCACGATGTGATCGAAGGTCTCCGGCTTCAGCCGCCGGATCAGGTCCTTCATGCCGCGCGATTCCAGCTGAAACACCGCCGTCGTCTGGGCCGATTGCAGCAACGCATAGGTGGCATGGTCATCGAACGCCAGCGCGTCGAGGTCGATCGGCGGCTCGCCGGCCGCAACGCGAGTCGCATTGATGTTGCGCACCGCACGCGCGATGATGGTCAGGGTACGCAGGCCGAGAAAATCAAACTTCACCAGGCCCGCGGCTTCGACGTCGTCCTTGTCGAACTGGGTGACGACGCCCTCGCCCGAGCTTTCGCAGTAAAGCGGCGCAAAGTCCGTCAGCACCGACGGGGCAATGACGACGCCACCGGCGTGCTTGCCGGCATTGCGGGTCAGGCCCTCGAGCGAACGGGCAAGATCGATGAGGTTATGGATTTCGTCATCGCTGTCGTACAGGCGCTTCAGCTCGGGCTCTTTCTCCAGCGCCAGGTCCAGCGTCATTTCCAGCTCGAAAGGCACCAGCTTGGCGATACGATCGACGAAACCGTAGCTCAGGCCTAACACGCGGCCGGCATCGCGCACCACCGCTTTCGCGGCCATGGTGCCGTAGGTGATGATCTGCGAGACCTTGTCGCGACCGTACTTGTCAGCGACGTATTCGATGACACGGTCGCGGCCTTCCATGCAGAAATCGATATCGAAATCCGGCATCGATACGCGTTCCGGATTCAGGAAACGCTCGAACAGCAGGTCATGGCGCAGCGGATCCAGGCCGGTGATGCCGAGCGCCCAGGCGACCAGCGATCCCGCGCCGGAACCGCGCCCAGGACCCACCGGCACGCCGTTAGCTTTGGCCCAGGCGATGAAATCCGCGACAATCAGGAAGTAGCTGGCAAAACCCATCGGCGCGATCACCTTGAGTTCGGCCGCCAGCCGCTCGCGGTAGGGCTGGATGTCCTCGTCGCGGGCCACGGCGGCGGCGGCCAGATGCTGCGTCAGTCCGCGCACCGCCTCGGCTTCGAGCAAGGATTCCGCGCTCCAGCCTGGCGGTACCGGAAATACCGGCAGGCGGCTGCTGCCGAGGTCCAGCGTCAGGTTGCAGCGCTTGGCGATCTCGACCGTGTTAGCCAGCGCCTCGGGCAGATCCGCAAACAGCTGCGCCATCTCGGCCGGGCTGCGCAGGTACTGTTCCGGGGTGTACTTGCGCGGCCGGGCCGCGTCGGCCAGCAGCGCACCGTCGTAAATACAAACCCTGGCTTCATGGACTTCAAAATCGGTGGCCTTGAGAAACCGCACATCGTTGGTCGCGACCAATGGCACATCGCGCGCCGCGGCGAGCGCCACCGTGCGCGCCACCTGTGCCGCCTCGCCGGCGCGCCCGAGGCGCATGACTTCGAGGTAATAGCGGTCGCCGAACAGGCCGAGCCAGCGATCCAGCAGTTTGTTAGCCTCGAGGCTGCGCTCCATCTGCAGCGCGCGTCCGACGTCGCCTTCGCTGCCGCCCGACAGGGCGATAAGTCCCGCCATGTTAGCCGGGTCGAGCCAGCCGAGCTCCAGTTGTGGCGCGCCGCTCTGCTGGCCCTCGAGATAACAACGGCTCACGAGCCGGGTCAGGTTGCGGTAGCCGACATCGTTCTGGCACAACAGCGTGAGGCGCGACCAGGGCGCGCGCTCCTGGGTGGCGCGGATGCGAAAATCGACGCCGACCAGCGGCTTGATGCCGGCGCTCATGGCGGCGCGGTAGAACTTCACCAGCGCGAACAGGTTGTGCTCGTCAGCGAGCCCCACCGCCGGCATACCTAACGAGGCCACGGCCTGCATCAGCTCCGGTACGCGGATCACGCTGTCCTGCAGCGAGAATTCGGTGTGCAGTCGGAGGTGGACGAAGCCGGGCGAGCTCATGCGCGCAATTTTACCGGGGCGTAGGAACGCCGGTGCACTGGCGATACGCCCAGGCTGTCAAGGGCCAGCAGGTGCGCCGCGGTCGGGTAACCTTTGTGAATCGCGAAACCATATCCGGGAAAGCGCGTATCCAGTTGATTCATCAACTGATCGCGCCAGGTCTTGGCGATGATGGACGCGGCTGAGATTGCCGCCAGCTTGCTATCCCCCCGGATGATGGTCTCCACCCGCAGTACGCCAGGCAGGTCGCCAATGGGCGGTGGGCGGTTACCGTCGACCTGCACGCAGCCGGGCGCCGTGCCCAGGGACTCCACCGCCCGCCGCATGGCCTGCATGGTGGCCTGCAGGATGTTGATGCGGTCAATCTCCTCGGGATCGGCCCAGCCAATTCCGATGGCCAGCGCGCGCGCCCGAATCAATCCGGCCAGCTGCTCGCGCCGCTCGGGGCTCAGGGTTTTCGAGTCGGCAAGGCCCGTGATGGGCTGTCGAGGATCGAGTATCACGGCCGCCGCCACCACCGGACCGGCGAGCGGGCCGCGGCCCGCCTCATCCACCCCGGTCAGGTACGCGCGCGTCATCAACCCAGCAGTTTGAGTATGGCGGCGGCGGCGCGCTCGGCGCCACCACAACGCAGGCGCTGGTGCTGGCCCAGAAACTGCCGCTCGAGGTCCTGCACGCGGGCCGGATCCGCGATTTCCTGGGCCAGCGCCGCCGCCAGCGCGGCCGGCCGCACCTGCTCCTGGAAGAACTCCGGCACCCGTCGCTCACCTAACAAAAGGTTTGGCTGCGAGAAATACGGAACCTTCACCAGTCCCAGGCGGCGCAACAGAAAAGCGGTGACGGCGCCCAGCCGGTAGGCGACCACCATCGGTCGCTTGCACAGCAGCGTTTCCAGGGTCGCGGTCCCCGACGCGACCAGCACCACGTCCGCTGCCGCGAGCGCGCGCTGCGCCTGGCCGTCCAGCAGACGCACTTCGGCGGCGATCGCAGCGGCGCGCGCCTGTTCGGTAAACAGGGTCCGGATCGCGTCATTGACCAGCGGCACCAGAACGACGATGCGCACACCCGGCGCCTGCGCCGCGACAAATTGCGCGGCGGCAGCCGCGAAATCCGCGCCCAACCGGGCAACCTCGCCGATGCGGCTGCCCGGCAGCACCGCCAGCACTTTCGCCGCCGCCGGAACCCCAAGCGCCGACCGTGCGCCCTGCCGGTCTATGACCAGCGGGACCTCGTCCGCAAGCGGGTGTCCGACAAACTCGGCCCGCACCTGGTTAGCCTGGTAGAAATCGGGCTCGAACGGCAGCAGGCACAGCACCAGATCGACCGCACTGCCCATGGTCTTGACCCGCCCCTGGCGCCAGGCCCAGACCTGCGGGCTGACGTATTGCACGGTCTTCAGCCCGCGACGCTTCAACCAGCGTGCCAGGCCCAGGTTGAACTCCGGCGCGTCGATCCCGACGAACACATCGGGCTTGCCCGCTAACAACTCGCGCCGCAGGCGCGCGCGCAGGGCCAGCAGGCGCGGCAGATGCGCCAGCACCTCGGTGAGACCCATGACCGCGAGCTCCTCGGCATGCGCCAGCATCGTGAGCCCGAGCGCCTGCATCTTCGGTCCGCCGACGCCGATGAATTCTGCATTGGGATGACGCTGCCGCAACGCCAGCAGCAGCGCGGCGCCCAGCGTATCGCCAGAAGCCTCGCCTGCGACCAGGGCAAATTTCATCGGTTGCCCGTGTCAGCGCGCCAGGCTGCGTTCCGACTGGCCGATGAACTCGACCAGCGCGGCGATCTCCGGCGCCTGTGCCGCCAGCTCGCGCAGCTTGAGCAACGCATCCGCGAGCTTGCGATCCTCGCGATACAGAATCCGAAAAGCGTTCTTGACGTTGCGTACCTGCTCCGGCGTGAACCCGCGCCGCGCCAGGCCGATGGCATTGACGGAGTGCGGTTCGGCGGGCTGGCCGACCGCCAGCACGTAGGGCGGGATATCGCGCGTCACCGCCGCGTTGTTAGCAATGAAAGCATGCGCACCGACCTTGCCGAACTGGTGCACGCCCGAAAAACCGCCCATGATGACCCAATCGCCTAACACGACGTGGCCGCCGAGAGTCGCCAGGTTGGCCAGCACGCAATGGCTGCCGATCTGGCAATCGTGCGCAACATGCGAGTTGGCCATGAACAGGTTGTGGCTGGCAATGCGCGTGACGCCTTCCTGCTTGGTCGTGCCGCGATTGACCGTCACGCATTCGCGGAAAGTGTTGTCATCGCCGATTTCCAGGCGCGTCGGTTCGCCGGCGTACTTGATGTCCTGCGGCGCATCGCCGATCGATGCGAACTGGAACACCCTGTTGCGCTGTCCCATGCGGGTGGGACCGTTGATGACGGCATGCGGGCCGATCCAGCAGCCGGCGCCAATCTCGACCTCAGGACCAATGACCGCGAATGCGCCAATTTCCACGCCGGCTGCTATTTGTGCGCGGCCCGACACTTCCGCTTTCGGATGAATCGCCATGACTCAGGCGCTCTTGGCAGGCGGATCGCCCGGCGCAACCATCATTTCTGCGGAACTGACCTCCTTGTCACCCACGTACGCGGCGGTCGAGAATTTCCACAGGCCGCGAATGACGCGGTCCAGCTTGGCGGTGAGGATCAGCTGATCGCCCGGCAACACCGGCTGGCGGAATCGCGCCTTGTCGATCGCCACAAAATAGAACTGGGTCTTGTCATCGGGAATAATTCCTGCAGTGACGAACGCCAGGATACCCGCGGACTGCGCCAGCGCCTCGATGATCAGCACGCCGGGCATCACCGGGCGCCCGGGAAAATGCCCCGAAAAAAACGGCTCGTTGAACGTGACATTCTTCAGCGCGCGGATCGACTCACCCTTGATGCAGGATTCGACCCGGTCAACCAGCAGAAACGGATAGCGATGCGGCAAGAAGCGCATCACTTCCAGGATATCCATCGAGATGCCGTTGTCACTCACGTCTCGTTCTCCTCATCGTCCTGATCGGTCATGCCGCCGTCGCGTTCCAGTTTGCGCACCCGCTCGCGCAACCTGCCGATGCGGCGAAATTCTGCCACGAGACGCTTCCACTCACGCGCCGGTTCGGCCGGAAACGCGCCACTGTAAACGCCAGGCTTGTCGACCGACGCGGTGATCAGCGCGCGGGCCGTGACAACGACATCGTCGCAGATGGTTACATGACCGGCGACGCCCGCGTCGCCCGCGAACTGGCAACGCTTCCCAATCACGGAGCTGCCCGCCATGCCCACCCGGCCGGCGATCGCAGTGTGCGCACCGATCCGGCAGTTGTGGCCGATCTGCACCTGGTTATCGATCTTGACGCCGTCCTCGACCACCGTATCGCCGAGCGCACCGCGGTCAATGGCGGTGTTGCAACCGACCTCGACATCGGCGCCTAACACGACGCCGCCGATCTGTGGAACACGCACCCAGGCGCCATGCTCATTGGCGTGGCCAAAGCCATCGCCGCCGATCACCGCGCCGGGATGCAGGATACTGCGCGGCCCGATGCGCACGCCTTCGCAGATAGTGGCATTCGGGAAAATGCGCACGTCGTCCGCCAGCACGGCGCCGGCGCCCACCACCGAACCCTGCCCGATGATGACGCGCGCACCGATGCTCGCACCTGCGCCCACATAGGCCAGTGCCTGGATCTCGGCGCTGGGGTCGATGCTGGCACCGGGTTCGATGACCGCAGTCGGATGCCTGCCGGGCCGCGCCACGGGCGCCGGATGCAGGCGCTGGGCAATACGTGCGAACACGGCATGCGGATTGCGCGCGACCAGCGCTGCGGCCTTGCAGTCAGCTAACAGGCCACGGTCGAGAATCACCGCACTCGCGGCGGTGGTCCGCAGCTCCTCGAGCCAGCGGGTGTTGACCACGAAGCCAATGGCTCCGGGGCCCGCAGCGCGCAGCGCAGCGACCCGATCGATGCGGATTTGCGGATCGCCGTGCAGTTCGCAACCGAACTGCACGGCCAGTTCACCGAGAGTTACCGCCTGGGAAGACGGCCTGTCCAGCACGGTTGTTGTTCAGTTTCCGCGCGGCGGCGGCTGCGGCCGCGGTGCCGGGGACGGCGTTGCAGGTCCTGGCGCACGAGGCGTGGCAGGAGCAGCGCCTGCGGCGCCCTGCGGCGTGGAGCGGGCAGTCAACGCACCGAGCACCGCCGAGGTAATGTCGACCGTGGCTGTGGCATACGCGAGCGAGTCGCCCGACAGCACCAGGTCGTAATTCTGCGCGCGAGCAAAGGTGCGAACTTCATCGATCAGGATGCGATTCAGCTTGGCCAGCTCTTCGTTGCGACGCGCATTGAAGTCGTCGGTAAATTCGCTTTGGCGGCGCGCCAATTCGCGTTCTTCATCACGAATTTCCTTTTCGAGCTTGGAACGCTGATCCGGCGACATGGTTGCCTGATCCTTCTGAAACCGGTCGATGCGGGCTTTCTGTGCCGCACCGCGGGTCTCGATTTCCTTCTGCTTGGGCGTAAATTCGGTACGCAACGCATCTAACGACGCGCGCGCCTGCGGCGCATCGCCCTGCAACCGCGTGAAATCCACGACCCCGATCTTGAGCTCGGCCCTGGCCGCGCCCGATGCTAACAACGTCGCGAGGAACAAGCCTCCGACCCATTTGCTGGACATATTCATCTCGCTGCTTAACCTCTTGAAAACCCTTGAATTAAAATGCCTGGCCAACTGAAAACTGGAATCGTTCCTCTTCATCCTGGTACAACACATTGTCGCCACGGTAGGCGTTGAGTGGCACTGCATAGCTGAAGCGGAAGATTCCGAGCGGCGCCAGCCATTGCACCGCAATACCCGTTGAGTGCTTCAATTTATCATACTTGAAGCCGTAATTGAGCCGGGTGCCAGGCGCCAGCACCGTGTTAGTGCTGAAATCGACCAACCGGTCTTTGCCATAGAAATCATAGCGGTTGCCGGTCGAAAAGACGTTGCCGAGGTCGTAAAACCAGCTGACCCGCGCCTGCGCCTTCCATTTCTCCGGCGTCGGGAAGATCACCTCGGCCCGCGCCAGCACCTTGAGGTTGCCGCCGTAGGGATTGCCGAACTGGTCCTTGGGTCCGAGCCGGCTTTCCCGGTAGCCGCGCACGCTGTCGGGTCCGCCCGCGTAGAAATTGCGGAATGGCGGCAAGGCCGTGGTCTTGCCGATATCCATGCCGTAATCGACGCTGCCTGTCAGCGACAGGGTCCAGCGTTTCCATAACGGAATGAACTGCTGCCCGTCATAGCTGGCGACAAAGTACTGAATCTCGCTGCCCGGCAACGCATAACTCAGGGACAAGGTGTGCCGCTTGCCGCGATCCGCGAACAGCGTCCGGTTGCGGCTATCCATGCCCCAGCCCAGCACCATCTCGTAAGTGTTGAACTTGTTGCCGTACAGGGTTGTGGGCTGGGTGACCAGGTTACCAGTCGCGGCATCGTAGAACTGCTGATCAAAGATCCGTGTGAACGGCCGCCCGTTGTTAGGGCTGCGCACCCAGGCAACCGCCTGGTCGGCGCTGCCGGTTTCACCAGTGACCAGCGAGTTCTGTTGTATCGACAGACCAAACCGGACGCTTTGAAACTCTGTCAACGGGAAGGCGTAATCGACACCGGCCGCGAGCGTCTCGGACGAGAAGTCCGAGGACGCGGACACGAATTGCGTGACGTCGCGATAGCTCAGTGAAATCGTGCGCGCGACGCCATCGATGGTGGTCGCCGGTTCGGTATGCGAAATCCCGTAGACCTTCGAGAAGCGGCCGCTGTTCAGGTCGATCGCCACACGTTCGCCGGTGCCGAGAAAATTGCTGTCCGCATAGTTGCCGGTCAGGATGAAGGACTGCGACTCGGAATAGCCGATGCCGCCGCCGAGCTGCGCCGATGGACCTTCCTTGACCTGGAATTCCACGTCGACGAGATCCGCCGATCCCGGCACCGGCTTGGTCTCGGATTCCACCTTTTCGATGTAGGGCAGGCGCTGCAGGCGCTGCTTGGAGCGCTCCACCAGCACGTTAGACAGCCAGGCGCCCTCCAGCTGGCGCATTTCGCGGCGCAGTACTTCGTCGTTGATCTTGGTGACGCCGTTGAACACGATGTGCCGCACATACACGCGGTTGCCCGGGTCGACTACGAAAGTCAGCCCGACCTCATCTTTGCCGTCGACCGGCGTTTGCACCGGATCGACCTTGGCGAATGCGTAGCCATCCATACCGAGCCGGTTCTGCAACAGCTCCTGCGTGGAGGTGATGAGTTTCTTGTTGTAGGTCTGGCCTGGCTGTACTAACAAATAGCGCTTGAGCTCGTCCTGCGGCACGACAAACGTGCCGGCGAGCTTGATCTCCCCGAGCTTGAATACCTTGCCCTCGGAGACGTTAACGGTGATGAAGATGTCGTCTTTCTCGGGCGCAATCGCCACCTGCGTGGATTCGATATCGAAGTTCGCGTAGCCACGGTCCATATAGTAGGAACGCAGTTTTTCCAGATCGCCCTGCAAGGCTTCCTTCGCGTAGCGGTCGTTCTGCTTGTACCAGGACAACCAGTTAGGTGTCTTCAGCTCGAAGTCTTCGACGATGTCCTTGTCTGAGTAGACCTTGTTGCCGACGACATTGATCTGGCGGATGCGGGCGCGCTTGCCTTCGACGATCTCGATCTTGACGCGCACCCGATTGCCTGGCATGTCTTCGACCTTGGTGTCGATCTTGACGCCGTACTTGCCGCGGCCGTTGTACTGATCTGTCAGGAATTGCTTGACGTCCTCCAGCACCGAACGGTCAAACGTCTTGCCGGTCGCGAGGCCCACATTGCGCAGACTCTTGGTCAGGTCTTCCGTCTTGATGTCCTTGTTGCCCTTGAGTTCGAAGCTTTCGATCGACGGCCGTTCCTTGACAACGACAATCAGCACCGCGTCCTCACGCCGCAGCTGCACATCGCGGAAGAACCCGGTCTCATACAGCGCGCGTATCGCCTCGCGCACCCGCGATGGCGTCAGCCGGTCGCCGACGTTGACAGGCAGATAGTTATAGACCGTGCCCTCGGAGACGCGCTCCAGTCCAAGCACTTTGATGTCGCCGACCACAAACGACAGGTCCGGCGGCGCCTGCGCCCGTACGGGCGTCGCGGCGAGCACACCGACAGCTAACAAGGCGGTCAGCAGTCGCGGCATGAGGATGAAATTCTTTGAAAAACTGATCATCCGCCCTCAGCCTGGTTGAATTTGTCTGACAATGTCATTGAAAAATGCGACGCCCATCAGCAGCACCAGCAGCGCGATGCCGATCTGCTGGCCCACGGCCTGGGCGCGCTCCGACAGCGGACTGCCCTTGAGCCATTCAGCCAGCTGGTAGAGCACCTGACCGCCGTCCAGAATCGGGATTGGCAACAGGTTGAGGAAACCGAGACTCAGGCTGATCAGCACCAGCATTGATACAAATGCCTGCAGACCGCCGCGCGCCGACTGTCCGGCCACTTCGGCAATCGTGATGGGCCCGGAAAGATTCTTGACCGATACCCGGCCGGTCAGCATCTTCCACAGCATGCTGGCCTGCAGTGCCGTCATATGCCAGCACTCCTTCACTGACGCACCGAGCGCGCCGGCCAGGGAATAACTGCTGGGAACCGCCATGCTCGCGACCCACTCGGCCGGTGGCTTGGCGAACTCCACGCGGATCTTGCCGGTAGTCACGGCATCTTCCTGCTCTGCCAGGACCTGCATTTGCGTCGTGAAGATCTGGCCGGCGCGCCGATAGCTAACATTGAGGGTCGCACCGGGCGCGGCGCGCACGCGCGCTACAAACTGCTCGCGATCCGCCATCGGCAGGTCGTCAACCGCGAGGATTTCATCGCCGGCGCGCAAACCCGCCGCCGCCGCCGGCCCGCCGCTGATGACGCCCGCAAGGATGGCCGGCGGGCCGACGAACAGGAACCCGGCGCGGTCGGGCATGTTTTCCGGCTCGGTCATGGCGATTCGCTTGGCGCTGTCCGGGACATGCAGCAGGCGCTCGCGCGTAGCTCCCGAGTCGCTAACGACGCGCATCCGTACGTCGCCATCGTCGCTCATCGCTTCGATCAGCGCGACCATCGCCGAACTGCGGCCCGAAACCGCGTCATCGTTGATCGCGACGATGGTATCGCCGCGCGCCAGTCCGGCCGCGGCCGCCACGGAATCGGCGCGGACCTGACCCACCACCGCGCGCCATTCGGTGCGACCGGACACCGCCAGCACGATCCACAACAACAGCACGGCGAACAGGATGTTGATTCCCGGCCCGGCTAACAAAACCAGGATTCGCTGCCAGGGCGGGCGCTGGTTGAAGGCGCGGGCGCGGTCCTCGGGCGGAACCGGCGCCTCGCGCTCGTCGAGCAATTTGACGTAGCCGCCTAACGGAATGGAGGCGAGGACGAATTCCGCCCCGTCCTTGTCGGGCTTGCTGCGCCAGATCGCCGGGCCAAAGCCGACCGAAAAACGCAGGACCTTGAAGCCGAGGCGGCGCGCAACCCAGAAATGACCGAACTCGTGCACTGTGACCAGGACACTTACGGCCACGATAAACCACACCGCAGCCCAAATTCCGTTACCCAGCGCATCGAGCATGTTCAGCGGGCTCCAGCGTGTTTGGGGGCGCTGGCGGGCAACAGGCGACGGGCAGCACGCCGCGCCGCGTCATCGGCCGCGATCACGTCTTCGAGTGTTTCGAGGCGGCCGACCGCGGCTTGTTGCATGACCTTGTCAATGACCGCCGGTATGCCGCCAAAGTTCATTTGTCCGTCCAGGAATGCCTGCACCGCTACCTCATTCGCCGCGTTCAAAATAGCTGGTGCCAGCCCGCCCGTGCGAGCTGCCTGCTGTGCCAGGGGCAAACAGGGAAAACGCGTCGGGTCGGGCGGCAAAAAATCGAGCCGCCCGGCAGCCACCAAATCGAAGGATTTTACACCGGAAGCCATGCGCTCGGGCCAGGCGAGTGCCTGGGCGATGGGGGTCCGCATGTCCGGAGTCCCCATTTGGGCCAAAAGCGAGCCGTCCAGGTACTCCACCATCGAGTGCACGATGCTCTGCGGATGCAGCACAACCTCGATCTGCTCGACGCTGACGCCGAACAGCAGTCGCGCCTCGATGAACTCGAGGCCCTTGTTCATCATGGTCGCCGAGTCTACCGAGATCTTGGGGCCCATCGACCAGTTCGGATGACGGATCGCCTGCGCGGGCGTGGCCACATCGATTTGCGCCTGTGTCCAGTCGCGGAACGGCCCACCCGATCCTGTCAGGATGATCCGCCTGAGTCCCGACGGCGCCACGCCGCAGCGCGTGCCCAGCGGCAGGCACTGGAAGATCGCATTGTGCTCGCTGTCGATCGGCAGCAAATCGCCACCGCCGCGCCGCACCGCTTCGAGCAGCAGCTCGCCGGCCATGACCAGCGCTTCCTTGTTAGCTAACAAAATGCGCTTGCCGGCGCGCGCCGCCGCCAGGGTTGACGGCAGGCCCGCGGCACCCACGATGGCGCACATGACCTGCTCGACGCTCGCCAGCGCTGCGATCCCGGCCAGTGCCTCCGCGCCTGCCAGGACCTGGGTGCGGCTGCCGGTGCCGCGCAGGCGTGCCGCCAGGCGCGCGGCCGCCGCCTCATCGGCCATGACCGCAAATTCCGGCGCAAATCTGCTCACCTGCTCGAACAGCAATTCATCGCGACGCCAGGCTCCGAGGGCGACCACACGATAGCGCTCCGGATGCAGCGCCAGGACCTCCAGCGTGCTGCAGCCTATCGAGCCGGTGGAGCCGAGAATTGCGATCCCTTTCATGCCGAGCAGCTCATGCCAGCCAGCCAAACCACGAGAAGCCAAGCGCCAGCACCGGCAGGCCAGCGACCAGGCTGTCGATCCTATCTAACACGCCACCGTGGCCGGGAAACAAATGCCCGCTGTCCTTGACCCCCGCCTGCCGCTTCATCTTGCTTTCCAGCAGGTCGCCCACCACCGACAGGCCGGCTGCCGCGAGTGCCAGAGGCAGGACCTGCTGGACCGGCCAGCCCAGCCAGCGAGCGCCCGCATACGCGATCGCAGCGGATGCTAACAAACCACCGATAACGCCCTCCCAGGTCTTGCCCGGAGAGACCTGCGGCGCCAGCTTGACGCGACCAAACGCGTGACCGGCAAAGTAGGCGCCGGTGTCGGCTGCCACGACGATCGCCAGTGCTAACAGAATTATCCATGCGCCGTGCCGGTCCGAACCGCGCAGGCCGGCCACCGCAACCCAGAGCGGCGCCAAGGACAGCGGGCACGCCAGTGCGGTCAGCACCGGGTGACCTCGCACCGGTGCGAGCACGATCCAGAAAAACGCAATCAGCCACCAGGCTGCTGAGCCCGCCAGCACCATCCGTGCGGCATCGGCATCGGGCGGCGAGCGCCACCACCAGGCCATCAGCAGCGCCAGCAGCGCCGGCAGCAACCAGCGCGCCATGCCAAATTGCGGCGGCAACAGCGCCGACCACTCCCAGGCGCCCAACACGATAACCAGCGTAACCACGCCCAGCGTGGCGACCGGCGGCAGCAGAAACAGCACCGCAAGCAGGAAAACGGCAACGACCGCGGCCGTCAGCAGGCGTTGCTTAAGCATGCGACGCTCCACGGGCCTGCTGACCGGTGCGCCCGAAGCGCCGTTCACGCACGGCAAATGCGTCGAGTGCGGTCGCGAAATCAGCCTCGGCAAAATCCGGCCAGAGCGTGTCGGTGAACCACAGCTCGGTGTAGGCGAGATTCCACAGCAGGAAATTACTGATGCGGTGCTCGCCGCCGGTGCGAATGAACAGGTCCGGGTCTGCTCCATTGCCCAGCGCGAGTGCCGCGCCGAAGCGCTGCTCGTCTATATCGTCCGGCCGCAGGGCGCCGCTCTGGCATTGCCTGGCGAGCGCTTTCGCGGCGCTGACAATGTCCCAGCGGCCGCCATAGCTCACTGCCACCTGAAACAACAGCTTGCGGTTATCGCCCAGCCGCTGCTCCGCCGCCAGAATCCGCTGTTGCAGGCGCACCGCGAGCGCCTGTCGATCGCCGATAAAGCGAATCGCAACGCCGTTAGCCGCAAGCTCATCGATCTCACGATCCAGCGACTCCATGAAAAGGTTCATCAGCGTGCGCACTTCAGCTTCCGGGCGCTGCCAGTTTTCGCTGGAGAACGCGAATATTGTCAGCAGCCCGATGCCGTGGCGCAGGCACTCGCGGATACACATGCGGACCGGCTCGAGACCCGCGCGATGTCCGGCGGTGCGCGTTTCGCCACGCGCCTCAGCCCAGCGCCCGTTGCCATCCATGATGACAGCAAGGTGGCGCGGAACGCGTCCGGCAGCGCGCTGGTCGGTGGTCACGTCGGACATGCAGGCCCTACACCTGCATGACCTCTTTTTCTTTGGTCACGACCGTCTGATCGATTTCGGCCACGTACTTGTCGGTCAGCTTCTGGATGTCGGTCTGGGCGCTCTTTTCCTCGTCCTGGGTAATCATCTTTTCCTTGAGCGCTTCCTTCACGTCCGCAAGCACGTCGCGACGCACGCCGCGAATCGCAACGCGGGCATTCTCGGCATCGGCCTTGAGCATCTTGACCATGTCGCGACGCCGCTCTTCGGTCGGCGGCGGCATGGGCAGGCGGATCACGGTGCCGGCCGTCATCGGCGTCAATCCCAGGTCGCTCTTGAAAATGGCTTTTTCGATCGCCTGCACAGCCGCCTTGTCCCAGGGCGTGATCGTCAGCGTGCGCGCGTCCTCGATCGAGATGTTAGCCAGCTGGTTGAGCGGGGTTTCGGTGCCGTAATAATCAACCTTCATGTGCTCCACCAGGCTCGGGTGTGCCCGGCCGGTGCGCATCTTCCTGAGATCGGCCTGGAACGCTGCAACGCATTTCTGCATGCGCTGCACTGCGTCTTTGCGTAAGTCATCTAACACGGTGCACTCCTCGTTAGGCCACTATTCATTGGTTACCACGGTGCCGACATTCTCACCCAGCACTATGCGCTTGATGTCGCCCGCGTTGCCGAGATTGAATACCTGCAGCGGCAGGCGATTGTCACGGCACAGCACGATCGCCGTCGCATCCATCACGGCAAGGCGGTCATCCAGCACCCGGTCGAAAGTCAGCTGTGTATAGCGGGTCGCGGCCGGGTTCTTGACCGGATCCTCGGAATAAATGCCGTTCACCTTGGTGGCCTTGAGCAGCACGTCGGCGCCGATTTCCACGGCGCGCAGACTCGCGGCCGTGTCAGTGGTGAAGAACGGGTTGCCGGTGCCCGCCGCAAACAGCACCACGCGGCCTTTTTCCAGGTGGCGGATCGCCCGGCGCCGGATATAGTCTTCGCACACTTCGTTGATGCGGATCGCCGACTGCACGCGCGCAAAGACACCAATGCCCTCGAGCGCATCCTGCATCGCCAGGCTGTTCATCACCGTGGCTAACATGCCCATGTGGTCCCCGGTCACGCGGTCCATGCCGGCCCGCGCCAACCCGGCGCCGCGGAAAATGTTGCCGCCACCGATCACTACCGCGACCTGCACGCCCAGCGCCATGACGTCCTGGATCTCCAGCGCGATGCGCTTCAGTACCGCGGGATCGATCCCGTAGTCGCCTGCGCCCATCAGCGCCTCGCCGGACAGCTTGAGAAGAATGCGTTTGTATCGGACTGCGTTCATTACCTGTTGTCACTTTCCGCGGCTGAAAAAAAGCCCCGTCTCGCGGGGCTTGTTTTCGGCAGCGTTTACTTGCTGCTCGCCTTGACCTGCGCCATGACCTCGCCCACGAAGTCATCCTGTTTCTTCTCGATGCCGGCACCGACCTCAAAGCGGCAAAAGCCCTTGATGCTGGCGCCGGATTTTTTCAACAACTGCTCGATGGTCTGTTCCGGATCCTTGACGAAAGCCTGGCCAACGAGCGTGACTTCGTTGAAAGCCTTGCGCAACTGGCCCTCGACCATCTTGGCGACGATCTCGGCCGGCTTGCCACTGCTCTTGGCGCGCTCAATCAGTATTTCGCGCTCGCGCGCCACTTCGCCCGCAGGCACGTCGGCGAATGCCACATAGCGCGGGTTGCTCGCCGCGACCTGCATCGCCAGATCATGCGCCAGCGCAGCGTCGCCACCACTGACCGCCACCATGGCGCCAATGCGGCTGCCGTGCAGATAAGCGCCTAACGCGCTGTCGGACGACAGCTGCGCCACGCGCCGCACGCTGATGTTCTCGCCGATCTTGGCAACCAGGCCACGGCGCGCCTCATCGACCGACTGGCCGCTGGCAAGCCTGGCGGCCGCCAGGGCCTCGACGTCTTTGGCGCGGGTGGTTGCCGCGGCCTTGACAACTTCCGCAGCAAAACGCTGGAAATCCGCGTCGCGCGCGACAAAATCGGTCTCGCAGTTGACTTCGATCATCGTGGCGGAACGGCCATCGGCCGCTTTTTCCAGCACGATGACGCCCTCTGCCGCAATGCGGGTGGCTTTCTTGTCAGCCTTGGCCAGGCCCTGCTTGCGCATCAACTCGGCCGCGGAGTCCAGATTGCCACCAGTTTCAACCAGGGCTTTCTTGCACTCCATCATGCCGGCGCCGGTACGCTCGCGTAGCTGCTTGACCGCTTCTGCTGTGACACTCATGACTTAGCCCTTGCGCCGCGCGCCACCCGGAGCACCCGTGGTGCTGCGACGCTTGACGCTGCTGCTAACGCTTTTGGGCGCATCGCCGGCATCCACGTCATCGGCCACGTCGACTTCGTCGACCACCACCGGCGCCACCGCTGCAGCCACCGGGGCCACGACTACCTCGGCGGCGATGGCAGGCTGGGGCCGGCGACGCGCCGGGGCCGCCTTGCGGCTGCGTACGTTGGCGTCACGGCGCGGTTTGTTGCGGGCATTGTCGCGAGCCGACTTCGGCTTGGGATTACCCTGCTCGTCCAGTTCAACGAAGTCGTCCTCGCCCACCATGATGTTCGGCACCGAGGCCTTGCCTTCAAGGACCGCTTCGGCGACGCCGCCGCAGTAAAGCGCGATGGCACGCATCGCGTCATCATTACCCGGTACAACATAGTCGATGTGGTCCGGCGTGCAATTCGTGTCGACAATCGCGACCACTGGGATCCCAAGCTTGCGGGCCTCGTGGATCGCGATGTTCTCGTGACCGACATCGATGACGAAGATGGCATCGGGCAGGGAGTCCATGTTCTTGATGCCGCCCAGGCTGCGCTCGAGCTTTTCCATCTCGCGGCGCAGCATGGTGGCTTCCTTCTTGCCGCGCTTGTCGAGCAGGCCATTGGCCTTCATCTCGACCAGGTCGGCGAGGCGCTTCACCGAGCCGCGGATGGTCTTGAAATTGGTCAGCATGCCGCCCAGCCAGCGCTGATTGACGTAGGGCATTTCGCAGCGCAGTGCCTCTTTGAGCACCGCGTCCCGGGCCGAGCGCTTGGTGCCGACAAACAGCACTGTGCCACCATCGGCGACCACGCCCTTGATGAACGCGGCAGCTTCCGCGAACAACGGCTGGGTCTTTTCGAGGTTGATAATGTGGATCTTGTTTCGTTCGCCGAAAATGTACTCCGCCATTTTCGGGTTCCAGAAGCGGGTTTGGTGTCCGAAATGAACACCCGCTTCCAGCATCTGTCGCATGGACACGCTGGCCATCTCAATATCTCCTTGTCGGGTTAAGCCTCCGCGTATCTCGGCAGTCATCCCTGTTGCCAGAGACACCCAACTGCCGATTTAACGATACGCGTGTGGTTTGTTTGCCAAAAACGGCGGCGCTTTATACCATTCACCCCCCGTCAAATCAATGGCTTGCACGCTGCTTTCCATGCAGTACACCCTGAAAAACCCTCAAGAACAGCAGAAAATGCGCGAAGCGGGCCGTTTGGCCGCGGAAGTGCTCGATATCATCACCGACCACGTCCAGCCGGGGGTGACCACGGACGAGCTCGACCGTGTCTGCCATGAACACATCACCAGGGTGCAGCGCGCCCTGCCCGCCAATCTCGGCTACCGTGGCTTCCCCAAGACCATCTGCGCCTCCGTCAACCATGTGGTCTGCCATGGCATACCTAACGACAAACGGCTGAAGAATGGCGACATCCTCAATATCGATGTCACCGTCATTCGCGACGAATTCCATGGTGACACCAGCCGCATGTACTTCGTGGGGACGCCGCCCCCTCCCGCCAGGCGCCTGGTCGAAGCCACGCGCGAAGCAATGTGGCGCGGCATCGAGCAGGTGCGCCCGGGCGCGACGTTAGGTGACGTCGGACATGCGATCCAGGCCTACGCCGAGTCGCATGAATATTCCGTGGTGCGCGAGTACTGCGGTCATGGCATCGGCCGCGTCTATCACGAAGATCCGCAGGTGTTGCATTACGGCCAGCCGGGCACCGGCCTGGAACTGCGTGCCGGCATGACCTTCACCATCGAGCCGATGCTGAATGCCGGCAAGCGCCACGTCAAACTGTTAGGTGACGGCTGGACCGTCATTACCAAGGACCATTCACTGTCGGCGCAGTGGGAACACACGATACTGGTCACCGACAACGGCTTTGAAGTCCTGACACTCGGTGCGCGCGACCGGCATCGGGCCGCCGCATGACTGATCCGACTCATCACCTCGGCCAGTGGCTCTGGCCGGAGCGGCTGCGCGCGGTCGATCCGGCCTCGGCCGATGCCGCCGCACGCTATCGTGAATTGCTGGCGGAA
>JAYUGT010000006.1:0-6386 GCA_043738315.1 Gammaproteobacteria bacterium
TGCGGTTTCTCCGGGATGATCCGGAACATCAGGATGATCGTCAGCGCCAGCAGCACCAGATCCGTGAGATCCCGGTCGAGCGCCAGCGCGGAAGCCAGGTTTTCGCCCGCCATCGGAATCAGCGACAGCAGGAATGCGATCAGATATTTTTTGCCGTCGACATTTTTGTATGGAGTTTCCATAAGCGCCAGTCCTTTCCTGAACGAATATCGGCGCCAGGATCAGCGCCGATATCGCGATGCTTGTTACCAGTCGATCGGGCGATCAGCCGAACCAGGACTCAAACAGGTCGGTGACGGCGCCCACGGCGTCGTTGTAGACCTGCTTCCAGTCCTTGACGGTGCCGGTGCAGCCGATGCCCTGCGCGAGACTGATCGTGCAGGTCAATTCGCCGGCCGAAACCGCTGACAGTTCGTTGTGAGTCAATTCACGCATGTTGGTTCTTCCTTGATGGGAGCACAGCACCCCTGCGCCACGGGTTCGGGCGCAATGCCCAAATGAAATCCGTGCAGGATCTTGGCATGGGTCCTCCGTCCCGCGAACCCCTGGGGCAGGCTGAAAACTGACGCAATCGACCGGATATGCGCAGCAGGCGGCGAAGGTCGCCGCCCGGCTGCTGTCGTCAGGACATGATGAAGACGCAGAGCTTGTTGCCGTCGAGGTCGCGGAAATAGCCGCCGTAAAAATTGTCGCCGCGCGGACCGGCCGCGCCCTCGTCCTTGCCGCCTAACGCCAGGGCCTTCTTGTAGACGCGGTCCACCTGCTCTTTGGACTTGGCCTGCAGGCTGATCATCATGCCGTTGCCCACGGTCGCGGGTTTGCCGTCATGTGGGGTGATCGCCAGGAACATCGGCGAATTCGGGGCGTTGGCCCAGCCGATGTATTTCTCGCTCGCCATGCCGCGCTCGGCGCCCAGCTCCTTCAGCAATGCATCGTAGAAAGCGCCCGCGCGCTGCAGATTGTTCGTACCCACCGTGACATAGCCGATCATGTTGTTACCCCTTGCGAAAAAACCAGTAAATGATGCCAACCAGAATTATTACATCGACGATCACCGCCCAGAAAATGAGCGTGCGGCGCAACTCGCGGGCCTGCGTGTCCATTTTTTCCTTCAGCATTGGATCCGCGAGGATCGCTTCATTGATACGCCCGTAGGCCGTGTTGAGGTCACAGCCCTCGGCCGCCCGCAGCAACTTGGTCGCCTCGATCCGGCGCCCATCGGACAATGCGATGGCAACTTCGATGGGCAGCGGCTTGGGTTTGGCAGGCGGTGCTGGCATGGCGACCGATTTATACCGTAGCCTTGTGCCTATGGCCAACTCCGACCTGGAATCGCTCCGTGACGCGCTGCGGGAATTTGCACGCGAACGCGATTGGGACCTGTTCCATACGCCGAAAAACCTGGCGGCGGCACTGAGCGTGGAAGCCGCCGAACTGCTGGAACATTTCCAATGGCTGACGCCCAAGCAATCCGCCGAGCTAACAAGCGAGGCACGGGCGGGCGTGCGCGAAGAGCTCGCGGATGTCCTGCTGTACCTGATCAGGCTTGCCGACAAGCTGGATGTGGACCTGATCGAGGCGGCGCAGGCGAAACTCGCCATCAATGCCCGCAAGTACCCGGCCGACAAGGCGCGCGGTAACGCCCGCAAGTATTCAGAGCTGTAGCTAACGCGGCACACCAGGCTGAGTGATTTCCATGCGCGTGCCGTCCGGGTCGCGCGCCACCATCGATCGCAGACCGCCCGACGCCGCCATCGGCGGGTAAAGGATTTCAGCGCCCAGCGCCACGAGCCGGGCGTAAACGGCATCGACACCATCGGTGGTGAAGATCAGGATGGTCGTGCCGATCATGGTTTCGCCTTTTGTCAGCCGGCGCAGCGTCCTGAGTTTGCGGTTGTGGACCTGGGCGAGACCCAGCGTGCCGCCATCGATGCGGCCGGTCGACAGGGTGTTGTCCATGGTCATGCGGATGAAGGTCAGCTGCGTGCCGAGCGGCAGCCCGAAGGTCTTGAGCGATGGCGCATCGGACACCTCGACGCGCCGGTCCTCGCGGAAACCGAGAGCCTCGTAGAACCGCTTGCTGCGTTCCAGGTCGCTGACCAGCAGCGTCGTGCGGCGGGCCACGGCCTTGGTTCCCGGAGTGACTGTTGCCGGATCGGTATACACCGGCGGCGGGACGGTCGTGATCACCGGGTCGGCGGCCTGCGCAGCTAACACGCTGGCTGCGCCCAAGCCAAGCATGAGTGTCCATTGGATCAGTTGGTTCAGCATCGCTTTCGATTTCATGGACCCCCCCGTTGCGGCATACTCGGATAGTAGCCGCATCGCAGGGAGATTCGCTCATGACTATGGCCGGTCGCACGTCTATCGGCATGTTGGCGTTGCTCAGCTGCGCCACGATGTCGCTGCGCGCTCAGGCCCAGGGACAGGATTCGACGCCGGGCCAACGCAACCTGTTGATCATGGCGGAACTGTTGCCGGGAATTTACGACAACGCCAACCAGAATTACGTCGACACGCGCCGCGCGTTGCCGGAAGCGGACCGGCATGCGCGCGTCGAGACCACGATCACGCGCATCGACGTCCCGGCATTTGGACCGCATGCATTTCTTTGGGTAAACAAAACCGAGACTGCCAGCGGCCCGCGGAAATCCTATCGAATCGCTACGCTGCAGGCCGGACCCGGCGCCGAAGAAGTGCTGATGAAGCACTTCATGAAAATGCAGGGCGAGATCACCGCGGCCGATCTTGTTAGCTTGAAGCCCGCGGACCTGCGCCGCACCGATGGCTGCGACTATGTATTTTACCGTCGCGGCGAGTTGTTTCGCGGCCGCCAGCTGCCCAGGGCCTGCCAGTTCAAATGGGATGGCGATGCTGTGTACACCGACAACGAAATTTCGCTGTCGAACCGCAGCCTGTGGTTTGTCGATCACAAGTTCGTGATCAAGACCGGCAAGCGCATCACCGGGGTGGCGTCCGGCGAGCCATTCAAGCTTGATCGCGCGCGGCCGGCAAAGCCGTCCGGGTCACAGCGATGAATATTGACGCCTGGATCAACGGCCTCCTGGGCCCGCTGACCGAGCGCATCGCGGCCGTGGTCTTTTACGCCGTGCCGCTTGCCGGCGCCCAGGTGCCGCTGATCGTGGTGTGGCTGATTTCGGGCGGTGTGGTGTGCACGCTGGCCATGGGCTTCGTCAACGTGCGCGGTTTCCGGCATGCGCTGCGCGTCATCCGCGGCGACTATGTGAGCGCTGACGCCGCCGGTGAGACCACGCCCTTCCAGGCGCTGGCAACGGCAGTGTCCGGCACGGTTGGCCTCGGGAATATCGCCGGCGTTGCGGTGGCAGTCTCGTTAGGTGGCCCGGGCGCGACCCTGTGGATGGTGCTGGCGGGATTTCTCGCGATGAGCGCCAAGTTCTCCGAGGTGAGCCTGGCGGTCAAGTACCGCAAGCTGCGCGCCGACGGCACGGTCAGCGGCGGCGCCATGCACTACGTCCCGATCGCCCTCGGCCGCATCGGCCTGCCGGGGATCGGCAAGTTGTTAGCCGTGTTTTTCTGCATCGCGACCATCGGCGGCTCCATGACCGTGTTCCAGGTCAACCAGGCGTACGCGCAGTTTCGCGAGGTCTCGGGGCTGCAGCAGGGCTGGATGTTCGGGCTCGCGATCGCGATCTGGGTGGGAGTCGTGTTGTTCGGCGGCATGCGCCGGATTGCGGCCTGGACCGGAAAACTGGTGCCGTTTATGTGCCTGCTGTACATCGTCGCCTGCATTGTCGTGATCATCGCCAACGCGGCGCATGTGGGCGACGCCGCCGCCACGATCCTGCGCGAGGCTTTTGCGCCGCAGGCGGTTGAGGGCGGCGTGGTAGGCGCGTTGCTCCAGGGCTTCCGGCGCGCGGCGTTTTCCTGCGAGGCGGGTCTCGGTTCAGCGCCCATGGCACACGCGACGGTCAGGACCCACGAACCCCTGTCGCAGGGGCACGCGGCGCTGATCGAGCCTTTCCTCGACACGGTCGTCATCTGTTTCCTGACCGCAATCGTGATCGTCGTCAGCGGCGTGCCGCTGCACGGCAGCGCGCAGGGCGTGGCGCTCACCTCGCAGGCATTCGCGACCGTGGTGCCGTGGTTTCCTATCGTGCTTGCCGTCTGCGTGATCCTGTTCGCGCTCTCGACCATCCTCAGCTGGGGTTACTACGGCGAAACAGCCTGGACCTGGTTGTTAGGCGATTCAAGCCGGCAGCGCGCGGCCTACCGACTGTTGCTGTGCGCCGTGCTGTCGATCGGCGCAACCTTTCCGCTGACCCAGGTGGTCAATTTTGCCGACTCGATGAATTTCTGCATGGCCATCCCGAACCTGCTGGCCGTCTTCATCCTGCTGCCCGAGTTGCGCCGGGATCTCGCGGTCTACCGGCTGCGTTACTGATAGGATTTGCCCATGAGCGTTCAGTCTCTTTTCCAGACTCAGGTCTATGTCGCGCCTTTGCTAACGCGCGGCGCAGCGGCGTTTACCGCGCGCATGGCGCGCACCTGCCGGCAGATCCGCCTGGACGATCGCGCTGGCCAGAAGTGGTCCGCGCGCCGCTATCCCGGCGGCTATACGTCCTACAACTCGCTGCCGCGGCTGCACCTGATGTCGCCGATGTTCGAGACCCTGCAAGGCCACGTCGATACCCATGTCACGCGTTTTGCCAAAGCCCTGGACTTCGATCTGCAGGGACGCGTGCTGGTCATGACCGACTGCTGGGCCAACGTGATGCCGAGGCAGGTTGTGCATACCAATCACCTGCACCCGCTGGCGACGATATCCGGGACCTACTACGTGCAGACGCCGGCCGGATGCGCCGGTCTCAAGCTGGAAGATCCGCGGCTGGACCGGTTCATGGCCGCCCCGCCCCGCAAGGCGAAAGCGCGCATGGCCAATCGCACCTGGATCGAAATTCCCGCCAAGGCCGGCAACCTGATCCTGTTTGAAAGCTGGCTGCGCCACGAAGTGCCGCCCAACCCGGCTAACGAAGAACGCATCTCGGTGAGCTTCAATTACGGGTGGTTCTGAGAACTCGGTAGCGCGATGCCTGTTGAAGCCATTGTCGCCGCACTGCTGTCCGCGGTCATTCACGCGAGCTGGAACGCGACGCTGAAGTCCGGTGGCGACCGATTCGCGGACCTTGCGATCATGGGACTGGGCGGCATGCTGTTAGGTGTGGCGATCATCGCCTGGCGCGGCATTCCGCCGGCTGCGGCCTGGCCTTTTCTGCTAGGCTCATCGCTGGTCCACGTCGTCTACTGGACCGCGCTCAATCGTGGCTATGCCAGCGGCGACCTGAGCCATGTGTACACCATCGCGCGCGGACTCGCGCCGCTGCTGGTCACGCTGGGCGGCGCGCTGTGGGTGGGCGAACACCCATCGCCCGCGGCCCTGGCCGGAATTCTGTTGGTGAGCCTGGGCATCGCAGCCATCGGCCTGACACGGCACGCGTCCCTTACCGCCACCGCCTGGGCCGGCCTAACCGGCCTCACCATCGCCATCTACTCGCTGCTTGACGCGCTGGGTGCGCGCGCCAGTGGCGATGCAATCATGTACATGGGATTCTCGTCTTTCGCGACATTCCTGCCGGCAACTGCCTTCGGACTCTGGCAGCGTGGCATCAGGCCGCTACGCGCGAACATGCGCGGCCGTGCGCCGCCATTGCTGGCCGCGGGTGCGATGACCGTGGTCGGATTCGGCCTGGCGCTCTGGGCGCAGACCATCGCACCCATCGCCTATGTCACTGCGCTGCGCGAGACCTCAGTGGTCTTCGGCGCCGCGATTGCTGCGATTTTCTTGCGCGAGCCGGTTGGCCGGCGACGCTGGCTGGGCGCCGTCATCGTGGCCGCCGGCGCAATCCTGCTGGCGTTTGGCAGCCGCGCCTGACGCCGCTGCCGCAGGCCTGTTTCAGGACACGCGCACCAGCTGCTTGCCGAGATTCTGGCCGGCAAAGAGACGGATCAGCGCCTCGGGCATTTTCTCAAGCCCCTCGAGAATATCTTCCTGGTAGACAAGTTTGCCCGCCGCGATCCAGTCGGCGAGAACTTTTTCGGCACGCGGAAAGTGTTCGGACAACTCGTAAATGAAGAACGCCTCCATGCACGCCATCTGCTTGAAGATGTTATAGGCGTTGCGCAACGCATAGGGCTGCTCGCCACCGGCGACGTACTGGGAGATTGCGCCGCACAGCACGATGCGCGCGTGGCGCCGGATGTGTGCGAGCCCGGCGTCGAGGATCGCGCCACCGGCGTTGTCGAAAAAAACATCGATGCCGTCAGGGCAGAGCGCCCCGATCCGCGCGCTGACATCTTCGCTGCGGTAATTGATCGCGGCGCTGCAACCAAATTTTTCTGTCAGCAAC
>JAYUGT010000007.1:0-2555 GCA_043738315.1 Gammaproteobacteria bacterium
GCGATACGCCGCCAGGCCCGCGTAAATAAGGCCGCCGACTAACAAAATCAGCTGCGGTATCGCGGAAACCATGAAGCCCCAGCCGCGCTTGTCCGCCGCCTTGCTGTAGCCGATCCCGTACATCAGCCGGCCGATGACAAATACCAGGCCGAGGATCGCAGCCCAGCGCTCGCTAACAAAGGTCGCAAAGCAGATCATCGACGGCACGAATACGATCAGCTGCTCCAGGGTATTCATCTGTATCCGGTAGGCGCGCTCGAAGTCCGGGTTGCCGGTCACGGCGGGCGCGGCAATCTTGTGCTTGCCACGCGCGGCACCAACCGCCATGACGAAATAGAAATATTCGACCAGAGCCAGCGAAATCACGAACCAGACTGCTGCCATGTTTGAAGTCATATTTAGTTGCTCCCGAAGTGGAATATTTGTTGTTGTGCTGCCGCCGGGTGGCAGAATAACGGCATGGTCGAGAAAACGCGAGCCTATGCCGCCAGGGTCGATATCGAAGCGCCGCTCGAAAGGGTCTGGGCTGCGCTGACCACCACGGCTGCCATGGAGCGCTGGATGGGTGCGGGTTCGAAGATCAGTTTGCAGGTTGGTGGCTTGATTGCGGGAAGCCTGGACCGAAAACGGCCATTTTCGGCGCATATCGATATCCTGCTGGCGCCGCGCCGCATACGCATGATTCATTTGCATCCGGAGGACGTTCCGGCCTTTGAAGGCGCGGTGGTCGACGACGTGCTGGTGGAATTTCGTGACGGGCAATCGATCGTGCGCGTGCTGGGCAGCGGATTTCCGCGCACCGATGAGCACGGGGCGTTCTACATGCAGCGCCAGATGGGCTGGCGACAGTCGTTAGCCCGGCTCAAGGTTTATCTGGAAAACAAACTGGACCTCGCACCCGAAGCGGTACGTTAAACGAGTAATCTCTAATCCTGAGGAGTTGCCATGACCGGATTTATACTGAGAGCCGTAATCGCAGCCATGGGGCTCTGGCTGGCGACCAATGTGGTCGACGGAATATCCATCAACTCGCCGCTGACGCTGTTGCTCGCCGGCGCGCTGTTAGGCGTCGTGAATGCGATCGTGCGCCCGGTGGCGGTCGTGTTGACCTTTCCAATTACGATCGTGACCATAGGGCTGTTCCTGCTGGTCATCAACGCCGGAATGCTGGGGCTGGTGGCGTGGTTGCTGCCCGGTTTCGGAGTGTCCGGATTCCGCGCCGCGCTGTTAGGCTCCCTGGTAGTCAGCGTTACCGGTTGGATCGGTTCGTGGTTCATCGGCCCCAAAGGGCGCATCGAAGCATTCCGGTCGCGGCACGACTGACAAATGCGAAGGATCACAACCCGGCCCGGGTCATGGGCAATCGCGACCGTGCTTTGCGCAGCCGCGCCGCTGGCGGCGGCTGCCACCGGCATCACTTTCCAGGGCGCCGCGCGCGACGTGGCTACCGGCAGGCCGCTGTACCGCGAAATGCATTTCATCAGTGCGCCGGGAACGGCCCGGGAAACCCGCATCGTGCATTACCAGTGCCCTGGCAGCGACGCCATATTCGCGCGCAAGGAACTGGACTACGCGCCTTCGCGCGAGATGCCGCGCTTTACGCTGACCGACGCGAGGCTCGGGTATGTCGAGGGACTGCGTACGCTGGCTAACGGCCGCGCCCAGGTTTTTCAGGTTCCCGGACCCCGGCGCAGCGAACGCAATGCGCTGTTACCCGCTGGAAAAAGCATTGTCGCCGATGCCGGTTTCGATGAGTTCCTGAAGCGCCACTGGACCGAGCTGGAACGGGGCCAAAGCGTCAAATTCGCTTTTCTGGTGCCGAGCCGCCTGCACGAGGTGGAATTCAAGATCAGCAAGCACGGTGACGCAGTCATCGAAGGCGCCCCGGCGAGCGTCATTCGCCTGAATCTGTCAGGTTTTCTGGGCTGGTTCCTGCCGTACATCGACGCCACTTACCGCAGGAGTGATCGCGCCCTGATGCGCTACCAGGGACTGACGAATCTGCGCGACGCAGCCGGCGACAACATGACCGCGGTGATCGAATTCCCGGTTGCAGAACGCCGCGAGCAGTCGATTGATCTTGCGGCGCTACGCGCCGTGCCCCTCGTTAGCGTTTGTCCTTAGCGACTTCGCGTCGCGCGGCCAGGTGGCGAGTGCAACACCGGCGAGCATGACCATCATGCCGAGGAATTGTGCGCTGGTCAGGTGCTCGCCGAGCAACCACCAGCCTAACAACGCCGAGATCGCAGGCACGACGTAGCTGTAGCTGCTCACGACCGCAGGCGCGCTGTGCCGCGCGAGCCAGGCGTAGGCGGTGTAGCCGATGATGCTCGACATGAACAACATGTAGAGCAACGAGACCGATCCCACCGGCGACCAGTGCCAGCGCGGGCCTTCGCCAGTTGCGAGGCCCACGGTGGTCAGCAGCAATCCGCCGATCAGCATCTGTCCGCCGGTAAAGGTCATGAGATCGAGCCCGGAGGGGAAGCTGCGCATGTAAACCGTCGCGACTGCCCAGCCCGCCACGCCGAGCAGCGTCACGATCTCGGGCAGAT
>JAYUGT010000008.1:0-16208 GCA_043738315.1 Gammaproteobacteria bacterium
TTCCAGCAGGCGCTTGATCTCGCGATCCGCAAGACCTAACAATCGCTTGATGGAGACGCTGCCTTCGAGGCCGGCGTTCCGCAGCGCCTCGACCAGGGCGCCAACGACCCACCACAACTGGAACACCGGCTGTTGTGTTGCGCGCTGCTCGATTTCCGCCGCCACATCCGACAGCGCGCGCAGGTTCTCGTCGATGCGCTCGCCCCGGATCCAGCCCACCAGGCCCATCTGAAACCGCATGCGCTCGCGGCGCGCGACCGAGTACAGATCGGTACCGGGCAGAGGCTTTGCGGGCGGTTTGTTAGGCTGCTGGTCGGACTTCAGGTTGAGCAGCAGCAACGTGCCTTCGGACAGCAGCGCACTGCCGCGCACCGCGCGTAAATCGTTGAGCAGCGGCAGCAGCAGCAGCGCCATGTCGCGCCCGCCCGCCAGCACCCGTTCCAGGTAGCCTGGCAGCTGCACGACCGCGCGCATCAGCGCATCAAGCACCTCGGCATGATTGCGCCGGTCATCGGGCGCCTCCAGCAGGTAAACGGCGACCAGTTCCATTTCCTCGGCCAGCAGCGCGGCGCCGTAGATCTCGAGTACCTTGAGTACGCCGCGTGCGGTGCGCAGTTCAGCGGCGCAACGCTGCAGCAAAGCGCTGTTTTCCTGCTGGTCGGCGTAAGCCTCGAGCGCATTGCGGGCCTCAGCCAGCGTGTTCGCCAGCTCGCGGCCGACAATCTGCACTGATTGTTCCGCGATATCAGCCATGGTCAGCACCGCCGGGCAAACGGAATCCGGCGACCGAACGGCGCAAGTCCGCCGACAGATCCGCCAGCTTGGCGATCTGCTGCGAAGTTGCACCGGTGGACTCCGCGGTCTGCGAACTGATTTCCTTGAGCACGCTCATGTTGCGCGCGATCGCCTGCGCCGAACCGGACTGCTGGCGGGCGCTGCCGGAGATGTTCTGCACCAGGCTCGCGATCTGGTTCGAAACCTGCTCGATTTCCTCGAGCGCGGCGCCGGCGTTCTCCGCCAGCAAGGCGCCGCCGACCACGTCGGCAGTGCTGCGTTCCATCGAGACGACCGCTTCGTTGGTGTCAGATTGAATCGTCCGCACCAGGACTTCGATCTGCTTGGTGGCGTTGGCAGCGCGTTCGGCGAGCCGCTGTACTTCGTCGGCCACGACCGCAAATCCGCGCCCGGCCTCGCCGGCCATCGAGGCCTGGATGGAAGCGTTCAGCGCCAGGATGTTGGTTTGCTCGGCGATGTCGTTGATGAGTTCGACGATGTTGCCGATCTCCTGCGAGGATTCACCCAGCCGCTTGATGCGCTTGCTGGTTTCCTGGATGGTCTCACGGATCGCATTCATGCCATCGATCGTGCGCCGCACGGCATCGCCGCCCTTGTGAGCGACGTCGACGGAATGGCGCGCAACATCGGCCGCGCGCTCGGCATTGCCCGAGACCTCTTCGGTGGAGCCCGCCATTTCCGCAACCGATTCACTGGCCTGGCCAATCTGCCGTGACTGCGCCGAGCTCGCTTTCGTCAGGTGTTGCGCCAGCGCCTGGGTCTGCTTGGTGGCGCCATCGAGCGATATCGCCGACTGGTTGATGGTCGTCACCAGGCCACGCAGCGCATCGACCGCATAGTTGATTGAATCCGCGATCGCGCCGGTCATGTCTTCGGTCACCGTGGCCTGCACGGTGAGATCGCCGTCGGCGAGACTCGAGAGCTCATCGAGCAGTCGCAGGATGGCTTCCTGATTGCGATCGGCGGCCAGGTGCTGGGTCGCGGCCGCGAGCCGCTGGCGATCCGCCTCGGCGCGCAGCTCGCGCACCTGCCCCCAGATCAACCACAGCGGCGCCAGTGCTAACAAAATGAAGATCGCCGGCCACCAGGGCGCGGAGCCGCCGGCCGGACTGTTCTGGCGCGCCAACGCGGCTAACGCGCGGGCATTGTCGGTCAATGACTCAACCTGCCGCGCCGATCCCGCGGTCTGCGGCGCCGCGTTGACGGCGCGGCGAACGGCGGCATTCAGCTCCGCAACGCCGCTGCGCAGCTCGGCCAGTTGTACCGTGGCTTCGGCGCCAATGATTCTTGGCAACGCACCAACGCTCGACTCCTTGCCTTCCAGGCTGGCAACAACCTGGGCCAGGTAGTCGGCACTCTCGGCCAGACGCCGCGTAATCGTCGCCGGGCGGTCCGCGCCGTCGGCCAACGCCGTCAGATCGAGTTGCACCTGCAAGGCGCGGTTCACGAAGCGCTCGCGAACGCGCGCTACGGTCTCGCTCGCGCTGTCCGGGCTGCGCTTGGTCAACTCACCGACCAGTTGATTGAGCTGCGGCACGCGTGCTGCCGCTGTTGACACGGCTTGCAGGGTAACCGCGGTCGCGGTCGATGACCTGCCGATCGCATCCAGCGTGCGCAGCACGACAGGCAGCCGGGCGTCGCGTGCCCAGGCACTGGTCTCGCTGTCGGACGCCGCGGACTGCAGCCGTGCACCCGCATCAGCCAGGGCCTTGACGGCCTTGGCATCGCCCGCGCGGGCGCGGCCGGCGTCGATTGCGATGTCCGACAAGGTCTGCGCGACACTGGCGGCGCCGGGCGCGGATCTGGCAGCAGCGCTGAAAAGCACGCCCAGGGCGGCGATCAGCAGCAATGCCGCCGCGGCAATGATCCACGTTGTGAGGTCGCGCGGCGAAAAAGCCGCCCCTGATTTGCGCGCTGTCATGAACTCTTAAGCCGCCGCATCCTGAAACGCCTGGCTCTCGACCAGGGTCCGCATGCTGAGCACTGGCCACTGCTCGGGGCCGCGCCTGAATGAGCCAGCCAGGTAGCGTTCCACCCGCACCACGGTCGGCGGTGCGTCGGCCGAGAACTCGCCTTCCTGAAAGCGCCGGAAACCTAACACTTCATCGACCATCAGCCCGGCCGGTACATCGCGATGGTTCACGACGATGACGCGCGTATTGCGCGAGGTTGCAGTGACCCCGCTGCCAAAGAATTGCCGCAGATCGATAACGGGCAGCAACGAGCCGCGCACATTGGCGAGGCCCTTGATCCAGGGTTTGGCGCCAGGCACACGGGTCAGGGACGAAGGCACTGCCAGCACCTCGCGGGTTTCGTCACGGGCGATCAGGTACAGCTCGCCGGCCATGCGCAAGGCCACACCGACCCACTCGCGGCTGGCTGCGGCCTGCTCGGCTGTACCCGAGGTCGCGTTACGGCCCAGCTTGTCCAGCTCGGCTAACAATTCAAAAGGACGGTCGCGCAGACCCTTGAGCGAACTGCTGTGACTTTGACCGAGAGGCATGCCCGTCAAGATGCTAACGTCGCCTGGGCCTTGGCCACCAGCTGTGCGGGTGAAACCGGCTTGATCATGTAGTCCACTGCGCCCTGGCGCAGGCCCCAGACCTTGTCGCTCTCCTGGCCCTTGGAACTGACCATGACGATGGGGATGGCCTGGGTTTCCGGGTCGTGGGTGAGGGCCCGGGTCGCCTGGTAGCCGTTCATGCCAGGCATCACGATGTCCATGAAAATGAGGTCGGGATGAATTTCACGCGCCAACCGGACGCCTTCGGCGCCGTCGACCGCCGTGGCGGTGCGGAAACCGTGCTTTTCGAGTGCGTGCTTCATGACATGCAGCTCGGTCGGCGAATCATCGACAATGAGTATCAGTGCCATGGCTATTTCTCCACCTGGCTCTCGATGGCCGACAACAGCTCGTCCTTGGTAAACGGCTTGGTCAGATAGTGCTCGGAGCCGACGATGCGGCCGCGGGCGCGGTCAAAAAGCCCGTCTTTGGAGGACAGCATGATGACCGGGATGTTCTTGTAAGCCTTGTTATGCTTGATCAGGGAACAGGTCTGATAGCCATCGAGCCGCGGCATCATGATATCGACGAACACAATATCGGGAGTCGTTTCGGCGATTTTCGCCAGCGCATCAAAACCGTCGACAGCCGTGTGCACTTCGCAGCCCTCTTTGGCGAGCAAAGTTTCAGCGGTACGACGAATGGTCTTACTATCGTCGATGACCAGGACCTTGAGGCCCACGAATTTCGAATTGGCAGCCGTTTCCACTCAACACTCCCATATGCTGATACGGCCCGTGCAAGCGGTACCGGCAGCAGCGTATTGGCACACAAACCGACCGCAGCAGAGCTGCGTTTTAACATATAGAGGGACCCATCGCCATGCCACGCAGTTCACAGTTTTGCGCGATCGTTGAAACGGGGCGTTTTTCATCATGACTCCGGTAAGGCGCGTGGCGGTGGTCATGGACCCAATCGCCGAAATCAAGTATGCAAAAGACTCGACGCTGGCCATGCTCCTGGCGGCCAGCAAACGCGGTTGGCAGCTGAGTTATCTCGAAATGAACGATCTTTTCGTGCGAGATGGTGTGGCGCTCGGCCGGGCCCGGCCGCTCAGCGTTGCGGCCAACCCGGACCGCTGGTTCACGCTGGGCGAGGCCGCGGTCGAACGGCTGGGCGGTTTCGATGTGATTCTGATGCGCAAGGACCCGCCTTTCGACATGGAGTACATCTACAGCACCTATGTCCTCGATCGCGCGGTCCTGCAGGGAGCGCTGGTCGTCAACCAGCCGCAGGGCCTGCGCGACATGAATGAAAAGGTCTATACGGCCTGGTTCCCGGAGTGCTGCGCGCCGACGCTGATCACCCGCAGCATGGCCGACATGCATGCCTTCCTGGCCGAGCACGGTACCGCCGTGTGCAAGCCGCTGCACGGCATGGGCGGACGCTCGATCTTCGTGCTGCAACAGGGCGACAAGAACAGCAGCGTGGTGTTCGAGACGCTAACGAACTACGGCGGGCAATTCGCGATCGTGCAGCGCTATATCCCGGAAATCGTTGCGGGCGGCGACAACCGGATCATCATCGTCGACGGTGAACCGGTGCCATTCGCGCTGTCACGCATACCAACCAGCTCTGACAATCGCGGCAACCTGGCTGCGGGCGCCAAAGGTGTCGCGCGGCCGCTGCGCGACCGGGAACGCTGGCTCGCCGCGCAGATCGGACCGGCCCTCGCCGCGCGCGGCATGCTGTTCGTCGGCATCGATGTCATCGGCGATTTCGTCACTGAAATCAATGTCACCAGCCCCACCGGTATCCGTGAAATCGACAAGCAGTGCGGCACCGATATCGCGGAGCTGTTGATGGCCGCCATTGCCAAACGGCTGCCAGCGCGCGCATGACCAACAGATCACTGCTGCTGCGCGAAGGCTACGCACCGAGCGGTGATCGGCTGGTGACGATGATTTTCCTGGCGGCGGTCGTGCACGCGCTGGTCATCGCCGGCATCTCTTTCGCCGGCAATGGCGGGGACAGCGGCCCGGTTCCCGGACTTGAAGTGGTGCTGGTCGGGGAGGACCTGCCGACCGCGGAAAAAAACCCCGGGGCGCCCTATCTCGCGCAACGCACCCAGATCGGCGCCGGCACCACCGCGGAGCGCAGGGCGGCGCGCAGTCCGCAATCGGAGCCGGATGTCGTCGGACGCGACGGCACACGACGGCCGCGCGGCACTGCCCGCGACAGCACCCTAACAAGCTCGGCGCCGAGCATGGACATTTCCTGGAGCGGCATGACCGGCGAGTTGCAGCTGTCGGTGACCGCCGTCGAGGCGCTGGCGAGCGAGCGGGCGGCCAAGCCGCCGGCCGAGGACAACAGCGAATCGACCGAGCTAACAGGCAAGCCACGCGAGGAGCTGTGGATCGCACCGGACACCGAAAGCTCGGTGCTGGCGCCCTATGTGGATGGCTGGCGCCGCAAGGTCGAACGCCTTGGCACCCTGAATTTCCCGGCCGCGGCGCGCCGCGCGCTGGCTTCCGGCAGGACGCACAGCCCGATCATAGAAGTATCCCTGTTGGCGAACGGGGGCCTGCAGGACGCCAGGATCCAGCGCAGCAGTGGCAGTCCGCAACTGGATGAGGCCGCTTTACAGATTCTGCGGCTCGCCAGCCCGTTCGACCCGTTTCCGCCGGAGCTCGCAGACCGCTACAGCGTGCTGCGCTTTGCCTACGAATGGCGGTTCGAGCGCGGCGCCAGGAGCGATTGAGGCGCAGGTACTTGTTTCCGCGTATTCCGCACCTACATACTCTGCACTATGACGAGCGGCACTAATCTCAGCAATCATCTGCTGGTGGCGATGCCTTCGCTGGAAGACCCGAATTTCAGCCAGACCGTCACTCTCATTTGCGAACACAGCCTGGAAAAAGGCGCGCTGGGGATCGTGCTCAATCGCCCCCTGCCCATGACGCTGTCGGAGGTCCTGCAGCAGATGCGCCTGGAAGCCAGCGACGCCTCGATCGGCGCGCGCTCGGTACTGCGCGGCGGGCCCATTAACAAGGACCGCGGCTTTGTCATTCATCGGGCCGGCGGCAACTGGGACTCGACCCACACGATATCCGACCAGATCCAGGTAACGACCTCCCGGGACGTGCTGGCGGCCATGGCGTGCGGCGAAGGGCCCGGTGACGCGTTCATCGCACTCGGCTACGCGGGCTGGGAAGCGGGCCAGCTGGAGCGTGAGCTGCTGGACAACGCCTGGATGGCCATGCCGGTCGATGAACACATCGTCTTCGGCACGCCTTTCGATGAGCGCTGGCCCACCATCTGGCGCCGGCTCGGCATCAACACGCACGACATCAGCCGCGTCGCCGGGCATGCCTGAGGCCGGCCCGCGCCGCCCGCCGCAAATCGTACTCGCCTTTGATTTTGGCCTGCGGCGCATCGGCGTCGCCCGCGGCAACACCGTGAGCGGCACCGCAGCACCGCTGACCACGCTGCTCGCCCAGGACGGCGAGCCGGACTGGATGCAACTGCAGCGCGTGGTCAAAGAACAGGGTGCAACCCAACTGGTGGTCGGTCGCCCCTATAATACCGACGGCACTGAGAGCGCGTTATCCGCGGCCAGCGATCGATTCGCGGCCGAGCTAACAACGCGCTGCCAGCAACCCGTTGCGCGCGTCGACGAGCGGTATTCCTCGCTCGAAGCCGAAGCGCAGCTGCGCGCCGCCCGGCAGTCCGGAACGCGCCGGCGGACCGTGGACAAGAGCGATATTGACAGCCACGCGGCGGCAGCCATTCTGGCGCGCTGGCTGGCGGGGGAAGGACAACAGAACTGATGGCGGCAATGCAATTTCGCGCCGATGGCAGCCTGCGCCACCTGCTGACCCTGGACGGGCTGACACGCCGTCAGCTCGAAGAGCTGCTGGAGCGCGCGCAAAGTCACGTCAGGCCGTTAGGCCAGCGCCCGTCGCAAAGCCGCGCACTCGAGGGCGTGACGGTTGCCACGCTGTTTACCGAGCCATCGACGCGTACGCGTGTGTCGTTTGAATTGGCGGCACAACGCCTCGGCGCCCAGGTTGCGAGCGTGGAAATGCAGCTGTCGTCGCGCCTCAAGGGCGAGAGCATGCTGGATACGGTCTACACACTGGAAGCGCTGCACGTCGACTGTTTCGTGCTGCGCGACGCCGAGGCCACGGTACCGGACCTGGTTGCGAACGCCGTCGCTGCGCATGTGTCGGTGCTGTCCGGCGGCGCCGGCAGCTACGCGCACCCGACGCAAGGCTTGTTAGACGCGCTGACCATCCGGCAGCGCAAGGGCAAATTCGACGGCCTGGCCGTGGCGATCATCGGCGACGTGCGCCATTCCCGCGTTGCGCGTTCCGCGTGGCATGCATTCGCGACGCTCGGTGTGCGTGAACTGCGCATTGCCGGTCCCGAGGCGCTGCTGCCGGACGCCGATCAATTCGCCGGCGCGCGCCGCTGCCACTCGATCGATGACGCCGTGCAGGACGCGGACGTGGTCATGATGCTGCGCATCCAGAAGGAGCGCATGACACAGGCAGATATTCCCGATGGCGCCGCTTATTTCGCCGAATGGGGACTGAACGCGGCGCGCCTGCGGCATGCCAGGCGCGATGCCATCGTCATGCACCCGCAACCGATGAACCGGGGCGTGGAAATCGACAGCGAAGTCGCCGATGGCCCGCAATCCGCAATTCGCGATCAGGTGCGTAATGGCGTGGCGGTACGCATGGCGGTGCTGGAAGCCGTGATTGCATGCCGCGGCGCTGGCAAATCCGCATGAGCCCAATCGCCATGAACAAGGAACATCGGCAAACCATACCGCTCGAAGACGCGCGCCTGGTGACGCGCGAGGAATATCCGGGCGAACAGTATGTGCTGCGGCTGCAGGCGCCGCGCTGCGCCGCACGAGCGACTGCCGGCAGCTTCGTGCACCTGAGCTGCGATGACGACATTCCGATGCGCCGGCCGTTGTCGATAATGCGCGCCGACGCCGGCGCCGGGTGGATCGAGGTGCTGTTCAAGATCGTGGGCCCGGGCCTCGCAGCGCTGGCGCGCAGGAAAGTCGGCGATACGCTCTCGGTGTTAGGCCCTATCGGCCATGGCTTCACGCTGAATCCTGCCCGGCCGCGCGCACTGATGATCGGTGGCGGCGTCGGCATCCCGCCGATGATCTATCTGGCCGAGGACATCTACCGGCGCACTGGCGGCAACAGCAGCGTGGTTTGGCGACCGCTGGTGCTGATGGGCTCGGAAATTCCATTCCCGTTCAGGAGCCGGCCGTCCACCATCGTGGTGCCAGGCATGCCCGATGGCGTGATCGCCGCGATGCCCTTGTTAGACGGCTGGAGCATCCCGAGCCGGCTCGCCAGCAAGAGTGGTTTCCCCGGCTGCTTCGACGGCTTCGTCACTGAACTTGCAGAGGCCTGGTTGCAGACCGCCGACAATGTGCGGCTGGCGGAGACGCAGATCTACGCCTGCGGCCCGACGCCCATGCTCCAGGCAACGGCGCGGCTCGCCAAGAAGTACGACCTGCCCTGCCAGGTATCGCTGGAAGAATTCATGGCCTGCGCGGTCGGCGGCTGCGCCGGCTGCGCGGTCAAAGTGCAGGCCGCGGATGGCCCCGCGATGAAGCGCGTGTGCGTGGATGGGCCGGTGTTCGAGGCGTCGCAGGTTTTCTGATTCCGGTCGGTTTGCCGCTGTCGGCGATGGCGCGAGTGGAGGCGTTCGATTTTCGGCTCGCGGTCGCGAGCCCGCTAAACCGCGGGTTCCCTTGCGGCGTCTGCGCGCTCAGGACACATTCGTACATCGCGAACTGAAAGTGCATCGACTTCGCGCGCTACGACGCCGCTCGGCTCGCTCCTGCTTGCGCAAATCGAACGCCTCCACTCGCGCCATCGCGGGTAGCAAGAATCGCACCAGTGATACGACAACTAGATCGTGGTCGTGCTAACACGATCGGACCAGAACGATCAGCCGAAATTGATCTTGGCTTCCAGGTTGGTGCGCGAATCGGCGTTGGCCAGCGCCTCTTCCATCGTGATCACTTCATCCTGGTAAAGCCTTAGCAGCGCCTGGTCGTAGCTCTGGACGCCGCGCTCGCTGCTTGAATTTATGGATTCCTTCATAGCCATGATGTCGCCCTTGCGGATGAGGTCAGCGATATGCGGCGTATTGAGCATGATCTCGATCGCGGCGGTGCGGCGGCCTTCCTTGGTCATGACCAGCCGCTGCGACATGATCGCACGCAGATACTGCGACAGGTCGAGAAAAATCTGGTTGTGCTGGTCGCGCGGAAACATGTTGATGATGCGATCGAGTGTCTCAGCCGCGTTATTGGAATGCAGCGTCGACAGCACCAGATGCCCGGTGCCGGCCAGCGCGATCGCGGATTCCATGGTCTCGCGGTCGCGGATTTCGCCGATCAGGATGACGTCGGGCGCGGCGCGCATGGCACTGCGCAACGCGCGCGCGTAATTGCGCGTGTCGATGCCGATCTCGCGCTGGTTGATGATCGAGCGCTTGTTAGCGTGCAGGAATTCGATCGGGTCCTCGATCGAGATAATGTGGTCGGACGAGTTCTCGTTGCGGTAGTTGATCATCGCCGCAAGGCTGGTCGACTTGCCCGAGCCGGTCGCGCCGACCATCAGCACCAGTCCGCGTTTCATCATCACCAGGTCTTTCATGACCTCCGGCAGACCCAGGTCTTCCATGCGCGGCATGTCGGCGGTGATGAAGCGCAACACCATGGCCGGATTGCCACGCTGATAGAAAACATTGACGCGAAAGCGGCCGAGTCCGGGCTCCGACACGGCAAAGTCGATTTCAAGCTCGCGCCGGAAATACTCGAGCTGGTCGCTGCGCATCAGGCCGTAGGCCATGTCGCGAACCATGTCAGCGTGCAGGATCTGTTTGTTGACCGGAAGGATCCGGCCCTCGATCTTGATCTTGATCGGCGAGTTGGGCGCAAAGAAAAGATCCGACGCCTTCTTGTCAGCCATCAGCTTCAACATGGGCTTGATGTTGACATTGGCCGTGGCCACCGGACCGATGCCCGAATCGGTCACGCCTGGCAAGGATTCGCTGTTAGCTGACATTGATCGCAAGCCTCAACGGCCGGTTAGAATCGGCCCTGATGATCTTCCTCGAGTATCGCCAGGCTCGAATTATCCAGTTCTTTGTGCTCGCGTTTGCCTTCAAGTTTGATTCTGAGACGCAGTTCATTCTTTGAGTCGGCGTTCTTGATCGCTTCCTCGTAAGACACGAACCCCGTCTCATAAAGTTCGAACAATGCCTGGTCAAAAGTCCGCATGCCAAGGCGCGTGGAACGCGACATGACCTCCTTGATCTTGTTCACCTCGCCCTTGAAGATCAGGTCCTGGATCAGCGGTGAATTGAGCATGATCTCGGTTGCGGCAATGCGGCCGCGGGTGCCGTCGCGCGGCAGCAGGCGTTGTGAAATCAACGCGCGGATGTTCAGCGACAGGTCCATCAGCAACTGTTCGCGCCGCTCGTCCGGGAAGAAGTTGATGATGCGGTCGAGTGCCTGGTTGGAGCTGTTAGCATGCAGCGTTGCCAGCACCAGGTGCCCGGTCTCGGCAAACTGGATGCCATATTCCATGGTTTCGCGATCGCGTATCTCGCCGATCAGGATCACATCCGGCGCCTGGCGCAAGCAGTTTTTCAGAGCAATGTGCCAACCGTCGGTGTCGACGTTGATTTCGCGCTGCGTGATGATGCAGCCCTTGTGCGGGTGCACATACTCGACCGGATCTTCGATCGTGACGATGTGGCCGCGGGTTTTTTCGTTGCGATAGCCGACCATTGCCGCCAGCGTGGTCGATTTGCCCGAACCCGTGCCGCCAACCAGGATCACCAGGCCGCGCTTGGTCAGTACGACCTCTTTCAGGATCGGCGGAAGTTCCAGCTCTTCGATCGTCGGGATCTTCGAGTTGATCAGGCGCAGCACGCAACCGGTTGAGGCTTGCTGCACAAACGCGTTGACGCGAAAGCGCCCGATGCCCGGCGGCGCAATCGCAAAATTGCATTCCTTGGTGGAATCGAATTCCTTGGTCTGGCGATCGTTCATGATCGCGCGGGTGATGATGTTGGATTGCTCCGCCGTCAGCGCGCGCTCGCTTTGCGGGCGAACCTCGCCATCGATCTTGATCGCCGGCGGAAAGCCGGTGGTTATGAACAGGTCCGAGCCCTTCTTTTCCACGACCCGACGCAGCAGATCCTGCATGAGCTTGATTGCCTGGTCACGATCCATCAGAGCGCATCCTTGTTCGAGGCTTTGTAGCGGGCTTCTTCCTTGGTGATGACGCCTTTGTTCAACAAATCCTGCAGACACTGGTCGAGCGTCTGCATGCCGGCGGCGCCGCCAGTCTGAATCGCGGAAAACATCTGCGCGATCTTGCCTTCGCGTATCAGGTTGCGGATGGCCGGGGTGCCAATCATGATTTCATGCGCGGCAACGCGGCCGCCGCCGATGCGTTTCAACAGCGACTGCGAAATCACGGCGCGCAGCGATTCGGACAACATCGAACGCACCATTTCTTTTTCGGCGGCCGGAAACACATCGACGACGCGGTCGATGGTCTTGGCGGCCGAACTGGTGTGCAGCGTGCCAAACACGAGGTGGCCCGTCTCAGCCGCGGTCAACGCCAGCCGGATCGTTTCCAGGTCGCGCATTTCGCCGACCAGGATGATGTCCGGATCTTCACGCAGCGCTGAACGCAGCGCTTCGGCAAACCCGAGCGTGTCGCGGTGCACTTCGCGCTGGTTAATCAGGCAGCGCCTGGACTCATGCACGAACTCGATGGGGTCTTCGATTGTTAGCACGTGGTCCGGGCGATTGTCGTTGCAGTGGGCAATCATGCCGGCCAGCGTGGTTGACTTGCCGGAGCCGGTCGGGCCGGTCACCAGCACCAGGCCGCGCGGCAACATGCACAGGTCGCGGAAAATCTTCGGCGCCTGCAGGTCGTCCAGCGACAGGATCACCGAGGGGATGTTGCGGAATACTGCGCCGGCGCCCCGGTTCTGGTTGAACGCGTTGACGCGAAAGCGCGCCAGCTTCGGGATTTCGAAGGAAAAGTCCGTTTCAAAGAACTCTTCGAACGACTTGCGCTGCTTGTCGTTCATGATGTCGTACACCATGCTGTGCACGTCTTTGTGCGACAGCAGCGGCATATTGATACGCTTCATGTCGCCGTCGACGCGAATCATAGGCGGCATGCCAGCAGATAAATGCAGATCGGAGGCATTGTTCTTGACAGCAAAGGCCAAGAGTTGGGCGATGTCGACAGCCATTCGTACTCCCTATTACCTCGGCGAGTATAGATAAGGGGTCTGCCGCGTCTATGTTAAACCCTCCGCAGATTCTCGCGGAACGCCTTACAAAGGTTCGTGATCGCATGGCCACGGCCTGCGCGGCCGCCGGCAGGACAGCCGACTGCGTCACATTACTGGCCGTCAGCAAGGGGCACGCGGCCGAAACCGTCCGGGTGGCGTCCCAGCTTGGAGTCCAGGATTTTGGCGAAAGTTACCTGCAGGAAGCCGTGGCAAAGATTGCGGCTCTCAAGGGCCTCGAGCTCACCTGGCACTACATAGGGCAGATCCAGGCGAACAAGACCAAGCCCATCGCCGAGTATTTCAGCTGGGTGCACACCGTCGACCGGCTCAAGGTGCTGGAACGCCTGTCGGCGCACCGGCCCCATTACGCGCCGGACCTGCAAATCTGCCTGCAGGTGCGGCTCGCAGCCGAGGCCGGCAAGGGCGGCGCCGAACCGCAGGACGTGCTGGCCCTCGCGCAGGCGGCGCAGCAGCTGCCAAAACTCAAGTTACGCGGCCTGATGTGCATTCCGCCGCCCGAAACCGTGGCCGCAAAGCAGGAGCAGTGGTTTCGGATGCTGGCAGAGCTCGCGGCACAGCTGCGCGCCAATGACATCGAAACCGACACGCTGTCGATGGGCATGAGCGACGACCTGGAAGCCGCGATTCGCTGCGGCAGCACCCTGATACGCGTCGGCACCGCTATTTTCGGGCCGCGCGGCGCGACCTAACGCTAGAATCCCGCCATGTCGACCAGTCAAATCGCGTGCCTCGGAGGCGGCAACATGGGCCGCGCCCTGCTGCAGGCGCTGCTGCGCGCCGGAACACCAGCCACGAGCCTCGCCGTGGGCGAGCCGCACGCTGCGACGCGGGCGGCGCTGGCGCAGGATCTCGGTATCGCCGCGCACGCCTCCAATGCGGCTGCGATCCAGGGCGCGCAACTGGTGATCCTTGCAGTCAAACCCCAGGAAGCGCTCGCGACCCTAACAGACCTGCGCAGCGTGCTGGTGGCAGGCAATCCGGTGCTGTTGTCCGTGGCAGCCGGCCTGCGCTGCGCGGACCTCGCCGCCGCCGGTGGCGCGCCACGGGTGGTGCGCGCGATGCCGAATCGGCCGGCCCTGGTCGGCGCGGGCGCAACCGGGCTTTTTGCCGCCGACAATGTCGACACCGCGGCACGCGATCTGGCCAGCGCCGTCATGCGCGCTGCGGGCACTGTCGTGTGGCTGCCCGACGAGGCCATGATGGACGCCGTTACGGCGCTGTCCGGCAGCGGACCGGCCTACTTTTTCCTCATGGCGGAAGCGCTGGCGGCTGCCGGCGTGGCGCAGGGCCTGACCGCAGAAATTGCGGGAAAACTAGCCATTGCGACGCTGCAGGGCGCCGGCGTGATGGCCGCGCAGAGCGATGGCGACCTAGCGCGGCTGCGTGCCGAGGTCACATCCAAGGGCGGCACTACCGCAGCCGCACTGGCCATACTCGATGCCCCGGATGGCCTGCGTCCGTTGCTGGCGCGGGCGGTCGACGCCGCGACCCGCCGTGGCCGGGAGCTCGGCCGGCACACGGCTTCCGAACCTAACAACTTGTCCCGCATGGAAAAGGACCCGCGCAATGGCTGACGCTTTTGGTTACCTGGCCGACGCAATCGTTTCGATCGTCTTGTTCTTCTTTCTGTTGCGGTTCCTGCTGCAGTTGAGTCGCGCGGACTTCCGCAACCCGATTGCCAGGGGAACGATGCAGCTCACCAACTGGCTGGTTCTGCCGCTGCGCAAGCTGCTGCCACCGATTGGCCGCGTGGACACCGCATCGGTAGTCGCGGTGCTGCTGATTGCGGGCGCCGGCATCGGCATCGCGAGCCTGATCGCCGGCGTCGGCCTGCCGCCGGCCGATGTCTGGCTGATCCGCACGCTGCGCATGCTGGCGAGCAACATCCTGCTCTTGTATCTGCTGGCGATTCTCGTCGGCGTGGTGATCTCCTGGGTATCGCCGGGCGGCTATTCACCAGCACAGGCTCTGATCGACGTGCTGACAGCGCCGATACTGCGGCCCATTCGCCGGGTGCTGCCAGCCATCGGCGGTTTCGATTTTTCGCCCGTGGTTGCATTGCTCGCAATCCAGTTTTTGCGGATTTTGCTGGGTTTATAGGCACCGCCAGCGCGTGATGCACGCGCGAGCCTAGAAAACAAGGGATTTTTGAGCGTCGACAGGTAAAAATACTGCTTGCGCTCGCGGCCGCATGTGCTATTTTCCCGCGCGTTCCTTAACAATTATTGGAGTAGATACACATGGCGAAAAAGGGTGGCGCACCAACCAAGTCGGAAATTCTCAACACGATTTCCAAAGATACGGGCTTGTCCCGCAAACAGGTCGGTGCGGTGTTCGATTCGCTGAGTGGCGTCGTCAAGAAGAGCCTGCGCGGCGGTGGCTTGTTCACCCTGCCGGGTCTCCTGAAGATGAAGGTCGTCAAGAAGCCTGCCACCAAGGCGCGTGAGGGTGTAAACCCATTCACCGGGGAAAAAATGATGTTCAAGGCCAAGCCCGCGTCCAAGAAAGTGCGCGTTATGCCTCTGAAGTCGCTTAAGGGCATGGTCAACTAAGACCGTTCCTTTTCCGTACGGGAAGCCCGGCGCGGCGTTAGCTGCTCCGGGCTTTCTTTTTTGTGCAACTTGTTGACGGGTCAGTCAAAGTCGTGGGCCGGGTGGGGCCGCTCAGGTGTCGGCGCGCCACCAGGCCCAAGACTCCGACTGTTTGGTCACCGGTCGCGCAACAAAGTTGGCGACTCCTGGCCGGCGCGCCGGCATGTAAATCTCGTTCCGACATTCGGGTTACCAGCCCCAAGGCGAAGGCAGCAAGTAGCGCAAAGGTTATTGCCAGCGGACGCGCGCGATGGCTGCTGCCGAGCGGCGTATGGGCGGCGATTCGGGCGCGCGGTCAGCGCAAACTTGGTAACTTCAGCTCAACTTGGGAAAAGATCCGTGACGAACGTTTGCGCCTGCGCGCCCGAGTGACCGCGCACGATCGCGCGTGAGTCCGCGAACCGCGATCGTGCAAGCGCGCCGCCCTTTGAGCCGTGCGGCAGCAGCCATCGCGTGTGGCCGCCGACTACTACGACCGCGAAAGAAACTTCGTTGTATGCACATCAATGTCATGCAGGCGCCCATGAAAGAAATGCCCGACGCCCTGCAATACATGCACCTCGGGCCGCGCCGGCGTCGTGGCGGCCCAGGCCAGCACCGCCTGCGCATCCACGAGTTCGTCGGCATCGCCCTGCAGGATGAGCCACGGGCACTGCGGCGCAGGGATCGCAGTGAAATCCCAGCGGCCGACGGGCGGCGCGACTGTCACCAGCTTGTTAGCTCGCGCGGTGTTGCAGATCTGCAGTGCCACGAATGAGCCGAAGGAAAATCCAGCCAGCCACAGCGCCGCGCCGGGCCAGCGCTCGCGGCCGGCGGCTATCACCGCCAGTGCATCCTGCGTTTCACCGGCACCGTCGTCGAACTCGCCAGCGCTGGCGCCAACACCGCGAAAATTGAAACGCAGAGTGGGCGCGCCGCATTTCTGCATC
>JAYUGT010000009.1:0-16202 GCA_043738315.1 Gammaproteobacteria bacterium
GCCGCGCTATCCGCGCGATCTTGCCAGCGTGACGGAACACCTGATCGGCGTGTTCCGCACCATCGGCAGCCCGGGTTTCCCAACCAGCGATGCGGTGCGACGCGCCCGGGTGGAAGCCGCCGTGCGCCGCTGCTACCACAGCACGGGCACTGCCCGGCAGCTGGTCGCCGTCGTCGCCTCGGGCGACCGCCGGCGCGAACTCGCGACGGTCCGCGCGCCCACGCTCGTCATCCACGGCGACAGCGATCCGCTGGTTCCCGCCGAGGCCGGTCGCGACACCGCGCGCAACATTCCCAGCGCCAGGCTTCGTATCATCGAGGGAATGGGACACGATCTCGCGCCGGGACTGGTGCCGATCCTCGCGCGCGAAGTTATCGCGCATTGCCGCGGTGCCTGATCACAGCGCCTGTCACACGCCCACCGCATGGCTAAGCGCGCATTAATCATGCGCCGCTGACTACACACCACCATAGATTGCTGATAGGGTTATTTTTCAAAGAGCAGCGCGTTGCGTTCGTTGTTTTTGCACAACACTCAATCGATCGTCACGCACTCAATAAAATTGATTCATCTTCAAACGGGGAAATATCTACATGGTCATGACCAGCAAACACTCAAGCCCGATGCCACGCAATTCCAGGCATCGCGCCGTCTCTGCCACATTCGCGCTGGTGTTAGGGACGGCTGCCTGTTTGCCCGCCGCCATGGCGCAAAGCGGCAATAGCGTTGTGGCACTCGAAGAAGTGGTGGTCACGTCCCGTAAGGTCGAAGAGAAACTCAACGATATTCCCATCGCCGTGTCGGCATTTACGGCCCAGGATTTGCAGGATCGCAATGTCACCAGTCTCGCTGACATCGCGGCGTTCACTCCGGGCTTTTCATACGAGGCCTATTCGGGCGGCACGACGCCGGCGCCGTTGATCCGCGGGCTGACACAAAACGCGCTGACCGATCGCAACCAGAACGTTGCCACGTTTGTGGATGGCATCCACGTTCAGCAGCAGGGCAACATCGATTTCTCGCTGCTCGACATCGAGCGCATCGAGATCATCAAGGGACCCCAGAACGCGCAGTACGGCAAGAGCTCGTTCGCCGGCGCGATCAACTGGGTACCCAAACGACCGACGCTGGGTCAGTGGGGTGGCACCGTAGGTTTCACCGTGGGATCCGACGAACGGCGCGACGTGACGGCCGCCGTCAACATTCCGGTTTGGCAGGACAAGCTCGCCGTGCGACTGTACGGCGTGCAGACTAAATTCGACGGCACGTACAAGAACAACTATCCAAACTCTGGCGTTGGCGTTCCATCGACCGTCGCCGGGTACAACTGGGACGGCAACGACGGCAAGCTTGGCGGCTATGACAATGAGGCCTACCAGGCCTCGCTGCGTTTCCGCCCGATCGACTCCCTGACGATAGACCTGCTCTATTTCCGCTCCGAGACGCGTAACGATCCGGGTGCCGGCTACTTGATTCAGCCGCTGCCGGTATCCGTCTATCCCGCCTCGACGCCCGCGCTCATTAATCCGCACAACTGCAGCCCTAACGCCGCCGGTATCAATCAGCTGCGCTGCGGCGAGATGCCCCTCGATGTGTCGCGGGTCATTGCCGACCCGCGATCCCAGGGGTCGCACACCCACAGCGACATCCTGTCTGCGCGTATCCAATACCAGTTTTCAGAGGCACTCAGCGCCACTTACCTCTATGGCAAGGGTCTCTACGACGCGGCCGGGTACCAGTTGGGAGCCCAGCCTGAGGTCATCGTCAACGGCGACCTGACGATACGGCCGGCCTCGGCCATGGGAACGGGCCCGGGCTACGTCACGTTCTCCGGTAATCCGTTCACCGATCAGGAAGCCGAATCGCACGAAATCCGGCTCGATGGCAAAGTGGGCAACATCGGCTGGCGCATTGGCTATTTCCATAACCAGGTGGACGACCTGGGCGCATTGGCCCTGCTAACGCGGCGCCTGCCGTTGAGTGCCGACCCGACCAACTCCGTCGTGATCACGGCCATCCCTTTCGTGACTGCCAACCCGCAATCACTGCTGTCGAACTTTTCGGATGAGATCGATTCGGAGTTCTTCGCACTCAACATTCCGTTCGCCGGCACTTGGAACGTTGACCTGGAAGGACGCTACAACACCGAGAAACGAGGCCAAAACACGCTGATCTACGCCTTGCCTCCTCCTACAGGGGTGCCGAACGGTGTGACATCGACGCGCGTCCTGCAGCGCGAGTACAAAAAGTTCACGCCGCGCGTCAACCTGCGGTGGCAGCCGCGCGAGGCGTGGACCTTCTACGGCAGCGCAGCGGTCGGCGAGAAATCCGGCGGCTTCAACGGCGTGACCGCCGACGTGCTGGCCTATGAGCCGGAAGAAAACACAACCATCGAGCTGGGCGCCAAACAGACGCTGTGGAATCGCCGGCTGCAGTTGAACTATGCCGTGTTCTATATCGACTGGAAGGATCTGCAGCTCAGCGTGCCCGACACCATCCAGAGTCCTGGCAGCACGGTTCAAGAGCCCAATTTCATCGGCAACGTCAAGGGCGCGACCTCAAAAGGCATCGAGGCCGACGCCACAGTGATCTTCACCGATCGACTCAAAGGTAATTTTGCCGCCTCCTACGTGCAGGCCCGGTTCAAGGGCGGCGTCATCGACACCACCTTCGGGCGCCTGTGCGAGACCACGGGAACGCCGGCCTGCGTCTTCCTGCCACGTACGCGGGTTGGCAACGTGCCCGGCCCACTGCCGCTCGGCGGATCGCCCATCGGTGGCAATGACCTGCCACGCACGCCCACCACGCAGCTGGCGGCCGGCCTTGAGTACCACAGGCCGGTGGGCAAGTTAGAGCTGTCCTTGCGCGGTGACCTGACGTACCAGAACAAGTACTACTCCGAGAATCTGAACCTCGCCTTTATCCCGGATCGGACACTGCTCAACCTGAACATCGGCCTGAGCAATCCCGACCTGGGTTGGAGCGTGAATCTCTGGGGCAAGAATGTCACCGATGAGGTTTATGCATCGAGCGCGTTCGCGGTGTCGGTTGTCAACCAATACATCCCGGCGCTGGGCCCGGGCGCCACGTTTGGCCTGACAGCTCGCTACAATTTCAAATCAGCGAAATAGTCAAAACCCAGGGCTGCACCGACGTGCGGCCCTGGGCAACCCAAGTGTTTTGCAATAGCGGGATAATGCCGCACGCGCGGCATTTAGCTCATGCGCTGTTCGCTGCGACAACGGGAGAACCCATGAACGATGTTCTTTTGCGCAGCACGTTTATCGTTGGCGACCTGGATGCCGCCATCAGGTTCTACACGGAGGCTTTTGGCTGGCGCGTCGCCTACGACAATGTGTTAGCTGTTGACTGGCGTTTTCCGCCCACGGCGCCCGACGGCGCGCTCGCGCGGCTGGTGTTTTTTGACAGCGGCGGCGATGATCCGGAAATCGGCGGCATTGGCTTCATGAAATATCTCAGTCATTCCATGACGCCCGGGCCCAGCAAGCACCGCAAGACCGTGGGCGAAGGTGAAGCGATCCTGGTGGTCAAAAGCGCCGATCCCGACGCCGCCTATCTGCGAATCCTGAAAACCGATGCGGTGGTCGTTGCGCCACCCACCGACTGGACGGTGCCAGGCCCCGTGAAAGGCCAGGTCATCCGCTTACGTACCATATCGCTGTTCGATCCTAACGGCATCTATCTGGAAGTGAACCTGCGTTACCCGGATTAGATCGGGAGCGGCCCTTGTTTTTGACTAACGAGTCGTCTACGAACACGCGCGGTCGCATTGCCTGCATTGACGTGAGCAGACTTTACTCGAGCAGGCCGCCTAACTAACTGATTTTATTATCAATCGATTTCCGAAGAACCTGTTCGACCGCCGAACGTACTCCCGCTCTGGGGTTGCTGTATTTCAGCGAGTGGCACTTCGATGAGTACCCTCGGTATTTCTGATCGGCATTCACACGATGTGACAACTGCGAATTTTTCAGGCAAGCAGGACGCGCAGGTCCCGCACCAGGCGAATGATACTGAGAAGGATTACCAGCACCCCAACCGCGATCATCAGCGGCTTGCGTGGCAGGTCGCGGGTGATCCGCGCAGCAATTGGCGTAGCTAACAAAGCGCCGGTGACCAGACCCAAGGTAGCCAGTGACAGCTGCTCAAACCCCAGGTGCCGCACCAGGATGGCAAACACGGCGCAGGCCACAAAGGTTTCCGCGATGCTGCCCGTGCCGACGACGTAACGCGGATTCGCACCGATCGCCACAAGATTGCTGGTGACCAGGGGCCCCCAGACACCGGACATTGCTTCCAGAAAACCGCCGAACAGCCCCACGGTTCCAATCTTGGCGTGGGGAACTGTGGGCGGCGCCGTGCCGCGGGCTCGCAAAATGATGACCAGTCCGACCACGATCAGGTAGGCGCTGACAAAGGCGCCCAGCACGGGTCCCGCATGCCGCGTCAGCACGACGGAACCCAGCGCACCACCCAGCACGCCGCTCCCACCTAACACCGCCAGCATGCGCCAATCGACATTGCGCAACGCAATGTGGCCGAGACTGGAGGCGGCGCCCGTAAGGATCTTGGCGCCGTTGACTGACGCACTGACCACTTCGCGTGGCAAGCCGATGGCAGCCAGAACTGTTGAGCTGATGGCGCCGAAACCCATGCCAATCGCACCATCGAAAAGCTGTGCGATGAAGCCGATCGCGAGGAACCCCCAGGTTTGCGGCTGCTGCAGCAGTGTCATTACGGTATCCATCACGAGTCGCTAGGCTGGCATCTTTTCATCGGGCGTCTTATACGTTTTTGGTATCAGTTAATGCCCTATTAAGGTCTTTCGGATATATATTGCCTGCGCATAATGGCCTCATGAACGCGTCCCCGGCCACCTTGATGCCTGCGCCCCCACCCGACCCGCGGCTGGAAAGCAGCCTGCTCGCGCTCAGCCGCAATCTCGATGCGGGTACGCTACGGTATCTGTCGGGTTTCCTGGCAGGCGTGGCGGCCGAGCGCGATCGGGCCGCGGGCAATGATACCGCCGTCGCCAAGCCAGCCGCTGACGCCGCCGGCATTGCACGGGCAACCGTTCTTTACGCGAGCCAGACCGGCAATGGCCGGCGCGTCGCGGAAAAGCTGCATCGCCAGCTTGAGTCACAAGGCCTGGCGGCACGCCTGGTCAATGTGGCGGACTTCAGGCCGCGCGACATTGCCAGCGAAAAACTCCTCTATCTCATCGTCAGCACCCATGGCGACGGCGATCCACCGGATGATGCGCGGGCATTCATCGACTTCCTGACCAGCCGCAAGGCGCCGCGACTCGAACAATTGAGCTATACGGTCCTGGCGTTAGGCGATTCGAGTTACCCGAAGTATTGCGAGACCGGGCGCGCATTGGACCAACGACTTGCGGCGTTAGGTGCGATACGGCTTGCCGATCGCGCCGACTGCGATGTCGACTATCAGGCTGCCGCGGAGGCCTGGTCAGGCAAGGCGCTGGAGATCGCGCGCGACCGCCTGCAAAGCCCGCATATCGCGATGCTGTCGGCGCCGCCGTCGCAGCAAGCGGCCGCGGACCGCGATGCGCCGGTCGCCACCGAAGTCCTGGCCCGCGCGCTCATCACGGCCCGCAATTCGGATCATCCGGTTACGCATCTGGAACTCGCCGCCCCCGCCGGGCAGCTGGCCTATGAACCCGGCGATGCGGTGGGCATTTGGCACCACAACCCGGCGCAGGTTGTCGACCGGGTCGTTGAAATTGTCGGCGCCGATCCCGACAGTCGGATCGCCATCGACGGCCAGGAAAATTCTTTGCGCGGCTGGCTCACCGAACATCGGGAAATCACCCGCCTCGCCCGCCCGTTCCTCGACGCCCACGCCGCGAGAGCTAACAACAGCACCTTGAATCAGCTGCGCGCGGACGGCAAGCCGGACGCCTTGCGCAGCTTGCTGCGCGACTGGCAGCCGCTCGACTTGCTGGAACGCTTCCCGGCGCAATGGTCGGCCGGGGATCTGGTGCGCGCGCTGCGCCCGCTGACACCGCGCTTGTATTCCATTGCATCCAGCCGCGCCAGTGTCGGCGATGAATTGCACCTGACCGTCGCCGCGGTCGATTACCTGCGCGACGGTCAGCAGCGCCTGGGCGCGGCTTCGCATTTCCTGACCACGCCGGGCAATAGCGCGACTGCCTCGGTGCGCGCTTATATCGAGCCGAATCCCCGTTTTCACCTGCCGGCCGACGACGCGCGCGACATCATCATGGTCGGGCCCGGCACGGGCGTCGCGCCGTTTCGCGCCTTCCTCCAGCACCGCGTCGAGGCCGGCGCGCGCGGCCGTCACTGGTTGTTCTTTGGCGCACGGCACCGGTTCAGCGATTTTCTCTATCAGGCCGAATGGCTCGAGGCGCGCCGTAACGGCACGCTGCACCGGCTCGATGTCGCGTTTTCGCGCGACCAGTCTGAGAAGGTCTATGTGCAGCATCGTATGCGCGAACAAGGCGCCGAACTCGCGCGCTGGCTCGAAAACGGCGCGCACGTTTATGTCTGCGGCGATGCGCAGCGCATGGCGCCGGATGTGCACGAGGCCCTGCTGGATGTGCTGACGCGCCACACCAGTCGTTCGCGTGAGGCTGCTAACGAGTATCTCAATGAACTCGCGAGCGAACGACGTTACGCGCGCGACGTGTACTGAACCGGATGGCCGCCGCCAACGACAAGGCCCCGCCGAGCCCGATCGAGAAAGTGAAAGCGGACAGCCGGTTCCTGCGTGGCAGTATCGCGCAAAGCCTGCTGGACCCCGCCACGGGCGGACTTGCCGAGGCTGACACCCATCTGATCAAGCTGCACGGCAGCTACCAGCAGGATGACCGCGACATCCGCGAAGAACGCCGGTTGCAGAAACTGGAACCGGCCTACAGCTTCATGATACGCACGCGCCTGCCCGGCGGCGTCTGCACACCGCAGCAGTGGCTGGCGCTCGACGAGCTCGCGACCCGCTTTGCCAACGGCAGTCTCAGGTTAACCACACGACAGGCCTTTCAGCTGCATGGCGTCATCAAGCGTGACCTGAAACCGACCATTGCCGCGATGAATGCGGTACTGATCGACACGATCGCCGCCTGCGGCGATGTCAATCGCAATGTGCTGGCGAGCGCAAATCCTCTGGCCTCGCAACTGCATGCGGTGGTCCATGACTGGGCCGTCAGGCTCTCCGAACACCTGCTGCCGCGCACCCGCGCGTATCACGAAATCTGGCTCGACGGCGCACCGGTTGCCGGCGGCGAACAGGAACCGATTTACGGACCCACCTATCTGCCGCGCAAGTTCAAGGCCGCATTTGTGGTCCCGCCGGTCAACGACGTCGACGTATTCGCGCAGGACCTCGGCTTCGTTGCGATAGCGGCGGATGCTAACAGCAAAACCCTGGACGGTTTCAACGTCACCGCGGGCGGCGGGCTGGGCGCAACCCACGGCGATGCGGCCACTTACCCGCGACTCGCGGATATCCTGGGTTTCATAAAACCGGACCAGTTGTTAGCCGTGGCGGAAGCTGTCGTGACGACGCAGCGCGACCACGGCGATCGCAGCAACCGCAAACACGCGCGGCTCAAGTACACCATCGAAACCCTGGGGCTTGACGCATTTCGCGCCGAGGTCGAACGCCGCGCAGGCATCCAGTTCCAGCCGGCGCGGCCGGTCAGCTTCACGAGCAATGGCGATCGCTTTGGCTGGACACAAAGCATTGATGGCAGCTGGGCGCTGACACTGCGCATCCCCTCCGGCCGCATTGCCGATCGCGCCGGCGCCCCCTGGAGGACCGGACTGCGCGCGATCGCGTCGGTCCACACCGGTACCTTCCGCCTAACACCGAACCAAAACCTGATTGTCGCGGGCGTTTCCGCCAGTGCACGCCCGGCTATTGAATCGCTGATCAGGCAACATGCTCTGTCACTGCACGAGACCGCATCGCCCGTAAGCCTCGACGCGCTGGCCTGCGTGGCCCTGCCCACCTGCCCGCTCGCCATGGCCGAAGCAGAGCGCTATCTGCCGGCGCTGGTCAGCGCAATCGAAACCCGGCTCCACGCGCATGGCCTCGACGGCATTCCGTTAGGCGTGCGGATTACCGGCTGCCCGAATGGTTGTGCCCGGCCCTATCTGGCCGAAATCGCGCTGGTCGGCAAGGCGCCGGGCCGCTACAACCTGCACCTGGGTGGCGACGCGGCCGGTCAACGGCTGAACAAACTCTATCGGGAAAATCTCGATGAGGCGGCCATCTTTGCCGCGCTCGACCCGTTGTTCGCGCATTTTGCGGCCGAAAGACTCACTCAGGAAAGATTTGGAGATTTCTTATGGCGATCGCAGCTCATTTGATCGCAGCCGCGGGCCGCGGCGAAACCGCCGCCTTGTTAGCGATCGATGCCGCCCTGGCGGATCGCAGCGCCGAGCAGCGGGTCGAATTCGCGCTGCAGAATCTGCCCGGCGCCCACGTGCTCTCGTCCAGCTTCGGCGCGCAGGCGGCGGTGTCGCTCCACCTGGTCACGAAACTGGCACCGAAAATCCCAGTCATTCTGGTCGACACCGGGTACCTTTTCCCGGAGACCTATCAGTTTGTCGATACCTTGTCCGAGCGCCTCGGGCTCAATCTGCAGGTTGTCAGGCCGGCCATATCGCCCACCTGGCTGGAAGCACGGCACGGCAAACTCTGGGAACAAGGCCTCGAGGGCCTCGAGCTCTATGGGCAAATCGCCAAGGCAGAACCGATCCGGCGCGCGCTCAGGGAGCAGGACGCGGAAACCTGGATCTCGGGTCTGCGCCGCTCGCAATCTAACAGCCGCGCCGCCATCCCGTTCGTTGATTTCGTCGACGGACGCTTCAAGGTCCAACCCATTGCCGACTGGTCGGATCGCGATGTCGGGCGCTATCTCAAGCAGCACGGCCTCCCCTATCACCCGCTGTGGGACAAGGGTTATGTGTCGATCGGCGACTGGCACACCACACGCTCGCTGCAGGAAGCCGGCAGCCTCGAGGCAACGCGCTTTTTCGGGTTGAAGCGCGAGTGCGGCCTGCACAGCCTCGCCGGCTAACAGGCTGCCGCAGCGGCAATTTCGTGGACAGACTGCCATTATTTCTCGACCTTCGGGAGGTCTGCGTCCTGATCGTCGGCGGCGGGCCGATTGCGGCCCGCAAATGGCGTCTGCTGCGCAGCGCCGGCGCGGCCATTACCTTGGTCGCGCCGCGGCTTACCGACGCCGGCCTGCAGGACGCTGTCAATCAGGGTGAGGTGCAGCATGTCAGCGCAGCCTTTCATCCGGATCACCTAACGCAGGCGAGGCTGGTGATCGCGGCCACAGGCCTGCAGGCGGTCAACGCGGACGTGGCTGCGGCCGCCCGGGCGCGTGGTATCTGGGTGAATGTGGTCGACGATGCGGAACTGTCGAGCGCCATCGTACCCAGCATCGTCGACCGCTCGCCGGTGATCGTGGCTATCTCCACCGGCGGCGCTTCGCCCGTGTTAGCAAGGAGACTGCGGGCCAGGCTGGAGGCGGCACTCGAGCCATCGCTGGGCGCGCTTGCAAATCTGCTGGCCACCTGGCGCCATCGATTGCGGGCCCGCTGGCCACAGCCCGACGCGCGGCGTCAGGCGATGGATCAACTGCTGGATGGCGCATTGCCAAGGCTGGTGGCGAACGGCCAGCAGGAGTCGGCAGAGACCCTGTTGCGCAACGCGCTGGATGCAGCGGCACCGCCAGCGGGCTCTGCGGTGGGTCATGTGACGCTGGTCGGCGCCGGCCCCGGCGACCCAGGTCTCCTGACACTCAAGGCGCTGCAGGCACTGCAACGCGCCGATGTGATTCTGCACGACCGGTTGGTCCCGCCAGCCATCCTCGCGCTGGCGCGCCGCGATGCTGACCTGATTGACGTTGGCAAGATGGGCGGCGGTCCGAGCACCTCCCAGGATCACATCCACGCGCTTTTGTTAGCAAAGGCAACGGCTGGGCGTCATGTGGTAAGGCTCAAGGGCGGCGATGCTTTCGTTTTTGGCCGCGGCAGCGAAGAAATGGACATCCTGCACAAGGCTGGCATCGAGGTCGACGTGGTCCCTGGAATCACGGCCGCGCTGGCGCTGAGCCTGGCCGGTATTTCGCTCACGAGTCGTGGCAGTGTCGCGGGCGTGCGCCTGCTGACCGCGCAACGCGCTGCGCATGCGCCAGGGCCGGATTGGCAGTCCTGGGCGGCATCCCAGGAAACACTCGTCATTTATATGGCCGCTGCCTCGTTGCCACTGATACGCGAACGACTGCTGCACTTCGGCATGCGCGGCAGCATGCCGGTGGCCGTGGTTGAAAATCTCTCCTTGCCGGCACAACGTGTGGTCGGTGGCACACTGAATTCGGTGGTCGAACTGGTCCAGACCCAGCGCATCGGCTCACCCAGCATCCTGGTCATCGGCGAGGCCGCTGCTAACGCCAATCTGACGAACGCCGGCGCATCGGAGGTCGCCGCATGAGCCGTCTGCTGCGACTGGGTTCACGGCGTAGCGCGCTGGCGCGGGTGCAGGCGCGCCAGGTAGGCGCCGAGCTGCAACGCATCGATCCCGCTGTCAGGATCGAATACCGCTTCATCGAAGCCAGTGGCGATCGGAGCTCCGAACCTGACGCCGGGCTCATCACGGCGCGAGGCGGGTTCAGCGACGACCTGGGCGTCATGCTGGAGCAGGGCGATATCGATCTTGCGGTGCATTCCTGGAAAGACCTGCCGTATCGGGACCGCGATCGCACGGTTGTCACAGCCACTCTGCCGCGCGCCGATGCGCGCGACGTCCTGTTAGTACGGCGAGATTCGTTGGCGTCCGTGGCCACACGGGGTCTCAGGATCCTGAGTTCGTCGGCACGACGACGGCACCATCTGGAGGAATTCCTGGACTGGGCTCTCCCGGTGAAGCCCGCCCATATTTCGTTTTCGCCGATGCGTGGCGACATCGAGACCCGGCTCCGCAAACTACTGCGCGGCGATGGCGACGCCCTGGTGATCGCAAAAGCCGCACTGGATCGACTCATCGAGACACCGGCCCTCGAGATTACGGAAACCGCTGCCGATTCAGAAAACCTCCTGCTCAAGACGCAGTCTATCGTTAGGCAGGCCATGGCCGACTGCCGCGCCATGGTGTTGCCCCTGCTGTATTGTCCCGCAGCGCCGGCGCAGGGCGCGCTGGCGGTTGAGGTCCCGGTAAGGACGCCGCACGCGGATTTGTGGCGCGAGCTCAACCATGCAGACACCTTCGATCTGGTCGACACCGAGAGATCCATCGCGCGTCGCTACGGCGACGACGAACCGCTGGGACTGACGCGCCTGCGATTCGACTTCGGCGACGTGGAATTCATCCGCGGCAGCTGGCCTGACGAGCCGGCACAACGCGCGCGGCTGTACCGCTTCGGAACTGCGCTGCCGCGCCCGCGGGATCCAGGCGCGGTCTGGTGCGGCGAGCCGCCGGAATCCCCGGTTCGCACGCGACTCGCAACTGTTAGCACAACCACGCGCTTTGGCGCTGACACCGGCCTGCTGATCGCGAGAGCCGAGGCGCTGCCGATCGACAGCGCTGTGGATGAACGCACAGTTGTCTGGACGGCGGGCCTCACCACCTGGCGCAAACTGGCCGCGCGCGGAGTCTGGGTCACGGGCAGCGACGAGTCGTTGGGCGAGACGGGCGCGAGCGCCGTCCGCGCCTGGTATCCCACCACATCCCGCTGGTTGAAGCTCTCTCATGACAACGGTTTCCTGACCGAGCGTGCGCAGCTGCTGCCAACCTACCGTTCCCTGCGGCGCCAGGCCGTGGCGGACGTCAGCGCCCACTCACATTTCTTCTGGCACAGCGGCACGCAACTGCGGGAGTATCTGCACGCCTTTCCGTCGCTGATCGGTGCCTGGCATGGCTGCGGCCCCGGCAATACCTACCGCATCGCACGCGACCTGTTAGGCCCGGAGCGTGTGCGCCCGTTCCTGAGTGCCCGGCAGTTCCGCGAGGAGCTGCTGGCATGAAACGCCTGCAACGGCTACGCCGCACAACGGCGCTACGCGATCTGGTAGCAGAAACCGGATTTGGCGCCGCACAATTGATCCAGCCGCTGTTTCTGAGTGCTGCCGCCGGGCAACCCAGTGCGATCCCGGGCTTGTCGGACAATCAAACCCACAATGAAGCCTCATTGCTACAGCAGGTGGATGCGGACCTGGCCGCCGGCGTGCGGCATTTTCTGCTGTTCCCCGTGCCCGCCGCCAAGAGCGTGAAAGCGTTTTCCGCCGAATTCACCGCCCGCAGCATTGCGCGAATACGCGAACGTTGCGGCGATGCTGCGAGCCTGTGGGTCGACACCTGCCTGTGCAGTTTCACCCATACCGGACACTGCTGTGTTTTCGATGCCGCCGGCAAACAGGATCTCGCGGCAACGCTGCAGGAACTGGGTGCCCTGGCGCTGAGCTACGCGGATGCAGGCGCCGATGGCATCAGCCCGAGCGACATGAATGACGGCCGCGTCGCCTGGCTGCGCTCGCAACTGGACGCGCAGGGCCACGAACTCCTGCCCATCATGAGTTACAGCAGCAAGTTCGCCAGCAATTTCTACGGCCCCTTCCGGGCGGCCGCCCAGTCGAGTCCGCAGCACGGCAACCGGCGCTCCTACCAGCTCGACGTACGCTCACGCCGCGACGCATTGGCCGCGAGCCAGCGCTGCGCCGAGGAAGGCGCCGACCTGCTGATGGTCAAGCCCGGCATGAGTTCCATCGATTTGCTAGCACCGATCGCGGCGGCGACCCAAAAACCGGTAGGCGCGTATCAGGTCAGCGGCGAGTACGCGGCGCTCGTGCTGCTCGCGCGCGAGGGCCTGGGCGATTTGGATGCGATGCTGCTGGAATCCTGGCAGGTTTTCCGCCGCGCCGGCGCGAGCTACATCATCAGCTATGGCGCACGCCACGCGCGCCGCCTGGGACTTCACTGACATGTTCGATTACCTTGGATTTTTCGATGACCAGTTGCAGCTGCTGCATCGCGAGCAGCGCTACCGGCGCTTTCGCGTCCTGAAACGCAGCAACCGCCAATTTCCGCACGCGCTGTACCTGCGACCGGACCGCGCACCCCAGGATGTCGTGGTTTGGTGCAGCAACGATTATCTCGGCATGAGCCAGAGCCAGGATCTGATCAATGCCAGTCGCGAAGCGCTGAGCCGCTATGGCACGGGCGCCGGCGGCACGCGCAATATTTCCGGCAGTCATGACCTGATCGTCGAGCTCGAAGCCGAACTTGCGCGCCTGCATGACAAATCCGGCGCGCTGGTTTTCTCTTCTGGCTATGTCGCGAACGATACGACGCTGGCAACTCTGGGTCGCAAGCTGCCGGGCTGCGTTTTCTACTCGGATGCGAACAACCACGCATCGATGATCGAAGGCATGCGCCGCAGCGGCGCCCGCTGCGAAGTTTTCATGCACAACGATCCGGACTCCCTGCACCGTTTGTTAGCACGTGGCGATCCAGAGACGCCGAAGATTATCGCGTTCGAATCGCTCTATTCCATGGATGGCGACATCGCGCCGATCGCGGCCCTGGTTGCGGTCGCGCGCCTGCACGGCGCGCTGACCTACGTCGATGAAACGCACGCGGTGGGCGTGCATGGTCCCGAAGGCGCCGGCCTGGTGGCCAAAGCGGGACTCCTCAGCCAGGTCGACATATTGCAAGGCGGCCTGGGCAAGGCGTACGGCGCAGTCGGCGGATTCATAACGGCCAGCGCTGCGACCGTCGATTTCCTGCGCAGCAACGCACCCGGATTTATTTTCACGACCGCGCTGCCGCCAGCCGTCGTTGCCGCCGCACTGGCCAGCGTTCGTCACCTCAGGCATAGCGATCACGAACGTGTGCGCCTGTTTACCCGGACCGCCGAACTGAGAGCCGCTCTCACCAGCGCCGGACTCCCGCTGCTCCACAACGAGTCGCAGATTCTGCCGCTCATCATCGGCGACTCCGCGCTGTGCGAAAAACTGGCCGAGCGGCTGATTGACCGGCATGGCGTCTACCTGCAGCCCATCAACTATCCGACCGTGCCGAAAGGGTCCGAGCGTTTCCGCATCACGCCCACTGCCCTGCACACTGACCCGATGGCAGAACAGCTCCTGTTGGCCCTCAGGAGCGAAGTCCAGCAACGAAATAACGTTCGCGCCGCTTAGCGGACTCCATGCAATGGGCATGTCGACGGCCAGCAAATTGGTCGCCGTCAAAAAACGCTATTTTCCTGCAAGATTTTTCCAGAATTCGGGTGCGGCAACCGGACCATCGATACTTTGCAAACATTTGTTAGCCAGGACTGCATGCCTCGGCAACATAGATCTTGCACTTCACGCGAGAGCGGCCTTGATGGCCATCACCGCCTCCTGCGACGATTCGCACGCTGCCTCCAGACCCAGATGCCGACGTCCAAGATGCTCACCGGCAAAGTACAGACGCCCGACAGGCTGCCCCATCGTATTGGCGAACCGTCCGATGTCTCCCGGCAGGAAACATGCGATGTGTCCATGGCAGAACCGGTAGTTGGTCCAATCGTGCACGTGCACGAGTCGAACCTTGCCGCGCGCGGCCGGCCGGATGCGCTCGAACTCGCGCTGCACAAGTTCCCCGGCTTGCGGCGGGTTCATGCCGCGAAAGCGATCCGCGCCGTTGCCGTTGATGTGAAACATCATCAGGCCGGGCGGTTTGACACCCGGGTTTACCAGCACGCCATACTCGGTCGGCCCATCGCTCCAGGTTGTGGGCGGCAGCCCGTCAGCCTTCCAGAAGGGCTCCAGAACCTCGAGATAAACGATGAATGCCTTCTGGTAATGCAGGCGCTGCCACGCCTGACGTTGTGATGCGGGAACCGGTCCATCGACCACCGTCTCACGAAGCGTGGAAAACGGAAACGTGCAGATCGCGGCGTTAGCCTGACGCGTCGATCCGTCACGGCAGGTCACGGTGACACCATCGGCCGTCGCCTTTATTCGCACGACCTCGCGCCCGAGTTCTGGCGCGCGCTTGAGCGAGCGCGCCATGGCATCTGTCAATGCGCTGGTGCCCTCCTTGACCTGCAGGAAGCCGCCCTGTGCGGCGTACCAGCGGAAGGCGTACTCCTTGCGCAGCGTCTCGAGCGTATTCGACATCGCGAGCGTATCTGCGGTGGTGAAGAGATTCGCGAGTCGCAGCGCCTCAGGCGATGCACCGCGCGAGCGCAGGAACTGATCGAGCGGCATCGCATCGAGATCGTGAAATTCCGGCTTCAGCCAGTCATCGAGAGCCTTCAGCGGATTGGCCGTTGCGCAGTACTGGGAGATGAGCTGCATCGGATACCACGCATGCTCGGACTGCGACAGCGCGTTGTCCGGCGACTGTGCCCACGGCGTCGAGGAGACCGGGTGGCCGTGAATGCTGATGCTGGCGCCGGGGATGTTGACCTGATCGACTGCAAACGCCCCGGGGGACACGACTTCAACACCGAGCTGCCTTGCCGTGGCCATGACGCGCGTGTACGCCGGATGGATCTGCGAGGCACCATGCTCCGGCCGGCCGGGCACGTCGTTTGCGGTCCAGCAGCGGCCGCCGACGCGCCGACTGCCTTCGAGGACGGTAACGTCATAGCCCGCGTCCTCGAGCGCTCGAGCGGCAAATAGCCCGGCAATCCCGGCGCCGAGCACGAGCACGTCGCCGCGGGAATCCGCTCCCCACGATCTTCCCGTCGCTGCGACGCCCAGGCTCAGGCCACCGGCCGCCATGAACTCACGTCGTGTCGGTCTGGTCATGCGCAGGCGCTCCTTTTGATCACTTTCGTTCCGCGTCGGTTGAATTGCCGTGGCGCTCGCGTGCGATGAAGTCCGCGAGGATCCGATTAAACGTGTCGGGCTGCTCGGCCATCATCGTGTGGCCAGCGCCTGCAATGATCTGCAGCGATGCGCGGGGGAGCCGGGCTGCCGCTACCCTTGCCTGGGCAACTGGCGCGACCGGGTCCTGATCGCCTGCGACGATCAGAACGGGAAGACTCATCGCGCCGATGTCGCCCTGATGGTCGAAAGACCGCTTGAGTGCGAGTACCCGCGCATAGGGCGGCATGAGAACGTTGGTCGCCGCTGCGCGCACTCGCCAGGTGTCTGGCACGGGCGCATGGATCAGCAGTCGCGCGACTTCGTCAC
>JAYUGT010000010.1:0-6333 GCA_043738315.1 Gammaproteobacteria bacterium
CGATGCGAACGCGCGGCCGCAACTTCCGAATGGGACGGAAATTCCTCGAATACCTCGACCTCGGTGACCAGGCCGCAGCGTGCAAACAGGCCTTCGAACAGGTCGTGACTCAGCATCGTGTTCTCGGGAACGCGATCTGCCAGCGACGCCTCGGTCATCGCGAGGTCATAGAGACCCTTGCCGGTAAACAGGGCTTCGCCAAATATATCCTGGTAGAAATCCGACACGGCTGAGGCATACGGGTCGAGGCCGCTGCCGCCGGTGATGATTTCGCGATACAGCGAGCGCTCGGTTATCGTGGGCAGCAGCGGCGTTACGCGTGGCTGCAGGATACCGAAACCCTTGACGACGCGTCGCAGTTCGGGATCGAAGACCGGCCGGTTGAGCGGATGGGCCGCGACACCGACCAGATCACGGACCGCGCCCAGTGGCAGCCGCGTATCCGCATCGATCGTCATGACGTAGCGGATGCCCCTCGGCGCGATCAGGCCGTCGACCGTGTTAGCCAGGAAGGAAGTGGGGCCGCTCTGCAACAGCAGGCGATTGAGTTCGGCCAGCTTGCCGCGCTTGCGTTCCCAGCCCATGAAGCAGTGCTCCGCTTCGTTCCACTGTCGCGCGCGATGCAACAAGTAGAAACGTGGCTCGTGCCCGGGCGGGTGCCGGTCCTGCAGGTTCAACTCAGCAATAGCGGCGCTTGCGACTTCAAAAATAGCCTGATCATCTGCCTGAGTCAGCGTCGGTGCGTCCACCCAATCCGACAGCAGTGCAAAGCGCAGCTCGCCATCGGAGTTGGCAAGCGCGTGCACCTTCAGTTCGCGCGCGAACAGCAGGGCGTCTGCGACGCTGCGCAGCATGACCGGCATGACGACCAGTGTCTTCATCTCCGCCGGTATGCCCTGTTCGAGTGCGAGGCGCGGCAGCGGCTGGTGGCGACAGGCACTCATCCACAGCTGGCTGACAAAAGCGATCACGAACTCAGAAACAGGAAACAGCGCCAGCAGCGCCAACAGGCTGCCCTGCGCAATCGAGAGATCGGCGGCGGCGCGGTTGACCTGGATCGCCAGCGTGACCAGCGCTGCGGTCAGCGCCGCGACCGTCCAGAAGTGCCAGGTGGCGGCGTGCCTCAATATGGAGCGCCGGATCCTGGTGGCCAGCGGTGGCCGCAATGCCAGCTCTTTTTCCAGTGCGATCCGGTCCGCACCGAGCAGCAGTTCGCCAATGTCGCGGCCATCGGCGAGCAAGGCGGTTACGCGACCGGCGACTACCAGCTCGCCCTGCAGGGATTCCACCGCGAGTTCGGCGATACATTCGCGGTAACGATCGCGCGTGCGTCGATCACAGTTGCGATAGCTGGCATGCTCGCGCAGCAGCTGGTCGACCTGAGAGGTACTCTCGAACAGTGCGCGCCAGTTGAGCGCATGCAGCGCGCGCAGGCTGATGATGATGTTGCGCACGGTAAGGTTGCTGGCGCTGCGCCGCGCGTGTTCGCGCTGAATCACTTCATCGATGCTGGTTCCCTGCACGTGCAATTTGTCGCTGAGTGGACCCAGGATTGACTCCCGTTCATCGCCGAGCGATTGCAGGCGCAGAGCGAGCTGGACCACGAACGGCGCCTGAAAGGCCGACTTGCCGAGCGTGGCCATCAGCGGCGCGGCGGGCGAACCGGAATGCGTCGCCTGCGAAATGAAATTGTTAGCGTATTCATCGGCAGCGCCGCGTGCCGCCAGTGCCGCCTCGATCCGGGCCGCGAGACGCCGCAGCTCGTCGATCAACGCCAGCCGCAATACCGGATTCAAAGTCCACAACTCGCGCATCGCGAGCGGGGCGACCGTCTGGTACTTCTGCAGATAGCGGGTGAACGACTCAGTATCGAAAGCGCAATCTGTGTGCGCCAGGTACTCGCGGACAATGCAGTAGATGCGCGGCCACCCGGCGCCGTCCGCAGAGACCGCCCCGGGCAGGTCCCGCCAGACTGTTGGCGTCAACCGCAGCGCAATGTCGTCTATTTCTCCGGCAACCAGGTGAAAGTTGTCGACGAACCATTCGGCCGCCGGCGTGATCGATCGTCTGGCCTGCAGCGCCGCGCTGATGGCAAGATAGGTGCTTTCGAGTTGTGCGGCATTGCGGCGCAGGCAGGTACGAAGCTTGACACGCTTCGTACCTGTGGCTGATCCCGGCAGTTGCGCCTGCTGACAGGCATGCGCCTCGAGTTGCTCAACGCCCCAAAGCTCCGCAGCGGTGGGTTCCTCGGCGGCTGCAACCTGCTGCCAGTTCACCGGACCGTTAGCCGCTCCGCAGCAGGTGCGAACTGGCCGTTCTCATCCGAAAATATGATTTCGACGCGACGGTTCTGCTGCCGGCCGCCCGCACTGTCGTTCGAGGCACTTGGATAACTTTCACCCAGGCCATGGCTTCGAACCCGTTGCGAGGCAATGCCGCGTGCCGCGAGGGTGGAACCGACCGCGTCAGCGCGCTGTTGGGACAGATTGACGTTGTAGGCATCCTCACCGACGTTGTCGGTGTGTCCTTCAATCAGCACCGACAACTTGACGCGCTGTTGCAGGAAATCTGCCAGCCGTTCCACGGTGCGCATTGCCGCCGGGCGCAGTTCCGACCGGCCGGAATTGAACAGTACGTCGCCCAGAGTCAGCACCATGCCCCGATCCGTCTGTTTGGCCTGCAGGCCTTCGAGTTCGGTGCGCAAACGCGCCGCCTCGCCGCTGGCGATGGCCGCGCTGCTGTTAGCGCGGTCGGTGTCGCTCTTGGCGCGCTCGGCATCGCTGTTAGCGCGGTCGGTGTCGCTCTTGGCGCGCTCGGCGTCACTGTTAGCGCGGACAGTATCGGCCTGTGCGACCGTCGTGGCGGCCTCGGCCCGGGTCGTTGCGGCCTGGGCCTGTAGGGTGGCTGCGCGCGCGGTCGACGCGGCGTCGTTCGCAGCGAGCATCGCCGAGCGGGCGTTCGCAGCCTCGTTGCTGCGCGCGGCCAGCTGTATGCGGGTGCGCTCAGCTTCGCCTTGTTCGACGGCCTTACGTGAGTGCAACTCGGACGTTTGTTCAATGGCAATTTGCGCGTGTCGCGACGCTGCGAACGAATAGCGCTGGATTTCGGCTAACGGCCGATGCTTGTCCCGCGACTGGTCGGCGAGTCGCAGGGATTCCTCAGCCTTCTTGAGGCGCATCCCGGCGGCTTCCTGCGCCAGCGGATCGCTCAGGGCCTGTTGCACCTGCGAATGTGCGGCCTCGAGTTCCGGAATGTTCTGCGGTGTTGTTGCACAGGCGGTGACCAGTGCGGCGCTCAGCGCGACGACGGCCAGGGTCGGTATGGATTTCATGAAATATTCCTGATTGAGTGATTCTTACGGAGCCGGCTGGCGGGCGGTCTCGGCGCGCAAAGCGTCGAGGCTTGCCTTGACTGCGTCCGCGGCGGTTTTGGCATTGGCGCTGCGGCCGCGCGCGGCGGCCAGTTCGGCGTCGAGTTCGGATTGCTCGGCCAGCAGGTTGGCGGAACGCGAATCGCCTTTGGCGGCCGCGGCTTGGGCGCGCGCCAACTTGTCCTTGGCGCTGTCGAGCATGCCGGGGTCGTAGCGGCGCGCACCCGCCTGATCGGCCTGCTCAATGCTGGTTTCAGCGCGGGTCATGGCTACGGTGGGCAAGGGCGCGTTGGTGGCGCAACCGGCGCCGGCCAGCAGCGACATGGCCAACAGGCTGTTCCTGACGATGATCATAGGTGTGTCCTCGCAAGTGGGTAAGCGCTCAGTTCATCATGCTCGGGGACTGAAGGCTGTCGGTGTCGATACCGGGTCCGCGAGGTCAATCGGTGCAGTGCCTGTGGGACGGCGCCGACATGCTGTGCTTCATGCGGCGCTGTCCTACAGACCCGGCGCATTTCCCGACGCATTCTATGTATGTGCGGTAGCGAACAGAGGTGGCACGCCTGGATGAGGGATAGTGCCGGAGAAATGATTTACACCAGCCACCTGACGAGACATCTGGAATCCTCGAGCGGGTTACTGTCGATGGGCGACGTTGCCGCGGCAGTGCCGCAAGTTGCGCCGCAGATCCGCCCCCGAAAATGGGCGCAGCCGGTCGCGGCTTGTGTCGAATTCCCCAACCTGCACCGCGTCAATGCGAACTTGTATCGCTCGGCGCAGCCAACCGAGGACGGGTTCCGCTTGCTCGAGTCGCAAGTCAGCCTGGCTAACGGCGATCGGCCGGTGAAGACCGTCCTGTCGCTGCGAGCTGTCAATGGTAACGATCACCGGCGATCGCCTGGTTCGCCGCTGCGATTCGAACAGATCAGGTTTGACGCGCGTTTTCCGGAAGATCAGGACGCCATTCGGTTCCTGCGGATTGTGCAGTCGCCGCAATTACAGCCAGTGCTGGTGCACTGTCAGCACGGCGCCGACCGGACAGGCTCAATGTTGGCGATCTATCGGATGGTGGTCGAGAATTGGAGCGTGGCCCAGGCGCTGCGTGAAATGGCTGAAGGCGGCTATGGATTCAACCCCTTGTGCCAGAACTTGGTGGAATATGTGCGTACGGCAGACGTTGGGGCGTTGAGAACTCAGTTCGCAAGACTAACAAGTGTGGCAATTGTTTCTACAAACCGATAATCCGAGAGCTACCGAACCCGGCCACCTGCCAGACCGGCGCATCGACAACTGGCAGGCGCTCTTCATGCTGCCGCGTTCTATCTGGCTGCCGATCATCGCCATGGGCGCAATTGCCATAAGCGCATTCTTTTTTAACGAATGGACGGTCAAAAGCAACGTGGTGAGTGCCGAACAGGTGGCTGCTCTGACAGAAATGCAGACCACGCTGCTCGAGCTGCGCGCGGTCGTTACGGACGTGGAAACTGGGGCGCGCGGTTTCCTGTTGAGCCGCGATCGGCAGTATCTCGAGCCCTTTGAGATTGCGATGGCGCAGGTGGCGGTTGCCGGCTCGCGGCTGCGCGCGCTGATAGGCACTGATCCTGCCTTGCTGGCGCGCGTACTGCGAATCGAATCGCTGCGCGGCCAGCTGATTGCCGAGTTGCGGGCGCAGGTCATGCTGGCGGAGCGTGGCCAGGAGCCCGTCGCCGTCCTCGAAGCCAACAAGGGCAACGGCCGTATCGTCATGGAGGCCTTCAGGCAGGAAGTTCAGCGCCTGTCGAATGAATTGGCAGCACGTATTGGCGATATCCGCACGAGCGCACAGGGCAGCATCCAGCGCTCGCGACTGGCTGCGGCGTCCTTGGCGCTGCTGACGCTGGGGCTGCTGGTGTTTGCGGTACGCCTGTTAGTCAAGGACTTCTGGCGGCAGGAGGGCCGCCGCGCAGACCTGGCACTTGAACGGGTGCGCCTGGAAGAACTGGTCCGCGACCGCACCTCGGAATTGTCGGACCTGTCGAGCTACCTGCTGGCGGTTACCGAGCAGGAAAAGGCGGAACTCGCCCGCAACCTCCATGACGAGCTGGGCGGGTTGCTGATTGCCGCGAAAATGGACCTCGCCTGGCTGCAGGGCCGCGCCAGCGCCAAGGAGCCGGAAGCCCGTGCCAGGCTCGAAATGTTAGCGACCGGGCTCGACGATGCGATGGACGTCAAACGGCGCGTGGTGGAAAACCTGCGGCCAGCGCTGCTCGATCATTTTGGCCTGCCGACGGCGCTGAAATCCTATTTTGAGGAAACCTGCGCCAAGGCGGGATTGCAGTGCAAAACCGTGGTTCCCGACGTGCTCGAAAAGATTCCGCAGGACCTGGCCATTGCGCTGTTTCGCGTCGGGCAGGAAGCGCTGACCAACATCATCCGGCACGCGCACGCCAAGAACGTGTTGCTGGTGATCGAGGTGGATGATCACAACTACCGGATCCAGATTTCCGATGACGGCATCGGCATGGATCCAGAAAAACTGGTCGATGCGATGTCACACGGCATGCTTGGCATGCGCCACCGCGTCGAGACTCTCCATGGAAAAATTGACATTGGCACCAATGAGGGACATGGCATCAACATCCGGGTCCAAGTGCCGCGCGACCGGGCCGCGCTGCCGCAGCAAGATCAGTACTCGTGATCGCGGATCAGCGGATATACCTGCCCAAACTGCCGCATTTTGTCCAGGAAGTGATTGGCCCCTGCTTTCATACACAGGTCTTTGACTGTATTTGAGGTGTGGTTGGTCAGGACGATGATCAGCGGCAACGGCGCCATCGTCCAGCGCCGGCGTGCATGCCGAATCACATTGACGCCACTGCCCGGATTCAACTCGATATCGACCACCAGCGCCTCGAAATCCGATTGGTCGATGTGGTCGATGGCCTGCGCCTCGGACTCCGCCATTGCGGTCACCCGCATCATGC
>JAYUGT010000011.1:0-2535 GCA_043738315.1 Gammaproteobacteria bacterium
GGTGCTGAAATCACCTGACATCCCCTCGATGCTGGTCGAGACCGCCTATATTTCCAACCCTGCGGATGAGGCGGATCTGCTCAGCGACGCGCATCGCGAACGCATCGCGGCTGCTATCGCCAACGGCGTGCGCCAATATTTTATCGATCACCCGCCCGACGGCACGCGCTTCGCGCTCGACCGGCGGCACGGCGCGGCAACCACCGCCGCGCGCTGAAGGCGCTGCGCCGCCGCTCTCGCGTCGGCAGCGAGAGTACGGTGATAGGATTCGTGGCGTCATGCCCATCCATCGCTTGCCCACCGGGCTCATCGACCAGATTGCCGCGGGCGAAGTCATCGAGCGGCCGGCATCTGTCGTCAAGGAACTCGTCGAGAACGCGCTCGATGCCGGCGCGCGCCGTATCGAAATCGATCTCGAGCAGGGCGGTGTGGGGCTGATCCGGGTTCGCGACGACGGCAGTGGCATTGCGGCCGAGGAACTGCCGCTGGCGATCGAGCGGCACGCGACCAGCAAGATCGCGAGCTTCGACGACCTGGTGGCCGTTCGCACGCTGGGCTTTCGCGGCGAGGCGCTGCCGTCGATCGCATCGGTCGCGCGGGTCAGTTTGCGTTCCCGTACCGCGGATGCCAGCTCAGCGAGCGAGCTGCGGATCGATGCGGGGGTGCTGCAGGACCAGCGCCCCGCGGCCCAGTCGGGCGCCGGCACGACCGTCGAAGTGCGCGATCTTTTCTTCAACGTGCCGGCGCGGCGGCGTTTCCTGCGTACCGAGGCGACCGAACTCGCGCAGGTGCAGCGCCTGGTCGAGCGCCTGGTGCTGTCACGCGCCGATGTGGCGTTTCGCCTGCGGCATGGCGCACGTACCCTGATCGACGCCGCAGCCGCGGCCGATCCCGCGGCCGCGGAACAGCGCATCGCCAAATTGTTAGGTGCGGAGTTCCTCGGCGCGGCGCGCCGCATCGACCAGAGCATCGGTCCGGTGCGCCTGCACGGCTGGCTGGGCGCCCCCACCGCCGCCCGCGCCCAGGGCGACCAGCAGTTCTGGTTTGTCAACGGCCGCGCGCTGCGCGATCGTTTGTTAGCTAACGCGGTGCGGCTTGGTTATCGCGACGTGTTGTATCACGGGCGCCATCCGGCCTACGTACTGCACCTGGAACTCGCGCCGGAACTGGTTGATGTCAACGCGCATCCGACCAAGATGGAAGTGCGTTTTCGCGACAGCCGCCAGACCCACGACGCAGTGTTCCGGCTGGTGCAGCGCGCGCTGTCGCAGCCGCTGCAATCGCCCGCGGGCGCTGCGGCTGTGGCGCACGCGTCGCTGCCGGCGCCGCAACCCGGGCCGCAGGGCGACAGCCGCGAAATGTGGCCACCGGCCCGGCTGACCGGCGACTGGGCGCTGGCGCAGGCGATCGCCGATGCGCCGCCGCTCCCGGCCGCGGCCGGTCTCGGCACCGCGGTTGCGCAACTGCATGGCGTCTATGTGCTGGCGCAGAACTCCACAGGCCTGGTCCTGGTCGACGCGCACGCGGCGCACGAACGCGTGCTGTACGAGCGCTTCAAGGCTGCGCAGCAGCAGGCGCCGCTCGCCTCGCAGGCCCTGTTAGCTCCGGTGGTGGTGAAGCTGCGCGAGGCCGATGTGCAGCGCCTGCTGGAAGACCGCGAGCAATGGCGGCGCGCCGGGTTCGAATTTGACGAATTGAGCCCGGGGCAGCTGGCGGTGCGGGCGGCGCCGGCGCTGCTCGATGCACGCGGCGTCGAACAACTGGTGTCGACCGTGGTGCAAGACTTTGCCAGCGGCGCCGCGCACCATCTGGATGCCGCCAGCGATCGCGTGCTGGCGACCCTGGCCTGCCGCTCGGCGATCCACGCCAATCGGCGCCTGACGCTCACCGAAATGGACAGCCTGCTGCGCGACATGGAAATCACGCCGCGCGCCGATCAGTGCAACCATGGCCGGCCGACCTGGACGCAACTGAGTCTCGCGCAGCTCGACGCGCTGTTTCTGCGCGGCCGCTAGTCGCGATGACTGCCACCTTGCCGAAAGTGTTTCTGTTAGCAGGACCGACCTGCAGCGGCAAGACGGCCCTGGCGCTCGAAATTGCCGCGCAGTTGCCGGTGGAGATCATCAGCGTGGATTCCACGCAGGTGTACCGCGGCCTGGATATCGGCGCGGCCAAGCCGTCCGCAGCTGTGCGAGCGGGCGTGCCGCACCACCTGATTGATGTTCGCGATCCGTCCGATCCTTATGACGCCGGTGCTTTTGTCAGCGATGCAGTGCGGCTGGCCGGCGAGATAACCGCACGCGGCCGCTGGCCGCTGCTGGTGGGCGGCACCATGCTGTATTTCCGCGCCTTGCTGCAGGGCCTTGCTACTCTGCCTGCGGCTAACAGCGCGGTACGCGCGCAGCTCGAGGCCGAAGCCATGTTCAAGGGCTGGCCGGCGCTGCATGCCGAACTCGCGCAGGTCGACAGCGTGGCGGCTGCCCGCATCCATCCGAACGATCCGCAGCGCATCCAGCGGGCGCTGGAGGTTTACCG
>JAYUGT010000012.1:0-2528 GCA_043738315.1 Gammaproteobacteria bacterium
CCGGATACAAGGCGCGACCGACGCAGCATGGTAATTCCATGTAAGGAGGGAGCAACGCAGTAGCCGGGCATTTGCAGCCTAACCCTTTGGGGCCGGACGGATTTTTCCTCTGGCGGCGTCACTCCTCGCTCATGTATCTCGATACACATCACTCGTCGTTCCTTGCCAGTGAAAAAATCCGTCACGGCCGCGCCCGTGTGACCTGTGCAGAGCTTCCCTAGGCGTTCAGGCCGGGCGGCGCGCCGCAAAATGCGCGGCGATGTCGCGGCGCGTTGCAATCCAGACGCCGCGCGCCTTGGCTGCATGGCGCAGGAACCCCTGGTACGCGCCGATGCGTCCCGGCCGGCCCATGATGCGCAGGTGAATTCCCAGCGACATGATGCGCGGCGCGCCGCTGCCGCGCGCCTCGGCTAACAACCAGTCGAAGCTGTCGCGCGCATAGTCCAGCCAGGCGGCAGGCGTGACGCCGGGATGGCTCCAGAACTTCATGTCGTTGCTGTCGAGCGCATAGGGCAGCACCAGCATCGGGCGCGGCAGGTCAGCCGACCGGTCCCAGAAGGGTTCGTCGCGACTGAAATCGTCCATGTGGTAGCTATAGCCTTCCTCGGCTAACAGACGGCGCGTCGCCGCGGTGTGCATGTAGCGCGATAACCAGCCGGCCGGCGCCACGCCGCAGCTGGCGGCAATGCTGTCGCGCGCCCTGGCGATGAAGGCGCGCTCGGCGGCTTCGTCCATGCCCAGGGTCGCCTGCCAGCGCCAACCGTGGGCGCAGGCCTCGTGCCCGCCATCGACGATGCCGCGCGCGACCTCTGGCGCGCGCTCCAGCGCCTGCGCGGCCGCGGTGAACGTCGCCGGCAGACGATACCTGGCTAACAACCGCAGCACGCGCGGCGCCGCCTCGTTGATGCCGTACTGGTAATTACTTTCGTTGCCAAAATTGCGCACCGGCTTGCGCAGCGCGATCCCGAGCTCATCGACCGCGTCCGGGCCCGGGTCGCCGTCCTGGATATTCTGTTCCGCGCCTTCCTCGACGTTGACCACCAGCGACAGCGCCAGGCTGGCGCCGCCCGGCCAGAATCCGCGCGCAGCCCGCATCCTGTTAGCGTGCGATTTCTTTTTGGCCCTGGCCATCAGTGGTACTCCTCGCCGCCGGAGACATTCATGGCCTCGCCGGTGATGTAATCGGCCTCGCCCGAGGCGAGGAACGCACAAGTCTTTGCGATGTCCTGCTGCAGTCCCGGCCGCCCGAGCGGAATCCTGGCGCGCATGTCGGCCAGGTATTGCGTTTCGCTGCGGCCAGTGGCCGCGCTGAAGTACTGGTTCTGCCAGGCGCCAAGGCCGGTCGTGACGTGGTTAGGACAGATCGTGTTGACCGTGATCCGATGCTGTCCGAGTTCGAGGGCCGCGGTGCGCGTCAGGCCGACGACCCCATGCTTGGAAGACACATAGGCCGCCGCGAACGGAAAACCGGATTTCGAAGCCTGCGAACCGATGTTGATGATGCGGCCGCCGCCACCCTGCGCGATCATCTGCCGGGCCGCATGCTTGATGCCATAGAACACGCCGCGCAGGTTGACCCCTAACACCGCATCCCACTGCGGCTGCTCGGTTTCGATGATCGGCTTCATCAGGTAGCCGATGCCGGCGTTGTTCACCATGATGTCGATGCGGCCGAAGGTCCTGGCCGCGAAGCTAACAAGCGCGGCGACCTGGGCCTCCTCGAGCACATCGCAGGAGCACCCGGCGGCGATGCCGCCTGCGGCCTTGATCGCCGCCACCAGCGCATCTATTTCCACGCTGCTGCCTATGGCGCTGGCCGGCATGTCGGCGCCACGCGGCGCACCCAGGTCGCTGACCACCACCTTGCAGCCCTCGGCCGCGAGTCGCCAGACCATGGCCTCGCCCAGGCCCTTGGGCCTGGCCGAACCCGTAACCACCGCCACTTTGCCGCGCAAATCCGGATAATTCGCCATGAGCTGGAATCTCCCGTACACCACCCGAAACAAATGCGCGCTGATAAGATCAGGAGCTGCCAACTGCTGTCAACGCAAGCCATGACCGATATCCGCATCGACCTCAAACCGCCGCTCGCCTGGGTCACCCTGAACCGGGCCGACAAGCGCAATGCGGTCACCGGCGCCATGTGGGCTGCGATGCCGGCAGTGTGCAATGAATTGGCGGCGCATGGCGAGCTGCGCGCGGCGCTGATACGCGGCGCGGGTGACGAGGCTTTCAGCGCGGGCGCCGATATTGCGGAAATGCACGCCAACGTCGCGGACCCCGTGAAGATGCGCGCCATGCAGGACGCCACGCAGGCCGGCCAGGAGGCGTGGTTCAACCTGCCGCTGCCAACGATCGCGGTGATTCGCGGCGCCTGTGTCGGCGGCGGCTGCGGGCTGGCGATTGCGAGCGACCTGCGGCTCGCCACGCCGGACGCTTATTTCGCCATCACCCCGGCCAAACTCGGGCTTGCCTACAGCCTCAGCGACACGCGACGGCTCGTGGACCTGGTCGGGCCGGCGCGCGCC
>JAYUGT010000013.1:0-6290 GCA_043738315.1 Gammaproteobacteria bacterium
GATTTCGGGGTGCAATTCACGATCGCAGACCTGACGACTGCGGTGGAACTCGGGCTCAGCCTGCCGCTGCTGGTGTGGAATAACGCCGCGCTCGGACAAATTCGCGACGACATGGTGGCCACCGACATTCCGCCCATCGGCGTGGTCGCGCGTAATCCCGATTTCGTGGCGCTGGCGCAGGCCTGCGGCGCGCAGGGCCAGCGCGTGCGGCGCAGTGCGGAGCTGACCCTGGCGATTGTTCAGGCTCTGCAGCGTCGCGGGCCCACGCTGATCGAAGTACATGAAGCCGAATTTACGCCCGGCTGAAGTGCGCAGGCAGTACCATCGCATCACCTAACATTGCCGGGGAACGATCCATGACCGTCACGCCGGCACGCCCGCTGCAGCGGATTCTGGGACTCGGGTTCGGGCTGGCGCTGGTGGTTGGCACCATGGTCGGCGTCGGTATCCTGCGCCTGCCGGGCACTGTGGCGGCCGCACTCGGCGATCCGACGCTGGTGATGCTCGCCTGGACCCTCGGCGGCGTCTATGCGCTGATGGGCGCTGTGGCCGTGGCCGAGCTCGCGGCGATGATTCCAGAGACCGGCGGCTTTCGAGTCTATGCACGCCGTGCCTATGGCGACGGGGCCGGGTTCGCCGTCGGTTGGATCGACTGGCTGACGAATGTGGCTGCAATTGCCTATGCAACCATCACGGCGACTGTATTTCTGGGCGCGCTGTGGCAGCCCGCGGCGGCGTACCCACGCGCAGGTGCAATCGTTATTCTTGCGATTTTTACCGTGGGCCATTGGATCGGTCTGCGGGTCGCCAGTTCCGTGACCAAGACCATCAGCGCGACCGTCGCCCTGGCCTTGTTAGTCATTGTGGTTGGGTGCTTTCTGGCCGAACCCGTCGCGGCGTCCACAGTGGCGCCACCGGCGAACACGGCCGCATCCCTGCCGCCGATGTCAGTGGCGATGATTTTTGCGGTAGTGCCCGCGCTGCGTGCCGTGCTGACCGCGTACGACGGCTGGTATCAACCCATCTACATGGCGGAAGAGAACACCAACCCGACACGCACCTTGCCGCGCGCACTCATCGGCGGCACGCTGCTGGTTGTAGGCCTGTACCTGCTGATCAACGCCGCGTTCCTGCACGTGTTGCCGCTGCCGGTGCTGGCGGCGTCGCAACTGCCGGCGGCGGACGCGGCGCGCGCCGTGCTGCCGCGGGGTGGCGCCGAGCTGGTGACCCTGGTATCGCTGCTAACAGTATTGAGCGGCACTAACAATGCGCTGATGTCCGCGCCACGCGTGCTGTTCGCCATCGGCCGCGACGGACTGTTCACCGCCCGGGCGGCGCTGGTCAGCGAGGGCGGCACGCCACGAATCGCGCTGGCCGTGACCAGCATCGTCGTCGTGGTCCTGATCCTCAGCGGCACTTTTGAGCAGATCATCGCCCTCGGCGCGGTGCTGTTTCTCATCTACTACACCTCGGCGTTTCTGGCGGTGTTCGTGCTGCGGCTCAAAGCACCGGACCTGCCGCGGCCGTACAGGGCTTTCGGTTATCCGTTCTCGACGGCGATCGTGTTGTTAGGTTCGGTCGCGTTTCTGGTGGTGGCGGTGGCCGAAGATCCGCGCTCGGGACTGATCGCCGCAGGTTTCCTCGGCTGCTGCGCGCCCGCATATCTGTGGATGGCGCGCGCCCGCCGGCGCCGCCTGGCGCCCACATGACATAAGCACGGGCTGCGGTGTCAACCGGCGCCGGCGCGCTGCGTTGTGCTCTCCAGTTACACACCGCAGGAGGAGTTCTCATGTCGAAATTTACATTCAGGAAGGTCGCGGCCATGTCGGCGCTTGCCGCCGTAATGGTCACCGCCAGCATCGATGCCATCGCCGCCGGTCCGCAACGTGGCCAGGGGATGCAACGTCCGCGCCCGGCCGGCGTGGTCACGCGCGAAACGACTCGCACCCGCACCGACAACGGCTTCACGTCGCATACCACGGCCACCAATTCGCAGGGCCAGACGGCGACGCGCGATGCCAGCGTGGTGCGCGATGCCAATGCCGGCACCGTCACGCGTAGCAGCGAGTCGACGGGTTTCAACGGGCGCAACCGCTCGGCGGAGTCAGTCACGACGCGCACGGACGATGGCTTCACTCGTTCGGGCAGCATCACCAATGGCAACGGCCAGACCGTGACCCGCGACGTGGTGCATACGCGCACCGACAACGGCTCGGTCACCAGCAGCACGACCACCGGGCCTAACGGCAACAGCGTTGAGCGCACGGTCACGCGTGCCTGCGACAAGGCCGCCAAGACCTGCACGACCACCGCGGAAAACGAACGCCACTAGATCGGGTCTCGGCCGCTGACGGCAGGTGGTGCAGTCGCCTTCGGGCGCTGCACCACCTTTTTTTGCGGCCAATCGCTGTCTAACGTCGCGTCGATTCCGGCAATCGGGACTTGTACCTATCGGTCGCAGGCGACAGAAGGCGCCGTATCGTTTGCAAATATAGAGCGCGGCCAGCTACGATAGCCCTGCACGCCCTTGCGCTGACACCAGCGCGCTTGTCCGGGACGACATTGCTAACAAAGAAAGCCTGATCAGCCACTTGACTCCCCCCAACCCGATAGCCCACGCGGATCAATTTGCGGTCCGGCGTTACCCGCAGATCCCGGCCTATCTGCAGCAGGCGTACTGGTGGGCCTATGTGCACCCGCGCGCGGTGCACGTGTTCGAGCGCGACTGGCTCGTCAACCTGATCCTGTTCGGCAATTACAACCGCCTGCGCGACTCGGCGCTGGCCGCGCTCGGCCGGCCGTTGCACGGCTGTACGCTGCAGATCGCCTGTGTCTATGGCAATCTGACATTGCAGATGGCCGCGGCGCTCGCGCCCGATGCGCATCTCGACATTGTCGACGTATTGCCGATACAGCTGCGTAACCTGAGTGCGAAGTTGTCATCCGACCCGCGTATCACCATGTGGCACGCAAATTCCGAATCGCTGCCAACGGCCGATGCCAGCGTCGATCAGGTGTTGCTGTTTTTCCTGTTGCACGAGCAGCCCGAAGCGACCCGGCGCCGGACACTCGCCGAAGCGCTGCGGGTGGTCAGGCCCGGAGGCAGGATCGTCATCGTCGATTACCATCGCCCGGCGCGCTGGAATCCCCTGCGGCCATTGATGTACGCGGTGTTCCGCGCGCTCGAGCCGTATGCGCACGAACTGTGGCGCCACGAGCTTGCGGAATTCCTGCCAGCGGACCTGCGACCCGCGGTCATCGACAAGCAGACCTTTTTCGGCGGCCTGTACCAGCGCCTGATCCTGACTCGTTAGGTGGCGCGCGCTCCAGGTCGCGCCGCGACGTCCGCCTCCAGGTCGCCATGACCCTCATCAGCCTGCGGGCCGCCGAGCTCGCCTTCGGGCTGACGCCCTTGCTGGATCGCGCCTCGATCTCGATCGAAGAGGGCGATCGCGTCGGCCTGATTGGCCGCAACGGTACCGGCAAGTCCTCGTTGTTAGGCGTGCTGGCCGGCCGTATCGCGCTGGACGATGGCGAGGTGCAGCGCAAGCCGGGCCTCGAGATCGCCTGCGTGGAGCAGGAACCAGAACTGCCGCAAGCAGCGACCGTGCGCGCCAGTCTCGAGATCCGTGGCAACCTGGCCGCGCTCGCGGATGAGCGGGATCGCAGCCGCGTCGATGTACGCCTGACACAGTTCCTGCACCGCTTCGACATCGACGGCGACGCCAGCCCGCTGACCGCGTCGGGCGGAGAGCGCAAACGCGCCGCACTGGCGCTGGCGCTGGCGCTGCAGCCCGAATTGCTGTTGCTGGACGAGCCGACCAACCACCTGGATGTCAGCGGCATCGAGATGCTCGAGGAGCTGGTTACGCAGGGCCTGACCTGCATCGTGATCACGCATGACCGCTTTTTTCTCGATCGCATTGCGACCCGCATCGCCGAGCTCGACCGCGGCTACCTGCGCACTTTTCCGGGCAATTACTCCACCTATGAGAAGCGCAAGGCGGAGCAGATTGCGGCCGAGGAACTCGCGAATCGCCGCTTCGACAAGTTCTGGGCGCAGGAAGAGGTCTGGATCCGCAAGGGCGTTGAGGCGCGCCGCACCCGCAACGAGGGCCGCGTCAAGCGCCTGGAACGCCTGCGCGTGGACCGGGCCGAGCGGCGCGAGCGCCTGGGCGCGCTGCGCCTCAATGTCGATGCGAGCGAACGCTCCGGCAAACTGGTCGCCGAGCTGGAGCAGGTCAGCAAGCAGTTCGGCCCGAAATGCGTCGTCAAGGACCTGGACCTGCGCGTCATGCGCGGCGACAAGCTCGGTTTGTTAGGTCCGAATGGGGCGGGCAAGACCACGCTGATCCGGCTGATCGTCGGTGAGCTCGAGCCGGATGCAGGCCGGCTGCGTCGCGGCACCAACCTGCAGGTCGCGTACTTCGACCAGCTGCGCGCGCAGCTCGATCCTGAGCGCACACTGGCGGACACCATCAGTCCGGGGTCGGACTGGGTGCAGGTCGGCGAGCAGCGCAAGCACATCACCAGCTACCTGGGCGATTTCCTGTTCAGCACCCAGCGCGCCAATGCGCCGGTGAAGATGCTGTCGGGCGGCGAGCGCAATCGCCTGCTGTTAGCCCGGCTGTTCGCCCGCCCGGCCAACGTGCTGGTGCTGGATGAGCCCACCAACGATCTGGATATTGAATCGCTCGAATTGCTGGAAGCGCTGCTGCAGGAATACGCCGGCACGATTTTGTTAGTCAGCCACGATCGCGCCTTCATGGATAACGTCGTGACCCAGACCGTGGTCGCGGAGGGTGGCGGGCGCTGGCGCGAGTACGTCGGCGGCTACAGCGACTGGCTGCGGCAAAGACCGGCGCCGGCGGCGCGCGCCGGCTCCGGCAAGGCGGCCGCCGCGGCAACTCCGCCGGGCCCGGCCGCCGCGCCGCGCAAAATGAGCTACAAGGACCAGCGTGAACTCGAGGCGCTGCCGCGGGACATCGAAGCGCTGGAAACCGGACAGCGGCAATTGACGGAGCGCATGAGCGCCGCCGACTACCATCGCGTCGCGCCCGAGCAGATGCGCGCAGACGGACTGCGCGCTGCGGAACTGGAGACGCTGCTGGCGCAGAAGATCGCGCGCTGGGAACAGCTCGAGACGCTCGCCGCCGCGATTCGATCGCGCAACGCCTGAACTGGCGCTATCCGCGTCGTAAACGCGACACGCCAAAGTCGCGGCCGCTAGTTATTTCTACGCAGGAAGCGGTCCACCCTGTGTGTGACAGTCACGGCTCCGGTTTCCTGGGAGTCGCGCATGTACATCAATTTCTGGTATCCGATGATTCGCAGCGAAGACCTCGGCCCCGGCAAGCCGGAGAAGGTCAAGGTGCTGGGACTCAATTTCGCGATGTTCCGCAATGCGGCCGGCGAGGCCATCACCCTGAGCGACACCTGCGTACACCGCGGGGGCTCGCTGTCAGGGCCCTGGGAACTCGGCCAGCAGCCGCGCATCGTCAAGGACTGCATCGTCTGCCCGTATCACGGCTGGGAATTCAACGCCGACGGCACCTGCATCAGCATCCCCTCGATCGGCTATGACACCAGGCCGCCGAGCCGCGCCAAGGTCGATGCCTATCCGACCGTCGAGAAGTACGGCATCGTGTTTGCATTCCTCGGCGACCTGCCGGAGAACGAGCGGCCGCCCATGCTCGAGATTCCGGAATGGGAAAAACCGGGCTGGCGTGCTAACACGGTCATCACGCTCGATCTCAACTACTACTACGAGCGCTCGATCGAGAACGGGCTGGATCCGGCGCACAACGAATTCGTACACCCGACCCACGGCTTCAAGGGCATCAATCGCGAAACCTACCGCGTGCGCGATTACGACGTACACGACTACGAGCAGGGCTGGGGCATGTGGTTCCTGCACCGGTTTGATTCGCCCGGGCTCAAGGACAAGACCTGGACCGAAGCCGAAACCAAGGCCGGCGGCATGTATGCCGGCAGCGGCACGCACGGTCCCGCCGCGATGATCACCGAGATCAATGTCGGTGAGGGCCAGATGTTCAAGCAGTATTTCATCGAGCAGCCGATCGACGATGAGCACACGCGCGTGTTCTTCGTCAACATGCGCAACTTCATGCTCGATCCGAAGCACGATGGCCCGATCCATGCGCGCAACAAGTTGATCGCGCAGCAGGACATCGATATTCTCGAAAACGCTTATCCGCGCCGTACGCCGATCAGCAACACCAAGGAAATGCTGATGCCCGCGGACAAGGCGGTGGTGGCCTACCGGCAGT
>JAYUGT010000014.1:0-6288 GCA_043738315.1 Gammaproteobacteria bacterium
TGAATGGTGTAGCTCAGCGTCCCGGTGTGTGGGATGCGATTCTGGTCCGTGCCAATGGAGCGTATCACCAGTCCAATCGCACCGAGGCTGGCTGCGGCGGAGGTACCTTCGGCGCGGGACCTCGCCGCAGTTCTATAGCCGCTGCCATCGCGTGAGCGCTGCATGCGCGTGCTCAGGAAGACGATCTTCCCTTCGACCGCGCTGCGTGGCATGGCTAACAAGGTGGGCACATCGGTGGCCATGACGATCTCGGCTGTTAGCCCGGCATCCGGCGTGCCGGCGCTGCCACCGAGGGCGATCGACGGCATGGTCTGCGGGAAGGGCGCAAGAACCGAAAATTCCGGTGTCCCGCGCACCCACTGCGGCACGATGACTTCCTGGGTACGCAGTTTGGCAAACCCGATTTCACGCAACTTGGCCTGCGCCCAGGCAACCGCGGCGCGGTCCGCGGCGGTGCCGGCGGGCCGGCTGCCGACTTCGGTGGTCAGCGATTCGACCACCGCCCAGGCGACGTTGGCCTTGAGCGCCTGGTCGCGCAGCTTCGCGGCACTTGCCAATCGGGTTGGGCCTTTTTCCGCAGCCAGCGCGGCCTGGGAGCTCACAAAGCCCAGCATGGTAACCAGGAAGGCCACGCACCAAGAGGTGGCAACTGACTTGTTAACCGTCTGAATCATCAGTGCTCCACGGGCCAGTCACGATTCTAGCGATATAATCTCCGCATGGGTCGCGATACCGAGCTGGCTGTACTGTTTGCTGACGTGGTCGGTTCCACGCGCCTGTTTGAAGTCCTGGGAGATCTGAAAGCACGGGACATGATCGCCGTTTGTATCGACATCATGCGCTCCGCGACCGAGCATTGGCGCGGCAAAGTGATCAAGACCATGGGCGATGAGGTCATGGCGACGTTCAACAACGTCAATGACGCGCTCGAGGCAGCGGCGCAAATGCAGTACCAGGTTTCGGCCAACAATTCGCTGAAGTTTGAAGGCCATTCGGTCGCGATACGCATTGGCTGTCATTTCGGCCCGGTGGTCGTTGAACCGCGGGATGTATTCGGCTCGACCGTGCACACCGCTAATCGCGCCACCAGTCAGGCCAAGGCGCAGCAGATCCTGACGACCGCGGCGGTGGTGGAGCGCGCCAACCCGAAATGGGCCGGCGTGGTGCGCCAGATCGATTTCGCCACGCTGAAGGGCCAGGGTGGCGAGGTGGCGCTGTTTGAAGTCCTGTGGCAGACCGAGGACATCACCAGCATGCTGCCGTCCATTGCGCTGGCGGCGCTGGCCGGCGCGCAGCGCAAGCGTCTCAAGCTTGAGTTGCTCGATCAGGTCGTATTCGTTGACGATACCACGCCGCAATCGCTGTTAGGTCGCGGGGATGAAGCGGATCTCATTGTCAAGGGCAACCTGATTTCGCGGCTGCATGCGCGCATCGAGATCAACCGCAACAAGTTCATGCTGATCGATCAAAGCACCAATGGCACGTTCGTGGTGGGCGACGACGGCGAAGAGAGCTTCCTGCGCCGTGACAGCATGCAGCTCAAGGGATCCGGCCGCATCGGGCTCGGCAACGCACCGGAGCCGGGTTCCCCGCTGGCGATCCGCTACACCCTGGAAGAATAGCTCAGCCGAGGCGCTGTTCCAACGCGTCTATCTCGGTGTGCAAACCGGCCGGCACACGCTCGCCGAATTCATGGACGTAGCTGCGGATTTCCCGGGCTTCCGCGCGCCATTGCACCTTGTCGACGGCTAACAACTCGGACATCGCCGCGGCACTGACATCAAGCCCCTGGAGATTGAGATCGGCAACGCCGGGCAAATAACCGATCGGCGTCTCGTGCGCACTGGCCTTGCCCGCGCAGCGCTCCAGCATCCAGGCGATCACGCGCAGGTTCTCGCCATAACCGGGCCACAGGAATTTGCCGGCGGCGTCGCGGCGGAACCAATTGACGTGGAAAATCTTCGGCGGATTGCTGAGACGTTTGCCGATGTTGATCCAATGTGCCCAGTAGTCGGCGAAGTTGTAGCCGGCAAAGGGCTTCATCGCCATTGGGTCACGGCGCACCACGCCCACCTGGCCGGTGGCGGCCGCCGTGGTCTCCGATGCCACCGACGCACCGACCAGCACGCCATGATTCCAGTCGCGGGCTTCGTAGACGAGCGGGGCAACCGTGCGGCGCCGGCCGCCAAACACCAGCGCGGAAATCGGCACGCCGCGCGGGTCATCGGCGTGCGGCGAATAGCACGGGTTCTGTTGCGCAGCCACTGTGAAACGCGAATTGGGATGCGCGGCCGGGCCCGTAGATGAGGCATCGATGGGCTTGCCCAGCCAGTCAAATGCCGGCTTGCCGGTTTCCAGGCCTTCCCACCAGGGTTCGTTGTTAGCTGTGAGCGCGACATTGGTGAACAGCGTGTCGTGGCGAATCATGTCGTAGGCATTGCGATTGGTCTGCGGATTGGTGCCTGGCACCACGCCGAAATAACCCGCTTCTGGATTGATCGCCCACAGACGGCCGTCGGGTCCAGGATGCAGCCACGCGATGTCATCGCCAACCGTGAACACTTTCCAGCCCGGCATCGAGCTCGGCGGAATAAGCATCGCGAGATTGGTCTTGCCGCAGGCCGACGGGAATGCAGCCGCGACGTAATGGGTCTCGCCGGCCGGGCTCTGCAGGCCGACGATCAGCATGTGTTCCGCGAGCCAGCCCTCGGTGCGCGCCTGGTAGCTGGCAATGCGCAGCGCGTGACATTTCTTGCCTAACAAGGCGTTGCCGCCATAGCCGGAACCGAAGCTCTCGATGCTGAGCTCTTCCGGGAAGTGCATGATGAAACGGCGGTCGGGATCGAGCTCGCCGGTGGAGTGCAGGCCCTTGACGAAGCTGCCGTCGCGCGCGATGCGCTCCAGCGCCGGGCGGCCCATGCGGGTCATCATGCCCATGTTGATGACGACATAGGCGCTGTCGGTGATTTCGACGCCGCAGCGCGCAAACGGCGAATCGAGCGGGCCCATGCAATAGGGGACTACATAGAGCGTCCGGCCCTTCATGCAACCGTGGAACAGCGCCCGCATCTTCTTGCGCGCTTCCTGCGGGTCCATCCAGTTATTGTTCGGGCCGGCATCTTCGGGCCTGCTGGTGCAGACGAAGGTCAGGTGTTCGACGCGGGCGACATCCGACGGGTGCGAGCGCGCCAGGAAGGAATTCGGAAACGTTTCGGCATTGAGAGCCTTGAGTTCGCCCCTGGCCTGCAACTGTTTCTTCAGCGTGGCGATTTCAGCGGCGGAGCCATCGCACCAGTGCACGTGCTCAGGCGCCGTCAGTTCCCGTACCGAATGTACCCAGTCGGTGACGGCACGCGACATGTCGGGCAAAGCGGTAAAGGTACCCGGGGCGGTGGCCATGCGTATCCAGTCGTTCGTTACTTGTTGAAACGAGAATTATAGCCGGGCTGGCGCCGGCGCCGAGACGCCGATGGACATAACAAAAAAGGGGTGACCGCCGGTTGGCGGTCACCCCTTACGTTTGGGGGAGGTCAGGGGGTGAACCTCGCCCCGTCGTTCTTAGTGACGAACGATTGCTGCGTGCCTCAGGCCGCTTTGCGAGCGCGGCTGGCGGTCTTGCGACCCGGCTTGCGGGCCTGCGCGGTCGTGCGCTTGGCCGAGGCCGGCTTCTTCAGCCAGTGAGCGTAGGTGTCCTTGGCCAGAGTCCGCACCGCTGCGCCCGCTCCGCCGACGATCTGCAACGCAGTCTTGGCATCGCGCGCCAGGCGATCACGCGTGACGTCGAAGTACTTGATCTGCGACTGATACGCGTGCTGCAGCGAATCCGCCTTGTTGAGCAGACGCAGCCGCACGGCGCCGTCATGCAGAGCTCCGGTCAGCACGTTGGCCTGATGGGCCAGCAGGTCGCCGGTGTACTGATACGCCAGCGTGTTCAGGCGCGCGGCCGCAGCGGATAAATTTTCGACGGGGACGGCGGCGGATTCGACGCGCTCGGCAGCCACTTGCACGGTATTGCGCGCGGTAGCAGCGGTGCGCTCGACATAGGCCGAGGCCTGTTCGCGGACATCCGAGGTCATTTCAATAAGGCGTTCTGTGAGTTTCATTTGCGTCTCTCCTTGGTGATGCGTTGCATCAATTGGTGCAATGCATCATATCATGTTGCAGTGCAGCGTCAAGAGGGAATACCGATACCGGAGAAATTCCGGGAAAAATCCCTAATTGATTGTATTTATTATATTTTCGTTCGAAAAGGCTGCCGTGAATCGAGAAATTCCCGAATCACGGGGATGATCTGGCCCAGGAAATAGAGCATAAACAGGTGCCCACCGCCCTGAACCATGAACAATCGATTGCTCGGGATCAGCAAGGACAGCAGCCTGGCGTTGACCGGCGGAACCAAAGGATCGTCCGAGCCCGCCATGATCAGCGTCGGTTGTTTGAGCTTGTGCAGCCAAAGCACGCTGGTCCAGCCTGCGCCCGCAAGCAGCTGGTAGATGTAACCCATCACCGTCGGCGGAATAACCCGCGCCGTGTGTCCGGCGATGATCCTGGGGTCGCGTCGCGTCTCACCGCCGTAGATGTCGCCCGCAGCTCGCTGCATGTAGAGCGGCGACAGATAGCGCTGCGGCGTAATCATTTTCGACAACGCTTTTGGCCGGCCGGGAACCATGACCACGCCTGCAGACGTGGCGGCCAGAATCAGGCGCCGACAGCGCTTTGGATAGGACCGCGCGAACTGCTGCGCCAGCGCACCGCCCCAGGAAACGCCGGCGACATCGACCTCCGGGTAGCCGAGACGGTCCAGCAGTTTCGCGGCCAGTCGCGCCAGCCCGGTAAAGCGCCTGGGCCACCAGGACATTTCCGATTTGCCGATACCCGGCACATCGAAAATGATGATTTCCTTGCCCTCGAGCGCTTCCATGAAAGGGAAGACAATTTCGAAGTTGGCGCCGATGCCGTTGAATATCAGCAGCGGCATGCCGCCCCCGGCCGTGCCGCGTTGGATTGCGACCCGCAGCTTGAGTCCTTCAATTTCCAGGTACTCGATACTGCGTTGCGTTGCGCTCATGCGTGGTGGCCTGCGTGCGATCTCGGTTTCAGCGCTGGTGTACATAACGTCCCGGGGCGGCATCGCCCGCTGGATATTCTGCGGATCCCACAGTGGTCGGGGCCTTCTTTTCGGGTCCTGAGCGTTCGTGGAACCAATGCTGCCAGTGATCCCACCAGCTGCCTGTGTGCTCGGTCGCAATTGCGCGCCAGGCATCGGCGCTCAGTTTCAGGTTGCTGTTGAGGTAATACCTGGACTTTGGGTTCGAAGGCGGATTCACGATGCTCTGGATGTGGCCGCTGGAAGTGAGCACGAAAGTCATCGGGCTCTTGATCATGCGGCGGGTCTCATAGCAAGCCTGCCAGGGCGTGATGTGATCGGTGACACCGGCGACCACGTAAAAAGGCGCCTTGATTTTCGCCAGGTCGATCCTGGTGCCTAACACCTCGAGCCGGCCGGCAAATTTAAGCGGGTTTTCCAGGAACATGCGCAACAGATCCGCGTGAAATTCCGCTGGCAGGCGCGTGGAATCCGAGTTCCAGTACAGGATATCGAAGGCGGGCGGGCGGTTGCCCATCACCCAGTTGTTGGCGACGAACATCCACACCAGGTCGTTAGGCCGCAACCAGGCGAACACCCGGCCCATTTCGGCGCCTTCCAGCACGCCGGCCCGGCGCGACTTCTGGATCGCGGCCGCAATGCCGGTCCTGGAGGCAAACTGACCCAGCAACGTGGGGGTCTCGGTATCGAGCACTGTGACCAGCAGCGTGGCGCTGGCTATCGAATCATCGCCTTTAGCAGCCAGGTGAGCTAACAATGCAGTCAGCGTGAGGCCTCCTGCGCAGGCGGCCATCGCGTGCACCCGGTGCGCGCCGGTGATGGACTTGCAAACCTCGATAGCCTCCTTGCAGGCGAGCAAATAGGTTTCCATGTTCCAGTCGCGTTGTGCCGCGGTCGGGTTGCGCCAGCTGATACAGAATGTCTGCACGCCGTGCTGCGTGGCGTACTCGGCAAAACTGCGCCCGGGCGCGAGATCGAGCGCATAGAACTTGTTGATTTGCGGCGGCACGATCAGCAGCGGTTCGGCGCGCACCTTGTCGGTGGCGGGCCGGTACTGGATCAGTTCGATGACATCGCTGCGATAAACGACGGCACCGGGCGTGACGGCGAGGTTCTTGCCAACCTGGAATTTCCGCCCATCGACCATGCTGGGCATGCCGCCGTTGTTGAGCACGTCGTCC
>JAYUGT010000015.1:0-6279 GCA_043738315.1 Gammaproteobacteria bacterium
ACATGAACGCCGGCCTGATCACGCAGGATGAAGCCCGGGCGCGCCGCGCCGAGGTCAGGTCCGAGGCGGACTTCTACGGCTCGATGGACGGCGCGTCGAAGTTTGTCCGCGGCGATGCGATCGCCGGCATCCTGATCGTGCTGATCAACATGATCGGTGGCCTCCTGATCGGGACCATTTCCCATTCGCTGTCGTTTGGCGAAGCCACGCAACGCTACGCCTTGCTGTCGATCGGCGATGGACTGGTCGCGCAGATTCCGGCGTTGTTACTGTCCACCGCGGTGGCCATCATCGTCACCCGCATGTCGCGCGAGCAGGACATTGGTCGCGAAGTGGCCCGGCAACTGTTTGGCCAGTCACGCGCGATGGGCGTGGCATCCGGCCTGTTGTTAGCCCTGGGCCTGATTCCGGGCATGCCGAATCTTGTATTCATTGGCATGGGTGTCGGCTGTGGCCTGGTGGCGCGCTGGCTGCGCGAGCGCGACCGGCAGAACGCCCGCGCGCCGGTAATCGAGGAACCGCCACCGCCCCCGGTCGACGTCAAGGACATCGGCTGGGAGGATGTCGCAACGGTTGACCTGATCAGCCTGGAGGTTGGCTATCGCCTGGTGCCGCTGGTCGACAAGAACCAGTCGGGTGACTTGTTAGCGCGCATACGCGGCGTGCGGCGCAAGCTGACCCAGGACCTCGGCTTCCTGATCCAGGCGGTGCATATTCGCGATAACCTCGATCTTTCTCCTAACAGCTATCGGATTTCATTGTCCGGGGTTCCGGTCGGCAACGGCACGGTGTACCCCGAGCGCGAACTGGCCATCAATCCGGGCCGGGTATTCGGCGCGCTGAACGGGATCGCCACCCGCGATCCGGCCTTCGGCATGGAGGCCGTCTGGATCGATCCAGGGTTGCGGGATCACGCGCAGTCGCTTGGCTACTCCGTGGTCGACGCCAGCACCGTGATTGCGACGCACCTCAGCTACATGGTGCAGCAGCACGCGCATGAGCTGCTCGGTCACGAAGAGGCGCAACAGCTGCTCAATTCGCTGGGCAAGTCGGCGCCCAAGCTGGTCGAGGACCTGGTGCCGAAGCTGATGCCGCTGAGCACTGTGGTCAAGGTACTGCAAGGGCTGTTAGCGGAGCGTATTCCGGTGCGCAACCTGCGCGCCATCGTCGAAGCGCTGGCCGAGAATGCCGCGCGCGGCAATGACCCGCAAACACTGTTGGCACAGGTGCGGATTGCGCTCGGCCGTCAGATTGTTCAGGACGTTGCCGGCTTTGCCGACGAACTGCCGGTCATCACGCTGGAATCGGAGCTGGAACAACTGCTGGTCAATTCCGTGGCTGCCAACGGCGCGACGCCGGGTCTCGAACCCGGCCTGGCGGACCGGTTGCAGCAGCGCCTGGTGGATGCGGCGCGCAACCAGGAAACCGTGGGCGAGCCGGCAGTGCTGCTGGTGCCGCCTGCGCTGCGCGCCACGCTGGCGCGCTTTGCCCGCGCGGCGGTGCCGCAGCTGCATGTACTGGCCTGGAGTGAAATTCCCGATAACCGGCGAGTCCGGTTGGTTGCGACGGTAGGTAGATCATGAAAATCAAGACTTTCAATGTTGCTGACATGCGTCAGGGTATGCGAGCCATCCGCCAGGAGCTGGGTCCGGACGCGGTGATTCTCGCCACGGAACGCACCGCCGACGGTGTGATGCTAACGGCCGCAACGGACATGGAGACGGCGACACGCGCGCCGGCGCAGGCGCAGACGGATCGGGGCGGCATGGGCGCGGCAAAACGCTCACCGGCGCTCGCCCGGGAAGGCGCGGACCCGGCCCTCAGCGAGGAATTGCGGGTATTGCGCCGCTTGCTGGAAACACAGATGGCGCAACTCGCCTGGAACGAGTACTCGAGACGCTCGCCACTGCTCGCCGAGTTGCAACGGGAATTCGCGGCCGCCGGTTTTGACGCGCAGCTGCTGCAGGGCGTGCTGGCGGAATTTCCGGAGGGCATGGCGCACGGCGCAGCGCGCCGCCTGCTGATGTTGCGCCTGGCCGATCGGCTGCGATTGACCGGCGAACGCTGGCTGGAATTCGGCGGCCGGCCGGTGCTGTTAGGATCTACCGGCGCCGGCAAGACTAGCGCCGCGCTGCGGCTGGCTGCGAAGTGGGTTCAGCAGCACGGCAATCACGGTGTCGCGCTGATCACCACCGACACACGTGGATTCGCGGCGACCGAACAATTTGCGGCCCAGGCCAGGATGCTGGGCGTGCCGAGCTACGGCGTTGCCGACACGCGCGAGCTGGGCGCGCTGATGACGACCCTGGCCGACCGGCGTTTGGTAATCACCGACACCGCCGGCCTGAGCGGCGCGTCCGAGCGCGCCGAACTGGCGGCATGGAAGGACGCGCTGGCAACGCAGCCGGCGCTGGAGTTTGTAATGGTGGCCGCCGCCAGCGTCCGGGCCGACGTCAGCTCGCGCATCATGGCTAACACCTGCGCGCCGCCATGGCAGGCGGCGCTGATTACCAAGCTCGATGAAGCCGATCGTACCGGCGAGTTGCTGGCGGCGCTGATTCGTCACGACATCCCGCTTTGCTATGCGACCCGCGGTCGTCGCTGGCTGCAGGACATGGCACCGGCGCGCGCCGCGACCCTGGTCGCCGAGGCCGTCGAATCGACCAGTCCGGACCGGCTCGACGCCAGCGCGCCGCAGCACGTGGAGATTGCCTGACATGAAACTTTCTGGAATACCGCCCGGCACGGCGCGCCCGCCGGTGCAGACGATTGCCATTACCGGCGGCAAGGGCGGGATCGGCAAGACCACGATTGCCATCAACCTGGCCGCAGCGCTGGCGCAGCGCGGCCGCCGCACGCTGCTGCTGGACGGCGACCTCGGGCTGGCCAACGCCGACATATTGTTAGGAATATCGCCGCGGTACACGCTGGCACATGTCATCGCCGGCGAACGCACGCTGGATGAGGTAGTCACCGAGACGCCGTTCGGATTTTCGATCGTCCCGGCGGCGTCGGGAATCAGCCAGATGGCCGCACTGGATGAAACCAGTCACCTCGGGCTGGTGCAGGCTTTCAGCTCGCTGTCCGCCGAGGTGGACACGCTCATCATCGACACGGCGGCAGGGATTTCACCTGGCGTGCTGCGCCTGGCGCAGGCCAGCCAGCAAGTCGTGGTCGTGGTCTGCGATGACCCGGCATCCATTACCGATGCGTACGCGCTGATCAAGGTCCTGGCGCGCGAACACGGCGTGCAGCGGTTCCGGATCCTCGCAAACCGGGTGCGCCCGGAACTCGACGGACCACACCTGTTCCAGACCATGAGCACGGTGGCAGGGCGCTTTCTTGACGTAATCCTCGAATACGCCGGCGAGATACCCGAGGACCCGATTCTGCGCCGTTCGAACCGTGAACAGCGCCCGGTTTTGAACGCCTATCCGACCTGCCGGGCGTCGCGCGCGCTCAAGTCCCTGGCCGAGAAGGTCGATAACTGGCCGGTACCCTCTGGTCCGCGCGGGCAGATCGAATTCTTCGCGGAACGGCTGGTACGGCGGGCGGCTCCCCGGCTGGAGGTGGTGAGATGAACCCGTTAGGTGCCTATGCCGCAACCGGCATGAGCCGGAGCGACACTGACGCCCTGGTCATGCGCCATGCTGAGCTCGTCAAGCGCATTGCCTACCATCTGGCCGGGCGTTTGCCCGCGTCCGTCGAGGTCGACGATTTGATACAGGCCGGTATGTTAGGTTTATTGGAAGCAGCTGCCAATTTCACGGCTGGCCGGGGCGCCAGCTTCGAGACCTATGCCGGCATTCGCATTCGCGGCGCGATGATCGACGCGTTGCGCAAGCTCGATTGGGCGCCGCGCTCCGTGCATCGCAAGTCGCGCGAAGTCGCCAAGGCGATTCGCGACCTGGAAGCGGAACTGGGACGCGAGGCCCGCGATGCCGAGATCGCCACCCGCATGGGCATCGACATCGCCGATTACCACCGCATTGTCCAGGACACAGTCGCCTGCCAGATGACCAATATCGATGACACTGCCACGGGCGAAATCAACGATCAGCGCAACGATCCGTTTGCCGACATCGTTGACGAGAATTTTCGTACCGAGCTGACGCAGGCCATCGGTGAGCTCCCGGAACGGGAAAAACTTGTCATGTCACTGTATTACGGCGACGACCTCAACCTGAAGGAGATAGGCGCAGTCCTGAAGGTGACCGAGTCCCGGGTCTGCCAGCTGCACGGCCAGGCGCTGGCGCGTCTGAAGGCCCGCCTGAGTTCCTGGCGCGACCAGGGGAGCGCCGCCTGAATGACTTTCGTTAGCTAGCCATGGATATCCTGACAATCATCGGATTCATTTTCGCGATCGCCGCCGTGGCGGTTGGTTCGGTCATGAAAGGTGCCGGCATCAAGGCGCTGTTGTCGACGGCTGCTTTCATGATCGTGGTCGTCGGCACGCTGGCCGCGATCTTCATTCATACGCCGCTGCCGGTATTCCGGCACGGCATGTCGATGTTCAAGTGGATCTTCGTGCCGCCGGCCCATGATCCGGCCGGCCTGATCGCCAAGTTCGTCGAATGGAGCAATATTGCCCGCAAGCAGGGTCTGTTAGGTCTCGAGCCGATGATCGATACCGAAAAGGATCCGTTCGTCCGCAAGGGCCTGCAACTGGTGGTGGATGGCTCCGAACCGGATCAGATACGCGAGATTCTCGAAGTGGAGATATCGGTGCGCGAGCATGCCGACCAGGCCGGTGCGCGCGTGTTCGAGGGTATGGGTATCTACGCCCCGACCCTGGGCATCATCGGCGCCGTACTCGGCCTGATGTCGGTAATGCAGAACCTGTCCGATCCGACCAAGCTGGGCGCCGGCATCGCTGCCGCCTTCACCGCGACCGTGTACGGCATTGGCCTTGCGAACCTGTTTTTCCTGCCAGCCGCGGCCAAGCTCAAAGCCCTGGTTGCTTCGCAGACCCAGTACCGTGAACTGGCGGTCGAGGGCATGCTGTCAATCGCGCAGGGTGAGAATCCGCGCTCCATCGAAACGAAGCTGCAGGGCTTTACCAATCACTAGTGGATTGACGTTACATGGCCCGCAAAAAACGACGCGAAGAAGAGACTCTACATCAGGCCTGGGCGATTCCCTATGGCGACTTCGTAACGTTGCTGCTGGCTTTCTTCGTCGTCATGTACGCGGTGTCCTCGGTAAACGAAGGCAAGTACCGGGTTCTATCCGACTCGCTCAACGCGGCTTTTCGCGGCACTCCGACCAGTGTGGAACCTCTGCAGGTCGGTGACGGCGACCTCGGCCCGGGCGCGGATCTGGAGATGTCGCTGACACGGGACGAATTGCATGCGCGGCAGATGCTGGAGGCAGTGCCCCTCAATGCCAAAGACGATCTGGTCAACAAGCTCGGGCAGGCCGGGTACCGGCGGGCTAACGAAACGGGACCCATCCGCGGTGGCGTTGTCGACCGTCGCACCGCGTCGCAGCTGGGACAGATTGCTGACAGTGTGCAGGCGTCGGTCGCCAATCTGGTTGCTAACGACCTGGTGACGGTACGCCGCACCAAGTACGCGGTCGAGGTCGAGATCAAGGCTGACATCCTGTTTGCGAGCGGCTCGTCGACGCTGTCGCCGACCGCCGTGGACGTGATCACGCGCCTGGCCGATGTATTTCGCGACTATCCCAATGCCGTACGGGTCGAAGGACATACCGACAATCTGCCGATCAAGAGCGCGGCCTTCCCCAGCAATTGGGAGCTATCCGCGGCGCGCGCGGCAAGCGTGGTGCGTGTACTTGCGACCAACGGAGTCAATCCCGTGCGCCTCGAAGTGCTGGGGCTGGCGGAGTACCGCCCCGTCGCGACCAACGAAACCCCCGAAGGTCGCAATACCAACCGACGCGTCATGATCCTGATCCTGAATGGTTCGCCACAACCTAACCCGCCGGCTGCCGCAGACGCCGCACAAGCCGCGGGCGCGCTGCAGCTGGCGCAGACTCCCTGAGCATCTGCTTGGCATGATTCCTGCTTCGTTAGCCTGGCGCGTCAATTTGGCGGCGCGACATACAGGAACTGGCAAATGACCCGGCGAAACCGACAGCTGAATGACCTGCAAACTGCGCTGGAACGCGTCGAGAGGCTGCAGCATGCGCAACATTCGGCCATGCAGGCGCTGGCCGAGCGTCTCGACCGGCTGACCGCGATGCTGGCAGCGGATACGCGTCACAGTCTGGTGGCGCCGCCGGCGCGCGCGGAGAGCGCTGCGATATCCATGGCGC
>JAYUGT010000016.1:0-15922 GCA_043738315.1 Gammaproteobacteria bacterium
TGTGCGGCCACGGCACCATCGGCCTGGTCGCAACGCTGCTCTGGCTCGGCCGGATGCAGCCGGGCGCGCACCGCATCGAAACACCGGCAGGGATCGTGGATGTCAGCCTCGCGGACGATGGCGCGGTGACGGTGCGCAACGTGCCATCGTGGGTATACCGCTCCGGCGTGCAGGTGTTTGTCGATGGCCTGGGCGATGTCAGCGGGGATATCGTCTACGGCGGCAACTGGTTCTTTATCGTCGAATGGCATTCCACGCCGTCGGTCGCCGCCGCCGCGTCGCTCATCGATGTGACCTCGCGGATCCGCGCGGCGCTCGAGAGATCGGGTGTCACCGGCGCGCAGGGCGCCGTGATCGATCACATCGAGCTTTCGGGCCCGCCTGTTTCATCGGCTAACAACAGCCGCAATTTCGTATTGTGCCCGGGGCTTGCCTATGACCGCTCGCCCTGCGGCACCGGCACCAGTGCCAAGCTGGCGCTGTTAGCGGAGACCGGACGCCTCGCGCCAGGCGTTGTCTGGCGACAGGAGGGCGTGACCGGCAGCGTATTTGAGTCCTGGTATGAGGATGGCGCGGCTGCCAGCCGCCGCGCCGTGCAGCCGAGCATCCGCGGACGCGCCTGGGTGACCGCCGACACCCAGCTCTATTTTGACGCGAGCGACCCATTGCGCCACGGCATGCGGAGCGTCTGAGATACCAATGGGCGACTCGCGCTTGATAGTGGTGGGGGGCGGCATTATCGGTCTGGCGGCCGCCTGGTATGCGCGCCGGGAAGGCTGGCGTGTCACCGTTGTCGAACGGGGTCCGCCGGGGCACGACGCCTGCTCGTTAGGTAACACCGGCCTGGTCACACCGAGCCATTTCGTGCCGCTGGCGGCGCCCGGCATCGCCGGCATGGCGTTACGGTCGATACTTACGCCGCGCAGTCCGGTGCGCGTCGAGCCGCGTTTTGACCTGGATTTATTGCGCTTCGGCTGGAGCTTCCTGCGCGCCGCAAGCCATACGCAGGTGCGCCGCGCAGGACCGCTGCTGCGGGACTTCTGCCTGCTGTCGCGCGGCCTGTATCGCGATCTCGACCGCGAATTCGGCGGGCGATTTGGCCTGCGCCATGACGGCGTGCTGATGCTGGCACGCGACCAGCAGCACTTCGCCGAGGAACGTCAGCTGGCAACCGAGGCCGGTTTGTTAGGTCTACAGGCAGAGGTTCTCGGGCCGGAAGAAATCCGCAGCCTGGATCCTGCGGTGCGCTACCAGGTCGCGGGCGGCGTGCTGTTTCGCGATGACAGCAACCTCGATCCCGTGGCGCTGAACGCCGAGCTGACCCATAGCCTGCAGCGCGAAGGCGTCGAGTTCCTCTGGGACACGGAGGCGACCGGTTGGCGCAAAGGCGAGGGCCGGGTGCAGGCGCTGCAAACTACGCGTGGCGAACTGCAGGGCGAGCAGTATCTGTTAGCCACCGGTTCATGGACGCCGACCCTGCGCGCCGGCCTCGGCCTGCGCCTGCCGATCGAGGCTGGCAAGGGCTACAGCCTGACCCTGGCGGCGCCGCCGGCACTGCCGTCACTGCCGTCGATCCTGGTCGAAGCGCGGATTGCGGTTGCGCCCATGGGCGCGCGCCTGCGCTTTGCCGGGACCATGCAGTTTGCCGGACGCGATCTGCGCATTGAAGCGCATCGTGTCAAGGCGATGCTGGATGCGATTCCCGGCTACATGCCGCAGTTCAGCGCTGCGGATTTCGCCGGCATCGAGCCCTGGACAGGGCTGCGGCCGGTCACACCGGATGGACTGCCGCTGTTAGGTCGCGTGCCGCGCCTCAGCAATCTTATCGTGGCGACCGGTCATGCGATGATCGGCATGACGCTGGCGCCGGCGACCGGCTTGCTGGTTGCCGAGTTGTTAGCCGGGCGCAAACCGTCGCTCGATCTTGCGCTGCTGGCGCCGGCGAGATTTGGCTGAACGCCATGCGCTTCAGCGTTTCTGCAATAGCCGGTTGACGGCCGCGATCGCATCCAGTCGCGCACTGCTCTTGCGCCACACGGCGCCGATGGTGCGCGTCGGGGCTGGCGCGGCCATCGGCCGCAGCGCCACGCCGCGTGCATTGGCGTAGCCGCCGCGGCTGGCGCTCTGCGGCAACAGAGTCAGGCCCGCCCCGGTGGCTACCATCTGCCGCAGGGTTTCGATGCTGGTACCGCGGAAATCCTGGTGTTCCTGGACGCGCACGCGGCCACAGACATCGAGCGCCTGGTCACGCAGGCAATGACCCTCTTCCAGCAGCAGCAGGGTTTCGCCCTGCAGGTCTTTCACCTGGACCTGTGCGCTTTTTGTCAATGGGTGCCTGGCGGGCATCGCAACCAGGAAGGGTTCGTCATACAGTTTCTGCGCCGCCAGGCCGTCCAGGTCGACCGGCAACGCAAGTACACCGAGGTCGAGTTCGTTAGCATGCAGACGCTCCAGCATCGGACCGGTCTGGTATTCGTATAACAGGAATTCGATGCGCGGCAGCGCGCGGCGCAGGCGCGGTGCCAGATCCGGCAGCAGATACGGCCCGATGGTCGGCAGGAAGGCGACGCGCAGCCGCCCCGCCAGCGGATCGCGGTAAGTGCGCGCCAGTTCGACGATCTCCTCGCTCGATTCGACGATACGCCGGGCCCGCGCAGCGATGGCAGTGCCTGCGACTGTCAGGGACACCTGGCGCGGCGCGCGCTCGATCAGTTGCACGTCCAGGTAGTCCTCGAGCTTCTTCAGCTGCGCCGACAGGGTTGGCTGGCTGACAAAGCAGCGTTCGGCCGCCCGGCCGAAATGCCTCGTATCGGCGATCGCCACGAGGTACTTGAGGTCCTTGAGCTTGAGGTCAGCCATATAGAAAACCTATCGTAAACATCGAATCAATCGATTGGATAAATGATCCACCGGCGCCGATGATGCTGTCAAGGATCAATAATCCAAGGAGATGACAATGATCGGTATCGGCAGACAATTCCCGCGCTTCGAACTGACCGGCGTGGTGTCCAATGACGCGGCCAGTGCGTTCAAGACCTTCAACAACGCCAGCGCAGCCGGCAAATGGCAGGTATTGTTCTTCTGGCCCAAGGATTTCACGTTCGTGTGCCCGACCGAGATTGCCGCGTTCGGCAAACTGAATCGCGAATTCGCGGACCGCGACACGCTGCTGTACGGCGTCAGCACCGACAGCGAGTTCGTGCACCTGGCCTGGCGCAGCACCAGGGATGAGCTCAAGACTCTGCCATTTCCAATGCTGTCGGACCTGAAGCGCTCGCTGACAGCGGAACTCGGCGTGCTGGATGAGACCGGTGTCGCGCAGCGCGCCACCTACATCGTCGATCCGCAGGGCGTCGTGCGCTTTGTCTACATCACCGATCTCTCGGTGGGCCGCAGCCCGGACGAGGTCCTGCGCGTGCTGGACGCGCTGCAGAGCGGCGAGCTTTGCCCCTGCAACTGGAAAAAGGGCGAAGAAACCCTGCGCGCCGCCTGAACGCCGTTCCTCCTGGAGAACATCATGAGCACTTTCGAAACATTGCAGGACCGCATTCCCGACTACGCGCGTGACCTGCGACTCAATCTGCGCACCGTGCTAACAAAAGATGGCGCGCCGGGACTGACGATGCAGCAGATCTGGGCGCTGGCCCTGGCCAGTGCCCAGGCCGCGCGCAATCGCGAGCTGTTTGCGGCGATTGAACAAGCGGCTGGCGAGCATGTCGACGCTGCGTATCAGCGGGCGGCCCTGACAGCCGCGGCCCTGATGGGGATGAACAACATCTACTATCGCTTCCTGCACCTGGTCGAGGATGCCGAATACGGCGGCATGCCGGCGCGCCTGCGCATGAACGCCATCGCGAATCCGGGCATTCCGCAGACCGATTTTGAACTGCTGTCGCTCGCGGTGTCCGTAATCAACGGCTGCGGGCTTTGCATCACCTCGCATGAACGCCAGCTGCGCAAGCATGAGGTGTCGCGCGAGGCCATTCAGAGCGCGGTGCGCATCGCCGCGGTAGTTCATGGGGCCGCAGTGGCGCTGGAGGCCGTCTCTGGCCAATTCGTCGCGACCGAGCGGGCAGCCTGATATTCTTGGCGTTGCCCGCCGGGCAATGCCATGGATACAAAAAACGTACACGAACGATTTCCTAACACGGCCTACATGGTGGTCTGCCGTGATGGTCCGCAAGGCGAGCTGCGCCGGGCGGCTGCCACGGCCGATCACCTGGCCTACGTCGAATCGGTGTTAGGTGAACTGAATGTCGCGGGACCGTTGTATGACGCCGACGGTTTGCGAACCGTCGGCAGCATTTTCTGCCTGCGCACGAAATCGCTGGCGCGCGCTCGCGAGATCATCGAGGGCGATCCCTATTTCAGGGCCGGCGTGTTCGATTCGGTCGAATACTTTCCCTACCTTCCCGCTGCAGGACAATACATTGGCGGAAAAATCTGGTAACCGGCCGCAGCACCTGTCGGCAGGTGTGGTGGTGGTGCGGCGCGATTCAGACGAGTGGATCTGCCTGCTGCTGCGCGCTTTTCGCAACTGGGATTTTCCCAAGGGCATGGTTGAGGCTGGCGAAGAGCCGCTGGCGGCAGCACGGCGCGAGGTTCGCGAAGAAACCACGATCGAAGATCTGTTGTTCGCGTTCGGCGACCAGCACATCGATACGGGCCCTTACAGCCATAACAAGGTCGCTCGCTATTTCATCGCCGAGACGCGCACGGCAGCGGTGACCCTGCCGGTCAATCCGGAGCTTGGTACACCGGAACATCACGAATGGCGCTGGGTCAGTTTCGAGGACGCACGCAACATGGTGTCGCCACGCGTTGCGCCGGTGCTGGAATGGGCGCTGGAACGGCTGACGACGGCTGGACGTTAGGAGCCCGAGTGCGGCCGTTACATGAATACGTGGAGTATCCACCGGATGAAATGCTGCGGCGCGCGACCGACTTCGCGCTGCAGATGTCGCGACGGCGCACGGTGCGGGATTTTTCGGCACGCCCCGTGTCGCGCGCGGTCATCGAGCAATGCCTTTTGGCAGCAGGCTCCGCGCCGAGCGGCGCCAACCAGCAGCCCTGGCATTTCGTCACCGTGGCGGACCCCGCCCTGAAACGCCGGATCCGGGTGGCGGCCGAAGAAGAAGAGCGCGATTTCTACCAGCGGCGCGCGCCCGAGGAGTGGCTGCGGGCATTGCAGCCGCTCGGCACCGATGCTAACAAGCCGTTTCTTGAGATCGCTCCGTGGTTGATAGGGGTCTTTGTCGAGCGTCTGGGTATTGATGCTGACGGCAAGAAAATCAAGCGCTACTACCCGGATGAATCGGTCGGGATCGCCACGGGACTGCTGATCGCGGCGCTGCACCAGGCGGGGCTCGCCACTTTGACGCACACGCCCAGCCCGATGAAATTCCTCAATGAAATTCTCGGGCGGCCGGCGCAGACCGAGCGGCCTTTCCTGTTGTTAGTCGTCGGTTATCCCGCTGACGGCTGCCTGGTCCCGGACATCCATAGCAAGGCCCTGTCCGAGATTGCCGAGTTCCGATGAACGTCCAGGACTTTCCTGCGCGGCTCAATGCCGTATCGCCCAACGAGTGGCTGGCACGGGCGCTGGTGGGTCTCATGGTGGTGGTCTTCGCCGTCACCGTGCTGCTGGGCGGTGGTTTGCTACAGGTCGATGGCCGCATCCACGTCGCGTTAGGGTCGAACTACGGCCCATTTACGCTGGCCGGCCAGTGGTGGCGGCTGGTGGCCGCCCAGTTCCTGCATTTCGGCCTGATCCATATCGGGTTCAATGCCATGGCACTGTGGCAGGTCGGTCCGCTCGCCGAGCGGCTGTTCGGGCGCTGGCACTTTCTGCTGCTGTTCCTGCTGGCCGGCATCGGTGGCGGATTCGGCACCCTGATCTGGCACCCCGACGTCAACAGCGCCGGCGCCTCCGGCGCCATCTTCGGTCTGATCGGCGGCCTGCTGGCGTTTGTTAGCCGCAGGGACCTGGGCGTGCCTCTGGCGCTGGTGAACAACCTGCGCCGCAGTTTTCTCAGCTTCGGCGGATTCTCGCTGGCCGCGGGCTTTCTGCTGCCAGGCGTCGACAACGCCGCGCATGTGGGCGGCCTGGCGACCGGCTTTGTGCTGGGCCTGGTGCTGGCGCGGCCGGTCGATGTCGCGGCCCGCCAGGGCGCCGACCTGCCACGCCTGATCGCCGTGACCGCGGTCGCAGCGGTCTGCTTTATCTGGCTGGGGTCGCGCTTGCAGGCATGATCGACGGCGGAATCAGCTTGTACATCACGGGTGTCACCAGCCGTGCTAACAAAGTTGAAGATACCAGTCCGCCGATGATGACCCAGGCCATCGGCGAGTACAGACCGATGTTCTGCACGGCGAGCGGCAGCAGTCCGCCAATCGCAGTTGCCGAGGTCAGCAGGATCGGCAGGAAGCGGATTTCGCCGGCGCGTTCGATGGCCTCATCGAGCCCCACGCCCTGTTCGCGCAGCTGGTTGGTGAAATCCACCAGCAAGATCGAATTCTTGATCTCGATCCCGATCAGGGCGATGAAGCCGATGCTGGCGGTAAACGAGATGTCGTTGCCGCTCAGCAGCAGCATCGCAAAGCCACCGACCAGGCCCAGCGGCACGACCGTCAGCACGATCAACGTGGACTTGAAGCTGCCGAACTCCAGCACCAGGATTGCGAAGATGCCGAACATCGCGATGATCGCAGCCGTGCCGACCCCACCGAAGGCTTCGGCGCCAGCCTCGGCGTCGCCGCCTAACTTGTAGTGATAGCCGCGCGGCCAGTTGAATTTGTTGAGCTCCCGGGTCACGGCCGCGGTGACCTTGCCGGTGTTGAAGCCGGCGCGGATCTGCGCGTTGATGGTGACGCTGCGCTCGCGACCATAACGTGAAATCAACGTGGGCGCGCGCTCGAACTCCAGACGCGCCAGCTGCGACAGCGGCAGTGAAGGTCCCGACAGGCTGGATACACGGATCTGACCCAGTGTTGCCAGATCGGCGCGGTCGCCTAACGGCGTGCGCACCACAATTGGATACTGCTCGCCGGATTCATCCTTGAAGGTGCCTGCGGCCACGCCCGACACCGACAGCCGGACGGCGCGATCGAATTCCACCGTGGGCACGCCGAGGATTGCGGCCTTGCGCGAATCGACCGCAAGTTTCAGGTTGGTGCGCGTGACTTTGAGCGGGTTGCGCACGTCACGCGTGCCATTGGTCTTCTCGACCAGGGCTTCAACGCGCCCGGCCAGTTGCGACAGCACGTCGAGATCAGGCCCGACAATGCGTACTGCGAGCGGCGCGGTCACTGGCGGCCCGTTCTGGAATTCCTTGACCTCGATGCGCGAGCCGGGATAGCCCGCGAGCTGCGTACGCAGTTTCTCAAGGTCGCGCGGCGTGCGGCGCGTGTCGTATTCCTTCAGCCGCACCATGATTTCGCCATAGTTAGCGCTTTCCTGCCGCACGATGTGGTTGTAATAGATCTGCGGATTGCCGTGGCCGACATTGGTGAACCAGTTCTGCACGCCCGGCAGGTCTTTCACCTTGTCCTCGGCAAATCGCAGCGCGCGATCAGTTTCCGCAAGGCTGCTGCCGTTCGGCGTATCCACCATGACCAGGAAATGCGTTGCGTCCGCCTTGGGGAACAGGCTCGAACCTAACACCGGGATCAGCGCAATGGACAGCAGTATCGACCCGCCGATCGAGGCGAGCACGGTAAAGCGCGGCCGCGCCAGGCACCAGTGCAGCGCCGGCCGGTAATAGCCGTGGATGAAGCCCATGACTCGCTGCAGCAGGGGGCTGCCGCGCTCGTCGTCCTCGCGCACCAGGATCCGGCTCGCGAGAAACGGGATGATGAACAGCGCCACCAGCAGCGAGCCGATGATGGTCAGGACCACGGTGGTAGGCAGGACCTTGATGAACTTGCCGGCCGTGCCCGGCAGTGCTAACAAAGGCACGAATGCGAAGATCAGTGTCGCGGTGCAACCCAGGATGGCCACCATGATCTGGCGGGTGCCGGCGATGGCCGCCTCGACCCGCGAATAGCCCATGCGCAGATGCCGCGCGATGTTTTCCGTGGCGACGATCGAATCATCGACCAGCAGGCCCAGCGCCACCACGAATCCGGCGATCGACAACTGATTCATCGAATAGCCGAGAAAATATATGGAGGCCAGGCCGAAGCCCAGCGACAGCGGTATCGAGATCATGACGATGCCAGCGGCGCGCAGTCCGAGTGGCAGCAGTGTCAGCAGCACCAGCGCGATCGCGATGCCGAAGTCCATGTACAGTCGCGACAGGCGGCTGGCAACGTTGCGCGACTGGTCGAAGCCGTTTTCGAGCTTGATGCGTGCCGGCACCGCGGTCGCGAAACGCTGCACCGCTGTGTCGATGCTGGTCTTGACCTGAAGGATGTTGAAATTATCTTTCATGTTAGCCGTGACGAACACGGCGCGCTTGCCGTTGTAACGGCCCGTGTAGGTGTACGCGGCGTGATCCCAGCGGACCTGGGCGACATCCTGCACGCGTACGATGCGTCCGTTGACGGACGCGACGACCGTGTCTCGCACCTGGTCCAGGTTGCGATAGCTGCCGGAAGTCTTGAGCGAGAACGAACGCGAACCCATGTCGACGTTGCCGGCGGGAATGTTGGCGTTCTCGCTTTGCACGGCGTTGAAGACCTGCGACCAGCCGAGACCGAGCTGCGACATGCGCGGCAGGTCGAGCTCGACGCGCAGTTCGCGGATCGGGTATGCCCAGCTTTCGGCGTTACGAACGCCATTGACGCCCTTCAAAGCATCCCGCAGCAGCCGCGCCTGATCTTCCAGTTCCCGGTACGGCGCTTCATCAGATACCAGCGCGTACTGCACGATGCTGACCAGCCCAGGACTGAAGCGGCGCACGCTCAACTCGCGCAGTTCCGCCGGAAGAGTCGGTCGCAGTGCGTTTATCTCGCGCGTGACTTCGTTGTACTTTTCGTCGGGGTCCGTGGACGCCTCGAACTCGAGCGCGGTGACCGCTACGCCATCCAGTACGGTGGACTCGATCTTGTGAATGTCGTCGAGTTCAGCCAGCTTGTCTTCCAGCGGCTTGGTAATCAGCCGCTCCATGTCCTTCGGATCGGCGCCCGGCATGAAGGCCGAGATCTGGAAACCGGAGATCTTGAACGACGGGTCTTCCTCGCGTGGCACCGTTATGAAGGTGTAGATACCCAGCGCGACCAGCATCAGGAACGTAACCAGCGTGAACTGGTAGCGCCGGATCGGAAATTCAATCCACGACATCATGATCGCAGGTGCGCCAGGCTGTTAGATCCAGCGGCGACGCGAATCATTTCACCGTCGACCAGGTACAGCGCGCCTTCCGTAATCACGACGTCGCCACTACGCAGTCCTTCGGACAGCGCGGCCTGGTCACCGGTGAGAAAAGCGACGCGCACCCGGCGCTTCTGTGCCTTGTCGCCGGCTACCAGGAATACAGTCGCCTGGTTGCCATCGCCTTCGAGCACTGCGGAGATCGGTACGTAAACCAGCTGGCCATTGCTGGCGCTGGCCGGTGTGATGCGCAGCTTCGCGACCAGGCCGGTGACCAGCTGCACAGTCGCGGTGTCTAGTTTCACTTCGATCGGGAACATGCCGCTGCGCTCATCGGCGGCGCTGGAAACTTCGCTGATATGTCCAAGAAATTCCTTGCCGGGCCAGGCATCCAGGCCGACTTTGGCAAGGTCGCCGATTTTCACCTGCACGATTTCGCGGTCGGCGAGCGAGCCACGGACGATGTAACCGCGCTCGCGGCCACCTAACGCCAGCACCGGTTGCCCCGCCGGTACCAGCTCGCGCTCCTGCGCCAGCTTGCGCAGCACCACGCCGTCGCGCGGCGCGACGATGGTTGCGTAGCCGCGATTGAATTGCACCGAGCGCAGCTGCGCCTGCGATGTCGCGGCCTGGGTGCGCAGTCCTTCCAGTTGTTCGAGCGAAATGACCTGGTCCGCATACAGCCGCTCGCCGCGCTCCAGGTCGCGACGGGCCTTGGCAGCGAGCTGCGAGGTGGCGTCGACCTGCGCGTTGATCTCGGCCGGCTCGATTTCGGCAAGCAACTGGCCCTTGCGGACGCTCTCGCCTTCCTGCACACGGATGCGGCTGACAACGCCGCCGACCTTGAAGGACAGGCGCGCTTCGTCCTTGGTGGCGACAATGCCGTTGCCTTCGATCGGTGGTGAGGCAGGACCGCTGACGGCTACTGCCGTGCGCACGGGCGTCGGCGGAGCTGCGGTTTCCTGCGCGCCGCGACCGCAGGCAGCCAGGGTGGCGGCGAGTATCACAACCGCGTATCGGGCCGCGCGCTGTCTGTTAGTCAGAATGTTCATGGTCATGCCTCAAGGTGCCGCGGTGACCGGGCTGCCCACGGGCAGCCGGCCAGCGGCGGTTGCGTAATCCAGCTCGGCCTGCCGCGCCAGCACATCGAAGCGCGTGCTCGACAGCGCCAGCTCGGCGGACGTCAGCGCGGCGCGCGCGTCGATGAATTCCACCGCGCTGATCACCGCCTCGTCGCGCTTGCGGCCGGCAATCCGGAACGCGGCGCGAGCCGCGTCGGCACGGGCGACGGCGGTGGCCAGCGACTCGGTGGCGGTATTCAGGCGATCGAGTGCCTGCTGTACCTCGAGTTGGATCTGCGACGCCAGCTGTTCTTCCTGCAGGCGCGCCTGGCGCTGACCGACGCGGGCTGCGTCAACATCCGCCCGGCGCGCGCCACCGTCGAAAATTGTCCAGTTGAAAACCAGCGAGATGGTGCTGAAGTTGCTGCCGCGGCCGAATTCATAGCGCTCGCCCTGAATGCCGGCGTCCACGCCCAGCGCGAGGGTCGGCTTGCGCGCCGCGCGAACCACATCGATGCGCGCTTCCGCCGCGCGTCGCGCGCTTTCGGCCTGTTGTACTTCCGGGCGCTGACGCAAGGCCTGGTCCTGCAGCGCGGCGAGTTTCTGCGCCGTGCTGGCCAGGCTCAGGCCCGGATCCGAAGGTTCCAGTGCGGTTTCGAGCGGCCGGTTCAGCAGGAAATTCAGGTAGCTCTGTGCCTGGTTGACGCCGTTGCGCGCCTCGGCCAGCTGCTGCTCCACACCTAACAACTCGGCCCTGGCGCGCAAAGGACGATCCTGCGTGACCTTGCCGTTGCGGAACAGCGATTCATTGACACGCAGGTTTTCTGCCAACAATTGGCGGCTGGCATCGACGATGGCGGCGGTGTTGCCGGCGCGCTGCCAGTTGAGGTAGGCAACGGCAACGTCGCGCTTGAGGCGGCGCGCGAATGCGATTTGGGCCGCACTGCTCACGTCCAGCAGGGCGGATTGCGCGCGCACCGCAGCCGGGATGGCCGGCACGTAGAGTGGCTGCCGCAGCGTGACGCGGCTGTCCTGTTCCTCGGGGCGCGAAAACGAGAATGATTGCGAGCTCAGGGTTGGAAATATTGCCGGCCGGCCCTGCGCCGCCAGCAGATCGTTGAGCGTGCTGTAAACCGGGTTCAGCAGCGTGTCGATCTGCAGATTGATTTCGCGCCCGCCTTCGTTGCGCGAATAGCGGGTCGCAAATGCCAGTTCCGGCAGAAAGCGCGCCCGGGCCGCTTCCAGTGCCGCCTGGCTGCGATTGATTTCGAGCGACTGGATCTGCAGCGCGAGATTGCTGCTGAGGCCCTGTGCGACATAGTCGTCGATGACAGCCGCAGTGTCCCTGATTGGTTCTGCGCCGTTAGCCGTATTAGCCAGCAGCACGGTTAGCAGTCCCATGGCGAAGGCGCCTGCCAGGCGAGCCGATTTCATGGCGCCTTGCCTCGCGCGATGGTCGCCTCGCTCGCGATGCTGCGCGTTGCCATGTTGAGGGCATGTTCCAGCAACTGGTCGGCGGCGACACCTTCATGGGCCAGCACGTTGGCCTTGGTCTTGGCGAGCTGCAGCACGCCATGCGTGAATCCCCACAAGGTCACGGCAACCACCGCTGGCGGGCCGACGTCGCTGCGGATGGAACCATCGCGGATACCGAGTTCGATTGCACTGATCAGCAGCTTGTGCACCTCGTCGCCCGCTGACATGCAGGCCGATTCGTTAGCTGCCATGTTGGCAACGTCCGGCGTGTGCGCCTCAAATCGCGACAGCGCCTCGAATTCAACCGGCAGTTCGCGGCCGAACGCCAGGTAGGCGGTGCCGCAGGCCCGCGCCTTGTCGACACCGAGTTCGGCGCCGGCCATCGCGGCCTGGAACCGGTCCCACAGCAGTACCAGCGCGCGCTGGCACAGGCCGAAGAACAGTTCATCGCGATCGCGGAAGTAGACGTACAGCAGGGCGCGTGACAGGCGCGCCTGCCGGGCGACCAGATCCATGGTCACGCCAGCCAGCCCGTGCTCATGGGCGACGAGGGTCGTTGCATCGAGAATGTCCGAGCGTCGCCGTTCTTTTTCTTCCTGGCGACGCTGGTCGGTCAGGAGGTTCATGGCGGCTAGCCTAGATCAGGTCCTGACACAGTGTCAATAACTGTATAGACGTCCAATTCTCAGTTTTGACTTCAAACGGGCACGCCAACCGCCCGGAACAGCCAGTAGGCGGCCATTCCACAGACAATCGCCAGCAGCATGCTGCGGCCCAGCCACATGGTCACCGTGGTCGCGACCGCCGCCCAGAAAGGCGCGCTGCCCTGCCAGCCGATCAGCTGGCCCTGGGCGGTTGTCAGCAGTTGTGGCAGCAGGATCGCGGACAGCGCGCAGGCCGGCGCGTAGCGCAGCGCCGCGTCGACTCGTGGCGGCAGGCTGAGGCTGTCGCCTAACAACACCAGCGTTGAGCGGGTCAGGGCGGTCGCCGTCACCAGCAGGCCCATGTACAGCCAGTCGTTGGCGGTCACGCGCCCGCCTCGCGGCCCGCGCGCGGCGCAGCGGCCATTGCGGTAGCGATACCGGCCAGCAGGCCTGCCATCACACCGAGATGCAGCGGCAGGTTCCGCGCAACATAGCTAACCAGCCCGGCAACAGCGGCACCTAACACCGCTGGCCGGTTGCGCAGCGCGGGCGCCAGTACCGCTACCAAAGCCAGTGTTCCAGCCACTTCCAGCGCCCAATCCGCCGGAATCTGCGTGGCTGCGAAGATGCCCAGCAGCGAGCCGATCTGCCAGGCCAGCCAGTTGCCGGCTACGGCGCCCCAGTAGAACGCGAACCGGTGGGTCTCGTCGGGCTTGCGCTCCAGGTGCGCTAACAAACGCAGGAACGTGACATCGCCGTTGAAATAACCTAACACTACGCGGTGCCAGGGACGCGCCTCTGCAAACAGCTGACCGAGGGTTGCCGCGTACACGGTAAAGCGCAGATTGATGACCAGCGCGGTCAGCCAGACGACCCACCAGGCCGCCCCGCCCACCACCAGCGGCAGCGTCGCGAGCTGCGCCGACCCCGCGTAGGAGGTAATCGAGATCACGGCGGCCGGAATGGTGCCGAGGCCCATCTTGACCATGGCCAGGCCCGTGACCAGGCCCCAGGCCAGCACACCGGGCGCCGGGCCCATCATGTCGACGAATCCGGCTTTGAAAGCCGCTTTTTCGGCCGTTGTGAGTCGCATTATTGACATGTTTGGCATGGTATCTGCCAAGTTTGCTGCGCCGCAGCCTTTTATTCTAAATAAGAATGATTATCATTTAGACTCCAGATGGTGCCCACCGAACTGAAAACCTGTCGGTTGAGCGAACTCGGCCGTGGCACCGAGGCTGTGATTGCGGCGGTCGCCGACGACGGCACCACCATGGGTGACGCGAACTACTCCACCGTCGCCCGCCGGCTGCGCGAGCTTGGCTTCGTTCCGGGCGCTCACATCAAGGTGCTGGCGCGCATGTGGCCAGGCAACGAGCCGATCGCAGTCCGGGTCGCCGGCGCCACCTTTGCATTGCGCCGCTTCGAGGCTGAAAAGGTCAGCGTGACGCCTACGGTGGCGCCGTGACCGCGCAAGCCTGCATCGCGTTGCTGGGCGCGCCGAACTGCGGCAAGACCGCGCTGTTCAATCGTCTGACCGGCGGCCGGCAGAAAGTCGCCAACTATCCGGGCGTGACGGTCGAGCGCAAGCAGGGCGAATTTACCGCCGCGCGGCGCTACCTGCTCATCGATTTGCCTGGCAGCTACAGCCTCACGCCCACGACGCTGGATGAAGCCATCACCCGGGATGCCGTGTTAGGTCGGCTGGCGGGGGATCGCGCACCGGAGTGCATCGTTTGCGTCGTGGATGCCACGCACCTGCGCCAGGGCCTGCGACTCGCCCTGGAAGTGCGTGCACTCGGCCTGCCCATGGTGGTCGCGCTGAACATGAGCGACCTGGCCGAAATGCGTGGCTTCAGTTTCGACCGCCTGCGCCTGGAGCAGGAGCTGGGCGTACCCGTGGTCGCGACAGTGGCGGTGCGTACCGGCGGCGCGGGAGATTTGATAGCCAAGCTCGATCAGATGGAGATCAGGCCGCGAACCGCGCCGCCATTGCCATGGCACGACGGCACGCCGGCCGACATCGAAAGCACGCAGCGCACCGTCAACGAGCTGCTGGCAAAGATCGGCTGGCGCGAGCCCCTGCAGCAACGCGCCTCGTTGTTCGCCGATTCGCTGCTGATGCACCCGGTTTTCGGGCTGGTCTTGTTAGGTGTGCTGCTGTTTTTCGTGTTCCAGGCGGTTTTCAGCTTTGCCAAGCTGCCGATGAGCCTGATCCAGGACGGGGTCACGGCCACCGGCACCTGGATCGCTCATGTCACGCCGCCCGGACCATTGCAGTCGCTGCTGGTCGAGGGGATCGTGGCCGGCGTCGGCAGCGTGCTGGTGTTCCTGCCGCAGATCATCATCCTGTTCGCGTTCATCCTGGCGCTCGAGGACAGCGGCTACCTGCCGCGTGCGGCATTTCTGCTGGATCGGGTCATGGGCAGCGTCGGGCTCTCGGGCCGCGCCTTCATCCCGCTGCTGTCATCTTTCGCCTGCGCCATTCCCGGCATCATGGCCACGCGCACCATACCTAACGTTCGCGACCGCATTGCGACCATCATGATCGCGCCGCTGATGACCTGTTCGGCGCGGCTGCCGGTGTACGCGCTACTGATTGGCGCGTTCATTCCCGAGCGCGCTGTCGGGCCTTTCAACCTGCGCGGGCTGGTGCTGTTCCTGCTGTATTTCGCGGGCATCGCGAGCGCGCTGCTGGTGGCTTTCGTGATGAAGAAAACCGTGATGAAGGCCAGCTACAACCCCCTGATGCTCGAACTGCCGGACTACCAGTGGCCGAATCTGCGCAATCTGCTGATCGGCCTGTGGGAGCGCGTGCGGATCTTCATGCGCCGGGTCGGCGGCATCATTCTCACGTTGATGGTGGTGTTGTGGTTCCTGTCGAACTATCCGGCGCCGCCGCCGGGAGCGACCGGCGCGCCCATCGAGTACAGCCTTGCCGGCCGCATCGGCAGGCTGCTTGCCGTGATCTTCGAACCGGTCGGATTCAACTGGCAGATCTGCATTGCGCTGATTCCCGGACTCGCGGCCCGTGAAGTCGCCATCGGCGCACTGGCGACGGTCTATGCGGTGTCGGCCGCTTCGGATAACGGCGCAACGGTGTTAGCAGCCACGATCGGCGGGCAGTGGCCGCTGGGTACCGCGCTCGCGCTGCTGGTCTGGTACGTGTTTGCGCCGCAGTGTCTGCCGACGCTGGCGGTGGTGCGGCGCGAAACTAACAGCTGGCGCTATCCTCTGATCATGGCGGCCTATTTGTTCGCGCTCGCCTGGCTGGCGGCATTTCTCACCTGGCGCGCAGCGGTTGCCCTGGGCTGGGGGACCGTATGACGCAATGGCTGCTCGCCGCGTTGCTGGTTGCGCTGGCCGCGATGTATGCGACCTGGCTGTTGATGCCCGCCTCCTGGCAGTTGCGTTGCCTGCAGGCGCTG
>JAYUGT010000017.1:0-6205 GCA_043738315.1 Gammaproteobacteria bacterium
CTTGGCGCGCACGCCAACAAGAACGGCACGCCCTTTTTTCGCCAGTCAGGACCGGACTTGTTAGGCCTGTTCCTGTCGGACACGGGCGCGCTGGGCATCAAGACGGCCGCAACCCTGCGGCTGATCCGTCCCGATCCCGAAGCGCGGTTCCTGTCCTTTTCCTTTGATGGCCATGCCGACTTGTTCGCGGCGATGGCCGAAGTGGCGCGCCAGGACCTGGTGGCCGAACAATTTGCCTTCGATCCCGGGTTGCAGGCGCAGCGCATGAAGCGCAGCAGCCTCGCTGCCGACGTCAAGTCGCTCGGCAAGGTGATGCAGGCCGCCGGTGGCGGGCTGAAGGCGCTGAAAGAAGGGGCCAGCGTGGTACTTGCGGGGCGCAATTTCCTCAAGGAGGGCACGTTCTCGACGCATGTTTCGCTGGATGGCCGCGACGCGGCAGACGCGGACGCGAAGGCCGCCCGCGTGCGGCAGATCATGACCGTCAAGGGTCGCGAGGTGGAAAATACTGTGCCCAAGGTTATGCGCGCGAATCCCTTTGCCGAGCTCAACAGCATGCTGGGTCCTAACGGTGAGCGCTGGGTACCGGTACACGGCATCGTGGCGTTCTCGCAGGCCGCGACCATGTTCGAGGCCTGCGAAAAGGTGTTTGCCGCCCATGGCGCCGAGTGCGCGAAGTTCGACATCGATCACGGCTATCTTTGCGCCACGGTCGGCGGCGCCGGGACCCTGCTGGAGCCGGTCATGTACTGGCCGGATGCCCGCAACCGCTTCCACGAGCGCGTCCTGGCCGCCGACTATCTTGGCAAGCTGCAATCATACCCGCCGAATCCGGCCGCCTATGCCGCCGTGGACAGGCTGCGTAATGATCTCGCGGACTGCTTCCTGAAGCAGGGCGCCGTCAGCTTCCAGCTCGGCAAGTTCTATCCCTACCAGCAGGGCCTGGATCCGACCGCCGCGCACTTGTTAGGTTCGCTGAAAAAGATGCTGGATCCGCAGGGCCGCATGAATCCCGGCAGCCTGGGGCTGGCGCCATGAGCGCGGCGGGGCCGGTCAAGCGCGTGACCCTGTGGGTCCGAGACGCCGAGAAGTCACTGCGTTTGTATCGCGATGCGCTGGGTTTCAGCGTCCTGGAGGACAAACAGGTCGCCGGCGCCGCCATCGGCCGCATGGTCGGCCTCGACGAGGCGACGCTGCGCATCGTGCATCTTGGCCATCCGGGCTCCACTCACGGCTGGGTGGGGCTCTACGAAATCCGCGATGCTAAACCACGCGCCGTGCCCGCACTGCCGAGGCCTGACGGTTTTCCGCGCTACGGCCAGGCCACCGTGGTCATCACCACGGATCGCATGCCGGAAATCGTCGCCAGGCTGCGTGCGCTCGGGGTGACGTTCCTGACTGAACCCACCGAGTATGTGAAAACCGCGCCCGGCGATGCGACGCCACCAGGCCGCTACAGCGAAGCGATTTTCTTCGATCCGGACGATATTCCGGTCAGCTTGATGGGCTATTCGCCGCGCTGAGTTGTTAGGTCTTGTCGGTCTCGGCCAGCGCGGCGCGGATCCGGGCAGCGATCGGCTCGAGCTCCGCCGCCGGCGTCATCTGCGCCGCATGCTTGCGCAGCGATTCACCGGGGCGGATCGGGATGACATGAAAATGCAAGTGCGGCACGGTCTGCCCGGCGGCGCTGCCGGTGAACTGCATGACGCGCAGCCCCGGCACGTCCAGTGCAAGCTTGATCGCCCTGGCGATGCGCTGAGTCATGCGGATGCATTCCGCTGCGCCTTCGGGCGACACATCCAGCAGGGTTTCGGCGGGTTCACGGCACATGATGAGCGCGTGGCCGGTGGCCTGCGGCATCACGTCCATGAACGCCAGGGTATGCGCGTTTTCCGCCAGCTTTACGCAGGGCAGTTCGCCACGCAGTATTTTCGCGAATATATTGTTGGGATCGTAGGCCATGGCGAAGTCTAACAATATAATCTTCCGGTATGAAAGAGAGCCTTGGTCGCGCCCATGACCGCCGGTAATTCCGCCGGGGTCTGCGTCTTCGGGGCCGGGCTGGCCGCGGCCGAACTGGTGGTGGGCTTGCGCCAGGAAGGCTATCAGGGGCCAATAACGCTGGTCGGCGATGAGCCCTGGCTGCCGTATCAACGGCCGCCGCTGTCCAAGGCGAGCCTGGTGGGCGAGCTGGTGCCCGACAGCCTGCTGCTGCGCAAGGCGGATTTCTACGAGCGCAATGGCGTCACGCTGCATCTGGGCCGCCGTGTGGTCGCGGCGGATCTGGATGCGCAGCGGGTGCAGCTCGACGATGCCAGCTTGTTAGCTTTCGAGTCGCTGGTGTTCGCTACCGGCGGCCACGCCCGCCAGTTGAGCGCCGACGGCGCCGCCCGGGCTGCAGGCGCCGGCAACTGGCATACGCTGCGCAACATCGCCGACCTGCAGAAACTCAAACCCCAGTGGCTGGCCGGCGCACGCGTTGCGATCGTCGGCGGCGGCTACATCGGACTTGAGGTCGCATCATCCGCGATCAAGTCCGGGCTCAGACCCACGGTGCTCGAGGGCCTGCCAAGGGTATTGGCGCGCGTGACTGCGCCCGAAGTCTCGGCATTTTATGAACGCGTGCACCGCGACGCCGGTGTCGATCTGCGCACCGGCGTCGCGGTCCAAGGCGTCGATGTCGCAGGCGATCGTGTTGCGGGGCTCCTGACCTCGGCCGGCCGGATCGAGGCTGATCTCTACATCGTCGGCGTAGGGCTCGTGCCTAACACGACAGTCGCTGCGCAGGCGGGCCTGGACATCGACAATGGCATTGTGGTCGATGCGCAGATGCGCACCCGGCATCCCCGGGTCTTTGCAGTGGGCGATTGCGCCGCGCATCCGAATATCTGGTCGGGCACGCGCATCAGGATTGAGTCCGTGCCCAATGCCACCGAGCAGGCGCGTGTGGCGGCGGCCGCAATCGCCGGCAAGCCGCGACCGTACGAGGCCGCCCCGTGGTTCTGGTCGGATCAATACGACCTGAAATTGCAGATGGTGGGGCTGTCCCAGGGGTTTGAGCAGCTGGTGCTGCGTGGCGATCCGCAGACCCGATCCTTCATGGCCCTTTACCTGCGTGGCGGACAGGTGATTGCAGCCGACGCGATTTCGCGTCCGGGTGAATTCCTGACCGTGAAGAAACTCGTAGCCGGTCGGATAAAGGCGAGTCCAGAGCGGCTGGCCGATGAAACCCAGCCGCTGAAAGCGTTGCTAACAGCCAGCCCGGGCGGCTTGCCCGGTTAGCTGGTCAGGCGCGCGATCACGCGCTCGGCATCGCGCGTCGCGGACCAGATGCCGCGCGGCGCCAGGCAGTCGCCTGCGGCAAGTGCGCGCTCGGGAATGCGTTGCGCCGCTGTGCCGGTGGCGAGCAAGACCGCGTCAAAGCCCAGCAACGACACTCCGCCTGAAAATATAATATTATTATTATCAATAGCTTGCACTGTTTTGCTCGTGTAAATACTGAGTCTAACATCGCCGCGCGCATGGATCGCAGCCAGTGCCCCAGCCTCAAATGTCGGCCCGACGGCGGCAGCGCCAAAATTGGTTTCGGTGGTTACCACCGTGAGTTCAATAATTTTTGGGTCGTCGATTAGCTGCGCTACCGCAGACAGGCTGGACCAGCCGTGTTCCTCATCGATCAGCGCCACGCGCCCGCGCACGCTGACACGGCCGCCCAGGTAATCGCGGCTATGCGCAGCGCCCTGCGAACCCGGAATACCGGCGCGCAGATGGGGACGCAGTCGCAGTACCGCGGTCTGCGCCGGCAGCGCGCCGATCGCGTAAATGATGTGATCCGCCGCGGGCGGCCGGTCCACATCGATGCGCGAATTGAGATGTACCTTTACTCCGAGACGCAGCAGTTCGCTGCGCCACCATGCTAACGACAGCAGCAATTCATGGCGCCCCGGTGTCAGACCGGCGAGCCGCCATTGGCCGCCGAGCTCGGCGCCGACCTCGTGCAGCTCGACTGCAAATCCCTGCAGCGCGGCGAGCCGTGCGGATTCCAGACCTGCCGGTCCGCCGCCGATGACGACCACGCGCAGTGGCTGTCCCGCGGCCGACCGTCGTGGCGCGCGCGGCGCCTGCCCGGGGTCGGCAACTTCAAATTCGCGGCCGGCGCGCGGATTGAGCACGCAGGTGCCCGGCACGCCGCGGAACACCATGCCAACACAGCCCTGATTACAGGACATGCAGGGCCGGATCTGGCGCTCGTTACCCGACAACAGTTTGCGGCCCCAGTCGGGATCGGCGATCCAGCTGCGGGCCATCGCGATGGCATCGGCCGCGCCGCTGGCGATCAGTTCTTCGGCTTCGGCTGCGGTGCGTATGCGACCGGCAATCGTGACCGGCACGCGCAACACGCGTTTGAAGGTGCGCCCTTCCTCGGTCAGCAGCGCGCGCGGATGGTGCAGCGCGGGAATGGATACGCCCTCGGCCCAACCGGAGCCCGACATCACACTCACGTAGTCGACCAGCCCGTCGCGATCGAGCTGACTCATGACGGCCAGCGATTCTTCCAGCGTGTAATCCTCGCTCGCGCCGGGAATATCGTGGCGCGCGGAGCAGCGCGCGCCGACGGCGATCTTATCGCCGGCCGCCTTGCGCACGGCCTCGAGCACCTCGCGCACGATACGCAAGCGCCGCTCGCGGCTGCCGCCGTAGGCATCATCGCGATGGTTGAGGGCCGGCGACAAGAAAGACCCTAACAAGTAGTCGGTGGCTGTCTGCACCTCGAGTACGTCCAGCCCCGCGGCGCGACAGCGCGCGGCGGCTGCGCCATACGCGCGCACGATCTCCCCGATCTCGTCGACGCTGAGCACATGCGGAACGGTGCCGTCCATGCCGGGTACCGCTGACGGCGCCACCGGATAGGCGCCGCGCAGCGCGCCATCCTTATGTCCGCCGTGCCAGAGCGTGATGGCGACTTTGGCGCCAGCCTCATGCGCAGCATCGGCCAGCCTGGCAAGGCTCGGCACCGAGCCGTCCTGGTCGAGCCGGATCACCAGGCTGCGGCTGTAGGTCGTGTGATGCACCGGCGCGGATTCGATGCCGAGCAGCGCCGCGCCGCCGTGCGCACGCGCTAACAGATACTCGTGATAGCGCTCGCTGACGCCCGGGCCGGCGCCGCCGAGGCCCATGCCGTGCGCCGACATGAAGGCGCGATGCGGAACTTCAATCGGACCCAGGCGCAGCGGACTGAGCAGCCGCGGGTAGTGCTCGTGGGGCGAGGCCAGTCCGGGCTGCTTCAGTTCCATGCCGGTTTGGTCACGCCTAACAACGCGATCAGCGCGACCAGCAGCCACAGCGTGTGCGCGAGGCGCGTCGCGCGGCGATAGGCGCTGAAGATGGTCGCATTGGCGTCGGCGGTAGCATCCGCGCTCGCCTCGGCCGAATTCAGCACGGCAAATCCCTGCGCCCAGTCGCGGATGACCCGTCGCAGCAACAGGCCGATGATCACCACGACAGCAAACAACAGCATCTTCAAGGCCAGCCAGCGCGCGGTCACGGGTGTGCCCTCGACCAGCGACAATCCCCCCAGGCTGACGAACAGCGCGGCCACGGTGACGCGGATCCAGTGGTCCAGCTTCGCCAGCGACTGCGCGCGCGGATCACGGCCCATCAGGTACAAACGCCACGCGAGTACCAGCCACAGCGCGGCGATCGCCCAGATGGCCGGCAACAGGCCCACTGCGAAAGGTGTAAGGCCGAGCTGGGTCGCGAGCGTGAAGCCCACGGGCACCATCAGAATCAACGCGGTACGCGGGCCCATATCGACCTTCAGCAGCATCTCCAGAAACCGCAGGCGTTCGGGCGTGGGCAGGTCCGCACGGGCCACGTAGCGTGAGGCCAGAAAGACCCCGAGGTCGGCGCCCAACCAGTAGACAAACAGCAGAATGTGAAAGTACTGCCACAGGGAATAGGAACTCATGCTGGTACAGTACAACAATGATCCGACGGCTTCCTATTGAATCCGCGACGCCAAAATCGGTGTCGCCCTACGGGACTCTGGTCGCGCCCAATCCGGCACGCGCGGGCAAGACCAGTGTGTTCTATGGTGACGCGGTCGAGCTCTGGGCCCAGGATCATTTCGTATCGGACGCCGACACCTGCCTGTCGGTCGCGCGTGTCCATCCGCGGCCCCATGAAGTCGTTTGGATGGAGCGCCATT
>JAYUGT010000018.1:0-15753 GCA_043738315.1 Gammaproteobacteria bacterium
GCCTTGATCCGGTCCTTGAGTGATTCAATGGAATAATTGATCCGCTCCGTCGCACCGGCGGCGCAGGCAACATCGAGCTTGGCTTCCGTCGACGCAGCCGCGATGACTCGCGCACCCATCGCGGCGCCGATGTTGACCGCAGCGAGCCCGACGCCGCCGGCGGCGCCTAACACCAGCAGAGTTTCCCCAGGCTGAAGCGACGCGCGTTGCTTGAGCGCGTGGTAGCTGGTCGAATACGTTACATTGAACGACGCGGCTGTCGGGAAATCCATGTCCGCGGGCATGGCTAACAAAGACGATTCCGCCACGCAAACCTCTTCAGCGAAGGCGCCGTATGAGGCGCCGTAAATGACCCGGTCGCCCACCGCATACTGCCTGACACCCTGTCCGACCTCAGTCACCACGCCGGCCGCCTCGCCGCCGGGAACGAACGGCAACGGCGCCTTGATCTGGTATTTGCCGGCAATCGCCAGCAAGTCCGGGAAATTGAGCGCTGCAGCTTGCACGGCAATCCGCACCTGACCCGCCGCAATGGCCGGCAGCGGCAAGTCCTCGATGTGCAATTGATCGGCAGTGCCGAATTCCCGACAAACCAGTGCGCGCATGCTCGATTGCCTCCTGCCAGCCGCATCATACCGGGCGCCAGTCGTCGCGGCAGTTCCGTTGCGCAAGTGACTCCGGGCGGTGCAAACTGCAGCTACAAACGCGGAGCCAGCCCATGAGTGTTGTGTCGGTCGAACCCAAAATCGAAGTGATCCGCCGCCTGCAGCAGGCGGCCCAGCGGCGCGACAAGCCGACGTTCCTGGCGTTCTTCGCTCCCGATGTCGAGTACCACTACCACTTCGGTTCGCGCCCGTTGAAAGGTCGCGACTGGGTCGATCGTTTCATCACCAAGTACTGGGCCAACCATACGGCGACCACCTGGGTGATCGAGCACTGGGCGGAACGCGATGGCCGGCTGTTCAGCGAAGGCCGCGAGGAATACGTCAATGCCGACGGCGTGCTGGTCAAACACCCCTACATGGGCATCATCGAGTTCGGCCCCGACGGCCTGATCACCGGCTGGCGCGATTATTTCCAGATGAACGATCCTAACGCCGGCAAATAGGCCGCAGATGCGTCAACTCGACTTCGACGGACTGCGACCTAAAGGTCCGTTTCTCACGGCCGCACACGACCAATGGCGCTCTGCACTGCGCAGTTTCGTCGATGTAAAGATTGCGCCGCATCTGGCGGCCTGGAACGCAGATGGCACGTTCCCGGACTCGCTGTATATCGAGGCCGCTCGCGCCGGCCTGCTGGGCATGGGCTTTGGGCGCGAATATGGCGGCACGGGTCCGGTCGATCTCTATCACCGCATCATTTTCGCGGAAGAATTCTTTCGGCTGGGGTCCAGCGTCGTATTCGCAGATCTCGCCACGCACTGGATCGCGCTGCCACCGATCATCGCCTCGGCACCGGAGGCACTGCGCGAACGCATCGCGCGCCTCGTGCTGGCCGGGGAGAAGCGCATGGCGTTCGCGGTCACCGAGCCGTCGGGCGGCTCGGATGTCGGGTCATTTCAGACCACGGCCGAACGGCGCGGCGACATGTTCGTCGTCAACGGCGCCAAGACCCTGATTTCGGGCGCGACCCGTGCCGACTACCTGCTGACCGCCGTGCGCACGGGTGGCGCGGGCTCAGGCGGGTTGTCGCTGCTCCTGATCGAAGCCGACCGTCCAGGTGTTAGCACCGCATCGATCGCAGGGCTGAACTGGTACAACCGCAACAACGGCTCGATCCGTTTCGAAAACGTCGAAGTGCCGGTCGACCATCTGATCGGCATCGAGAACAAGGGCTTCGCCGGTCTTGCCCACCAGTTCAACATCGAACGCTTCAGCGGCATCGCCGCGACGCTGGCTATGGCGCGCGTTGCCATGGCCGAGGCGATCGTCTTCGCGCGGCAACGCCAGACCTTCGGCAAGCGCGTCATCGATCATCAGGTGACTCGCCACAAGGTCGTCGCAATGATTCAGAAGGTTGACATGAACTACGCCTACCTCGACACCGTGGTCTGGCGCTTCGAGCAGGGTGAAACGCCGGTCGCGGAACTCTCGATGCTGAAGGTCGCGGCTAACAAAACTCTGCAGCATTGCGCGCAGGAGTGCATGCAGATTCTCGGCGGCAGCGCCTACACCGGCGACTCTCCCATTGAGCGAATCTATCGCGAAGCGCGCAGCTTTGCGGTGGCCGGTGGCGCCGAAGAAGTGCTGTTCGATCTCGCGGCGCGGCAGCTGGGTTTCTGAGACCCGGGCTACTGCAGCGCAATGGGCTACGCCGCCAGGAGCCGCTCTAACGCAGCATTGAACAACTGCGGCCGCTCCACTGGCACCGCATGGCGCGAATCCGGCAGCACCACCAGGCTGGCGTTCGGCATCCGCGCGACCCAGGCGCGCTTGTCCGACACGCTGGTGTAATCGAATTCCGACGCCAATACCAGGGTCGGGCAGCGAATCTCGGGAATGCGATCTGACACGCTCCAGCCAATCAAGGCTGCAAATGCGTCCCGGTAGGCGCGAGCATCGTTTTCGGCCCAGCGATCCTCGAAAGTCTGGCGCAGCGCCGCATGCTCCGACGCCGGCAACAATCGCTGGGCTAACAATTTGCCCATGGCGCGCATGCCGAGCCAACGCAGAATGAACCGGCGTTGCAGCAGTTGCAGCCGCCGCTGCCAGCTGCGCACCACCACTTCCGGAGCGCTGTTGACGATTGTCAGCGTCCTGACAAGCTCTGGCGCGTCCAGCGTCAGCTGGAACGCGATCATGCCGCCCATCGACAGGCCGACAACATGCGCCTGGGCAACGCCGAGCTGGTGCAACAGGCCGGCGGTATCGGCGGCGAACTGCCGGATGCTGTAAGGGCCTGGCGGCTTTCCGGACTGCCCATGGCCACGAACATCGAATGCAATGACCTGAAAACGGGCGGCGAAGTTGTCGCGCTGAAATTCCCAGTCGCGCGTGCTGGAGCCCAGTCCATGTATCAACAGCAGCGGCGGTCCCTGGCCGTGGATCTCATAATGAATCTCCACGTCGTCGATGATGGTTCGCAAAGCTGCCTGAAACCAGTCCGATGTCAGGAACGCGCCTTGCGGCCCGGCGCTGCAACGAAGCCTGGCATACCGGCGAACCCAGCGAACGAGTTGTACAAAAAACGCGCCGATCCGGTCGGCTTGAATGGCTGCCAGTTGCCTTCGGCCTGGGCGAGCCGGTCGGCCAGCAGCCACATCACCGCCGGATTGAAGCCAAGCCCGAAATGGCTGCCCGGCACCCAGACATTTTCATGCGTGCGCGAACGGCTGCGCAGCTGCGCGTGCGAATGATGGACCACGCCATCGGTCGCCGAGTACAGGCAGGTCGAGGGCACGGGTGGCGCCCTGCGCAGCATCGTGGTGCGCGACGCCGGCAAATGCTCGCTTGCGTCCCGCGACATGGCGAAGTAGCGGTAGGCCGCACGCATCAGCAGCGGCGCCTGGCGACCGTCGCGCGAAAATTGCATCGGTGCCCCCAGCGCGATGACCGACCGCACGCTGTCGGGTTCGCGATGCGCCGCGTGAAACGCATACGCGCCCCCGAGGCTAACACCGACGACGCTGACCTTGCGGCCTCGCTCGTGGTGCAAAGCGCGCACTCGCCTGTCCAGTGCCTCGGTCGATTGGCGCCAGAGGCCGAGATTTCGTCCCTGGCCCCAGGTTTCCGTGTCATAGCCCAATGCCCGCAACACGACCGTGAGCGCCAGCAGCGATCCATGCGCGGCGCCAAAGCCCGGGATGAGCATCACCGGGTGCCTGTCGCCGCGCGGTAGTGCCGCGAGCAACGGCACTAACGCCGCCAGTGCACCCATCTCCAGCAGCGCGCGCACTTCCAGCAGGCTGTGCAGCAGCGCGGGCGGCGTTGCAGTGCGGGCGTTACGCATTTTTACATTATCTGTCATGGCTCATTGGCGACGCAATTCCGGTATTGCTAACACGAAGCGGCCGATATTACTGAGCGCCAGTGCACTCTCCCTGAGCTGCTTGAACAGAGGAAATGCATGTGGCATGCCCTCCCAAACCTCGCAGGTCACCTGCCCGCCCGACTCGTGGATACGCTGCGCTGCCCGGCAGCCATCGTCGAGCAGAATTTCCCTGGTACCCACCTGTATGAGGATAGGCGGGAGACCCTGGTACTCGCCATACAACGGCGACACAAACGGATCCCTGAGATTTGCCGGGGAAACGTATTGGTCCCGAAAGTATGGCATTGCGGCGGCATCGAGAATCTTGTCTGCAGCTGCCAGCGTGCGATAGGTATTGCCCGTCAAGGCGGCATCAGTGACCGGCGAAATTGCGAATGCCGCGGCGGGTTGCGGCAGTCCGGCCTGCGCCAGCCGCAACAGCAGGGCCAGCGTCAGGTTACCGCCGGCCGATTCGCCGCCGACGATGATTCTTCGCGATTCAATGCCCTGATCAAGCAACCACCGATACACCTTGCAGGCGTCATCGATCGCCGCCGGAAAGGGGTGCTCCGGCGCGAGCCGATAGTCCGGCATCAGGACGCGTGCCTGCAGCTCGCGGCTGAGCCTGCCCGCCCAGATCGCGTGCGCGTTAGGCAGGCGAAATGTAAAGGCGCCGCCATGCAGGTACAGCAGCACCGGACCCTCCTGAATCGATTCGTGGCTGAGCCATCGCGCCGGCACGCCGTCGGCCTGCACCCACTGCTGTCGCAGCCAACCGGGTATGCGCATGAACCGCGAGTCAATACGCGTGAGCCGGTTTCGCAGGGCCTGTATGTCGAAACCCGGACCCGCGGACAGCCGGAAGAATCTTCCGAGCACCAAAAATACCAGACCTAACAGCCAGGCCGGAGTCGTCCGCGGCACCCAGCGCAGGTAGGAGCTTAGCTGCAGTTCACGATCGGGGGGCGCTTTGCTCACGCCGCCACGTGCCGGTCAATCCACGCCACCATATCCCCAAGCACCATCTGCTGCTCCGGTTCGTTGAATATCTCGTGATACAGGCCCGGATAGATCTTGAGTGTCTTGTCGGTCGATCCGACATGCTGGTGCAGAAACTCCGAGCCAGCGGGCGCGGCAAGGCCGTCCTGCGCGCCGTGCAGCAGCAGTATCGGCAAGGTGATGCGCGCCGCGTTGGCCTGAACCTCCCGCATGGCCGCGAACATCTCGGCCCCCAGCCGCGCGCCCACCTTGCCCTTGTAGACCAGCGGGTCGGCGAGATAGGCCGCCACCACCTGCGGGTCCCGGCTAACAAGGCTGCCGTCCAGTTGCAGCACGCCCAGCCGCGGCGCAATCCTCGACAGCAACTTCGCGATCGCTATGGTCAGTGCTGGCGGCTCCTGCGACGCCTTGATCGCGGGTCCCGACAGCACCGCGCCGGCAAATTCGTGCTGGCAGCGCAGCAGCGTCGCAGCTGCAATCAGGCCACCCATGCTGTGACCGAGCAGGATTCTCGGCACGCCCGGGTGCGCCGTCTTGACCTGCTCAAGCAAGGCCTCGACACCGTCGACATAGACCGAAAACGCCGGCACAAACCCCGACACGCCGTCCGAGCTCCCGTGCCCCCAATGATCCACGGCGTAGACGCCGTAACCGGAGCGATTCAGGCGCGCCGCGACGTGCTCATAGCGGCCGAGATGCTCGGCATAGCCGTGCACCAGCAGCACGATCGCCTTTGGCGGGTCGCCGGTCCGCCACGCCTTGCAGTGCAGGCGCGCCCCGGGCGCCAGCGATTGCGGCGGCAGTGTCAGGCTGCTGTTAGTCATGAGTGCCTCTGCTTGCGCGCCTTGCGTTGGCGCGGTCGCGATTCTGGCAGGGTCTGGCACAGTTCATCGAAAGCCGAGCGGATGCAATCGGCGAAGAAATCACTGTCCGGCATCATCGCCCGATCGGATGTCACCGAGAAACTGATGCGACCATGATAGCTGAGCGCGGCCAGGAACAGGCCCATGTTGTTAGCAATCGGCCCCATGCCAAACTGGTGCGTCAGCATCGCGCCATTCATATAGAGCGGAAACTGCGGACCCGGCACATTGGTTATGCACAGGTTGGTTTGCCGGGGCGCGAATCGTTCGCTGGTCAGCAGCCGCGCAACGCCCGCCATGGTGGCGCCCGGGATATGCTTGGTGAGATCCGTCATGAGGCGCGCGCTCAGGCCTGATTTGGCTTCCTTGGCGTCGCGGGTGAATTCGCGAATGGCCTGCAGGCGCCTGACCGGATTCTCGACGGTGGTCGCCAGCCGCACGGTCATCGCCGAAATCTGGTTGCCCGGAATCGTTTCTGCGCCGCTGCGCGAACGCGCATTGATCGGCGCGATCCCTACCAGGGAAGACTTCGGCAACTCCTTGTGACGCGTAAGGTAGATGCGCAGCGCGCCGCTGCAGATCGCCAGGACCACGTCATTGACCGTCGCTCCCTCGACCAGCGCCCGCAACTTGACGATGTCGGCCAGGGCGAAAGACACGGCATTGAAGACCTTGTGCGGCGAAATCGTCGCATTGAAGCGCGTCTGCGGGACACCGGTCCGATTCTCGCCGGCCGCAGGCTCACTGGTCTTCATCGCAGCGCCTAACAGCGCCGGCATGAACTTCATGGCCGCATTCAGTAACTTGACCGGCGAGCTGAAATTTGAATTCACCGCGCGCATGATCACATCGGCGGTGGCCGGCATCTTTCCCAGCTCGCCATGCTGGCTGTTGAGCTCCAGCGCCGGCGTGCCGTTGGCGTCCTTGTCACTGAGCGCGATGAACGCATGCGTGCCTGAAACGCCGTCGATGGCCGCGTGATGCATGCGATGCAGCAAGGCGTAACTGCCGGGCGCAACGCCGGGAATTCGGTCAAGTCCCTCCACGACATATACATCCCAGAGCGGCCGCGTCATATCCATCGGCCGGCTGAAATGGCGGGCCGCGACGATGCAGAACTGACGCCAGTCGCCCGGCTCGGGCAGCCGCGCATGCGTGACATGCGCTTCGACGTCGAAGTGCTCATCCTCCACCCAGTAGGGATAGTCGATATCGAAAGGCAGCCGATGCAGCCGGCGTTTGAAGACCGGCGAGCTATCGATGCGGCGTTCGATCTGACCGATGATGTCCTTGAATCGTACCGTGCCACCGGGCGCCGTCGAGGGATCGTAGATGTAGATGCCCATCACGTGCGTGAGCGTATTGGCGGACTGCGCGTACAGGAACTGCGCGTCCTGGGCACTTAATTGCTGCATGGTCATTGCCACTCCCGGTCGCTGTTCTCGTCCGCGTTCGCAAGCATATCGAGCCGCATTCGTTCCATGCGCCGCGCGAGTTCACGGAACTCGCGCAGCAGCGCCTTGCGTGCATTGATCACCTGATCGTCAGTCTCGCCGGCCAGTCCGAAATTTGCCGCAAGCCGGTAGGCATTCTGAAACAGGATCTTGCCGATGGACGCCTCGCTGGTAATGCGCCGCAGCAGGTAGGCCTGCCGGCTCTGCAGCAAAGCCTGGGCTGCGCACTCGTTCTCGTCAAGCTGCTCACCGTGCTTGAGCCTAACAAACAGCTCGAACACGATAGAGTAGGCCTCGACATAGGGCAGCAGCACCGCGTGCCCGACCAGCGGCTGCAGGCGCACCAGCAGTTTGTCCACGGCATCGCCGCCGGCTTCGAGCCTGGTCACCCACAACGGGTCGGTGCGGTTCAGCTCCGCCTGCAGGTGATCCAGGAACTGCGCCTTGGGCGGGTAGAAAAACTCGAACTTGAACAGGTCGCGCAAGCGCTCCGCTTCCGTCCAGAATACGCTGGTCGGGTTACCGCCGTCGCTGCTGCGAGCCTTGTAAATCGACAATTCGATGATCGCCTTGTCGAGAAAATGATGCACGATCGTGTTGCGATAGTAGGTGGCGATCGGGTGCAGCGCGGGCTCGATTGCGTACACGGTTGACCCGCCCGCTTCATGACGTACCAGCAAGCCGCTGTTGACCAGCGTATCTATGGTGCGCGCGATCGCAGGCTGGTCGCGGGCGGCCAGTTCCGTGGTCATGCGGATAGCCCGCTCGCGCGCCCAGCGCGTGACGAAGCGGATGAAAGCCTGCAGCTCCTTCGCGGTCGCGCCGCGCGGCGCCGCACCTAACAGCCCGAGACAGATCACCGACGTCACGGTCAAGGGCGTGACGCGATTGGCATGGACTGCAACATCGAACGCGATTCGCGCCAGCGCCTGCTTGTCATCGGGCGCGGGCGCGTGTGGCAACACCACAGGTTCGCCCAGATCGACGCGAATGCGGCCCATCGGCTCGCGCAGACTGCGCAGGTAGCCGATGAACCAGGTCAACGATTCAGGTTTCTTGGCGCGACCAGTCTGCTCCAGGGCGTACTCTTCGACATCGCGAATCAGGTCGAAGCTCGTGACAAAGGGCACGATATGGAGATTGGCGATACCGGCGTCCTGCGCCGCATCGAGCACGTATTTCAGCAAGCCATAACGCGGCGGCATCAGCTTGCCAAGGCGGGAGCGCGTCCCTTCAAAAGCCCAGGACATCGGAAATCGCTTGCCCAGCAGGTAAGCGATGTAATGGCGCAGTACCAGCTTGTAGACCGGATTGTCCTGAAAGGTGCGGCGGATGAATATCATGCCCGAGCGACGGAACAATGAGCCCGCGCCCGCAAAGTCCAGGTTGATGCCGCCGAAACTGTGCAGCATGGGCAGATCGTTCTGGTAGAGCAGATAGGTCGGCGTCGTGCCATCGATATAGGTCTTGTGCGTGAAGAGCAGCAGTGTCGGGTGATTGCGCATGGTCTGGCGCAGCTGCTCGAACTCGGCGGCGTCGAAGTCCATCGCCTTGTCATACCCGGACGTGAACATGAAGCGGTCGAGCCGCGCGCGCAGATCGAGAAACAGCGCGCTGGGCCGCGCTATCAGCTCCTTCATGTAACGGCGCGCTTCGCTGTCAATCGCCGCCAGCGGTTGTCCGCGCTCGGTCGCGAGGCGCTCGAGCGCGGCACGGAACTTTGGACTCGTGCGCACGGCATCGCCGACAAAATGCGGCACTTTGTAGCGGCTGCCGCGCACGCCGCGTTCCTGCAGGTCGAGTGCCAGTGCCGCCCGGCGCGCCACGAACGCCGCAAAGGCCTCGGCATCTGGCTGATCGGCGAGCGCAACCTGTGCGGCGAACCGCGCGCGCAACTCGGCAACCGTGGCTGGTTCACCGATCAGGCACTGGGCGCGGCGCCGGTCGCGCAGCAGGATGGCGCGCGCGCGGATCGAACCGGGTGCGCGCGGATCGCCCAGGATCAGGTCGCGCAGGCGCAGCGCGCGACGCTTGTCGAAGTGCGGAATCTGCCACGCGATGCGCACCGGCATGACACTGCGATGCTCATCCGCAGCAAGCTTCGCCGCCAGTGCCGCGACTTTCAGCGAGCGGTTGTCGTCAGCGAGCGGCAGGCTAACGTAATCGAGTCCGGGTCCCGGTTCCTCAGCGCCCCAGGTTGCGTGTATCCAGTCGCGCAGATACCGGTGCTCGACGCTGTTGCGGGCATCCAGGATAAAAAGCCTTCGCAGGCCATCGCGCACCGGTACGCCCGGGGCTTGTGAGCCGGGCAAGTTCATTGGGCAGCGCGTTTCCTGCGTCGTGCCGCCTTTGGAAGCGGTTGTCCGAGCGTTTTCAGGAACAGGTTACGAACCGCGGCCACGTGCTCCGCGATTGATTCCGCGCGCCAGTGACTGGTATCGACCGGCGGCAGCACATCGACCCTGACCTTCGCCGGGCGCATGACGAACTCATGCTTGGGCGCGACGTCGCCGGAATTGTGAATGACGATCGGCACGATCGGCACGCCCGCCTGCATGGCGAGATGGAACGCGCCCTTCTTGAACGGCGCGAGCTTGGGAGTCAGCGTACGCGTGCCCTCCGGCGCGATGCAGATGGACCGGCCTTCGGCCTGCAGCGCATCGACGAGCGGGGCCATTGCCTTGATGGCATCGGCGCTGCTGCTGCGATCGATAAAGATCATGCCCGCATACTCCATGATCTGGCCGATCACCGGCATGTTGCGGATTTCCTTCTTGCCGATGCCGCCCATGTCCTGCCGGACCAGTTTGGCGACGATCATGACGTCCGCCTTGCTCTGATGATTGAATACGAACACACAGGGGCGTGCGCCCCAGAGGTTTTTCTCGCCATGCACATCGAGCGTGACGCCGGTGATGGCGGTCGCGAGGTCGGCGAACAGTCCCAACGAAAAGTTGGTCGCGGTGCGCCGCGATCCGGTCAGCGCCCAGATTGGCATGCCGGCCACGAACGCGCCTGCCATCGAGCCAATGGCCAGAATCGTCCGCGCATAGTCGATCGGCATCGGCGTGCCGCGACTGGCGAACCGGTCGAGCGGCCAACCGCGCTTGCGGGCGATGTTGATCAGCGCCGCGTTAGGATTGAGCGGTCGCGGCTTGCCAACGCGCTCCAGCAGTTCGAGGTCATCGTCGCTGTCGGAATAAAAGAAGCTCTTCGACAGATCCAGGCCATGGGCGGCAGCCAACCCCTCCGCCGCCAGTACCTTGCCTTTGCCAAAACACAGCGGGCGAACGATCTTCCCGGTGAAGACCCCGTTCCGGACTTCATACTTGGAACACAAGACATGCTGGATGTTAAGGTCGCGCGCGCTCGGCTCAATCTGATACGGCGTTGCCGAGGACACGATGGCAACGGTGTGCCCCTTGGCCTGGTGCGCCTCGATCAAGGCGCGCGATTCCGGATAGATCTTGCGGGCAATGTGCTTCTCGTAAAGTTCTTCGCCGAACTTCCGATAGCTTTCCTCGGTGACACCTTTCATGAAACGCGCCGCCGTCGACATGAGGCCGGAAAATCCCACGCTGCCGAGTCCGTACTGAACGATGGCATTGGCCGTCTGGATGATCTGCTCGGCTGACATTTGGCCGCGCTTGATCTGCTCCTCCAGCACCGCCGTCGCCGAGTAGCCGGCGATGATCGTGCCATCAAAATCAAACAGCGCAGCAATGTGCGGGCCTTCTTCCGCTTCCAGCACAGACTGGAGGTGGCCCTCGACCGTGGTCATTTCCGCTCCCTTGGATCTACCGTCGAATCTACCGTTACGACTGCCATTTGTTAGTTTCAACCTGTGCCCGTGGCGCCTGGTGGGACACGCGGCTCGAGGCGAGTTTTGACAGCAACGAATCCTGCCGCATATTTTGCCGATAATCGAGCAGGTATGCGCGAATATCAGCCGATATCTTCACGCCGGCCGCGCGCACGGCCGCAATAACCCGCACCCGGGGCCCGGGATCAGGGGCGGCCGGCCTTGCTGTCCGGGGATCCGCGCGCGCCGGCCAGCGGCCACATTCCCGCCAGCACGCCGTCACGGCGCCAAAATTGATGCGCCAGTGCCGCGGCCAGGTGAATTGTTAGCAATGCCGCACCGGTATAGACCAGCCAGCGATGAAATTGCGCCACGTAGGCGTAGCCCTGCGGATCGTTAAAGGGCTTTGGCTCGAGAATGCGCGGGATCAGGTTATCGTTGCTGAAAAACCAGATCTGGGTCCTGCCAAACGCCGCGGAATCCGCGAGCACCGACAGCGCCATCCAGCCGGTAATTGGCAGGCTCAGCAACACTAAGTACAGCAAGGCCTGCACGCCGCGCGCGAGGCGCCGTTGCAGCATTGCAAGGTCCTGCGGCAGCGACGGCGCGGGGTGCGTCCAGCGCCAGGCGAGGCGCGCCAGCATCACACCTAACAGCAGGAAGCCGTTGGTGTGATGGATTTGCGCCAGCAGGTGCGCCAGCGGCGTGACGTCCCGGTACTTGAGACCGAAGGGATAGAGATTCGCCATCAGGAAACCGGCCGGCACTTCCACCAGGACCATGAAAAAGATGAGCCAATGCAGCGTCTTGGCAACGCTGTTCCAGGATTGCTGTTGCAGTGTCATCGTCACGCTCCCGCTGCCACGATACGATCGAAAAATGCCAACGCCCGCGGCGCACTGGCCGCGCCGCATTCCAGCGGCATCATGTGCCCGCAATTCGCAACCACCTGCAGTTCCTTGTCCCTGGATCCTAACAGTTTGAGACCACGCCGGCCGGTGGTCTCGAGCGGCAACTCGTGATCATGATCCGACCACAGCAACAGCGTCGGTACCGACATGCGAACCAGGTCATTCACGGTCTGATCGAATGCCGCCATCGGGTTTGCCATGCTGGTCGCCGACGGCATGCCCTGTGCGCGATTATTCAAATCAGTCCACTCGCGCGCGAACTCCGGGGTGACCCTGGACCTATCGAAAAAGTTCTCCAGCAGCACCTGGCGCCAGAATTCCTGCGGGTGCCAGCCCTTGAAGACAGGATCGATGGCCCGCAGAAATTTCAGGGTACCCGAGCGCTGGGCGTTATTCGGCGCGAATGCCCCCACGGCGATATTGGCCAGGATCAGGCCCCGAACCTGCTCTGGATGGTCGGCCGCGTAGGCGGCAGCCGAGGCGCCGGCGCTGGAGGTCGCCACCAGAAAAAACCGTTCGACGCCGAGTCGATGAGTCAGCGCGGCGATGATGCGTATTTCCTGCTCACTGCCGGTGCGCCCGGCGGGACTCGGGCCGGACAGGCCCATGCGCGGCCGGTCGAAGCGAATCACGCGATAGCGAGGTGTCAATTGGGCGGCCCAGTCGTTCCACATGCGCAGGCTGCCAAAGGAGCCGTGCACCAGGACTATTGCGGGTCCCTGCCCCTGGTCCACGAAATGCACGCTTTCACCGTCGATCTCCGTAAAACGTGAATCTGCTAACGCATAGCGGGCACGCACGGTGGATTCGTCCGGCGTCAGCAGTCCCGCGCGGGCACCCAGGAGCAGCGCAGCTGCAGCCGCGATCAACAGCCCCACACCCCGCAGCCAGCCACGAAGCCTGTTTTTCATGGGCAGGCACTTTATCAGCCGAAAACACCGCGCGGTTGCGAATCTCGCGGGTACGTCTAGCATAGGATCGATGCAGGACTTCGAACCCAAGCTGGTCACCATCCTGCGCGGTGGCTATACCTTGCACACGCTGCGGCGCGATGCGGCCGCCGGACTAACAGTCGCGATAGTCGCCCTGCCGCTCGCCATGGCACTTGGCGTGGCAAGCGGCGCCTCGCCGGACAAGGGCCTGGTCACGGCGGTCATAGCCGGATTCCTGATTTCCGCGCTGGGCGGCTCCCGAGTGCAGATCGGCGGGCCAACCGGCGCTTTCGTCGTGGTCGTCGCGGGCGTGATCGCCCGGCACGGCTACAGCGGACTGCTGCTCGCTACTTTGTTAGCAGGCGTGATACTGATCATCGCCGGTTATGCCGGGCTTGGCCGGCTGCTGCGTTTCATCCCGATGCCGGTGATCATCGGCTTCACGGCCGGCATCGCCGTGATCATCGCCAGTTCCCAGGTCGGCGATTTTCTCGGCCTGGAGGTCCGAGACGTTCCCGCAGATTTCGTCGGCAAGTGGCATGCCTACACGGGCGCATTGCAGACGATCAGCGCCCCGACCACTCTGTTAGCTGCGGGGACCCTGGCGGTGATGCTGCTGCTCAAGAAGCTGGCGCCGCAAGTGCCGGCCCATTTGCTGGTCATTGTGCTGGGCAGCGCGGTGGTCTGGGCATTGCAGCTGCCGATCGCGACCATCGGCGACCGGTTTCCCGAGCTGCCAACGACGATTCCAGCGCCCCATATCCCGGAATTCTCCATAGCGCTGCTGCGTGAAGTCATGCCGAGCGCATTTACCATCGCCTTTCTCGCCGGCATCGAAGCGCTGCTGTCGGCGGTCGTAGCCGACGGCATGACGGGATTCCGCCACCGCCCGGGCCAGGAACTGGTCGCCCAGGGCTGGGCCAATTGCGCCGCCGCGCTGTTCGGCGGCCTGCCGGCCACGGGCGCCATCGCGCGCACCGCGACCAACGTCCGGGCCGGCGGCAGCACGCCGGTCGCCGGCATCCTGCATGCGCTGTTTTTGTTAGCCATGATGCTGCTGGCCGGCAGCCTGATCCGGCGGGTTCCGATGGCCTCGCTGGCCGCGATCCTGATGATCGTGGCCTGGGGCATGAGCGAGGTCGACCGTTTCCGCAGCCTGCTGCGCATGGACGGTGGCGAACGATTGCTGTTGTTACTGACCTTCGGCCTGACGGTCCTGGTGGATCTCACGGTCGCGATCGCTGTCGGCGTCACGCTCGCTTCGATGCTATTCATGGCTAACATGAGCCAGGCCGCCAGCCTGCGCAGCGACGACCAGGCGGCGGATGACGAATCGCAGCGCGCGGAGTTGCCGCCGGGAGTCGAAGTTTTCCGCCTCGAAGGGCCGATGTTTTTCGGCGTCGCGACCGAGATGCTGGACACCCTGCAGCGCATGGGCCGCCGGCCCCGGACCCTGATCCTGCGCATGGGCCGCGTGCCCTACGTGGATTCGACCGCCGCGCATGCGCTGCAGCGCTTCATCGTGGACGCCAAAAGCCGCGGCACCGAGGTCCGGCTCTGCGAACTGAACGCCAACACCGCGGCCGTCCTGAAAATGGGCGGCGTGCTGGCATTGGTCGCACCGCCTGCCGACACGCTGGAAAGTGCGTTGTCCGGCAGCCTGAACGAGCCCTAGCGCACTGCTGTTGTTAGCACCTGGGGGCAGTCGGCTGTGCAAAAACAGGCCGGTCAAGCCCTGTATATGTCAAATAATCGGTTTTCAAGCGCTAACTGCGACGTGCAGCCGATATCGGCGTCACAACGCGCTCTAATATTACGGCCCTATGTCGCATTCGACTTCGCGCACCGGCAATCACATGACTCTGCACGGCGCGGCGCACAGCCCTGGCGACGCCTCAGACTCTATGCAAGTCTGCCTGGATGCGGGCAGCCTCGGCCGCCGGGTCGTGGCCTCGCTGCCGACCCTGTTTGCGCGCGGCGTGTCACTGCATGATCGCAACGGCTATTGCCATTGGCGCTCCGGCGCCGATAACGCCTCCAGCGAGCATCTGGGGGTCCGCGCCGCTCTTGAAGCGTTTACCGGCAAGATCGCACCGTCGCGGGTCGATGTGCCGCTGCCGAGCGGCGTCTCTGCGGTATTGCTGATCAGCCGCACCGACGACGGCACGTTTACCGGATTCATCATGCTGCTGGTTCCAAGCGAGCGCCTGCGCGGCAAAGGGCGTGCTGCGCCGGACCTGCCGATTCCGGTGGTGCGCGCCGCGCGCCACTGGGGCGAACTCGCGCCGATGCACGCGGCCGGAATTGCCCGCAACGGCACCGCAGCGCCTGCAAAACCGCCGGGCGCCGCGACGGCCGGCTCCACGGAAGCGCCAGACAGCACCGCAGAACAGCCCGCTAACGTGGACTCTGCGGGCAAGAATCGCGTCACGGAAGAGATCCGCCAGTTTCCGATCGCCTTGCATGCGCAGCGCCTTATGCCTCTCAACACTGAACTGCGCATCCGCCGTTACGAAGTGCTGCTGCGGGACAATCAGGCGGGTGCTGAATCTGCTCCATCCTCGCTCCTGCACTCGGCAGAATCCAGCGGCGCGGCCAGTTACCTCGACCGGCGGGTCATGACCACCCTGGTGATGTGGCTGAGAGAACACCTCGAGGCCTGGGGCGATGAGCCCAGCCAGTTCTCGGTCAATCTCTCGGCGTCGTCGTTGGCGGATCGGAGCTTCGTCAACTGCGTGCGCACCCGGCTGGATGCGGCGCAGCTGCCTCCCGGGCTGATTGCGCTCGAGGTCGACCATCGCACGGTAGCCATCAAGAGGC
>JAYUGT010000019.1:0-6191 GCA_043738315.1 Gammaproteobacteria bacterium
CGTTAGCAAGGGCGCCGGTCAGAAAGCCGCGCCCGAGCGGTGAGAACGCCACGAAGCTGACACCGAGTTCGCGACAGGCCGGCAGGACTTCGCGCTCGACGCCGCGTTCCCACAGCGAGTATTCGCTCTGCAGCGCGGTGATCGGATGTACCGCCGCCGCGCGGCGTAATGTCTTTGCTGACACCTCCGACAGCCCGAGCGCGCGCACCTTGCCGGCGCGCACCAGCTCCGCCATCGCGCCCACGGTTTCCTCGATCGGGCGCGCGGGATCGATGCGGTGCGCATAGTAAAGATCGAGCGCCTCGACCCTGAGCCGGCGCAGCGAGCCCTCACAGGCGCTGCGGATATAGTCCGGGCTGTTGTCGATGACCGGCGCGTCAGGATCGGTGCTGCGCACGAAACCAAACTTGGTCGCCACCACCACCCGCTCGCGCCGACCGGCCAGGAATTTCCCGATCAGTTCCTCGTTGTGAAACGGTCCATACGAATCGGCCGTATCCAGGAAGTTGATACCGAGGTCGAGCGCGCGCCCCAGGAGCTTCAGGCTCTCGGCATCGTCGCTCGGGCCATAGTTCTCGCTCATGCCCATGCAGCCCAGGCCCAGCACGGAGATCGACAGGCCGGTGCGTCCCAAGGTGATGCTTCTCATACGTGCCATCACTTTACATTCTGCCGGTGGTTGCACAAGATCAAGCCAATGATTCGCGCCCCCTTCCGGCACGCGCTGCTCTCGTGGCTGGGCCCACTCGTCTTTGCATGCCTGGCGGTGCCGGCGGCAACCGGCGCGGAGACCCGAAGCTTCGTGCTGGCATATTTCTACCCGGCGAACTATTACGGCGCCGACACCTGTCCACAGGGGATGAACCCGTTCCCGGACGTGTTCTTCAAGCGCGACCTGAAGCTGCTTGGCGTGCCGCAGGCCAAGGTCAATGCGATGTTCGACCAGGACTATAAGGTCCAGAACGGCCCCACGACGACGCCCTGGGTGTCCGTCGTCGCAACGCGTGGCAACGGCAGGGACAACGTCTATCTGCACCCGACGACCGTGCCGGATGCGCACCTGAAACCCGCCGTCGGCCGCTATGGCTACGGCTTTGATCTGGACGGCAAGGGCGTCACGCCCGGCATCTCGTATGAAGATCCCGAGACGCATCAACTGGGAATCGACAACCAGCTGTTCCGTGCGACCGGTTGCATACCTGCCTACAAGGGCTACCCGCCGCCGCAACCACCGCTCGAGACGGAATATCGCTGGGAAATTTCGCGCCCGTCGATGGGCGCGTGGCTGATCACGATTACCGGCGAGAACCTGAGCAAGGACGGCAATGTGACCGTGACCCTGGTGGACTCCATCGATCCGGTCACGACTCACGATGCCAATGCGCGCGTCCAGCGCGACATGACCTACCGGGTCGCCGCGCAACCCGCATCAAACAATGTGCTGCGCGGCAAGTTGAAAAACGGCGTCATCATCACCGACCCGGCGACCGTGACCATGCAGTGCGACTCCTACCTGCAGCCACGCTACCATTTTTTGCAGGCGCGCTTGCGCCTGACGCTGCAACCCGACGGCAGCCTGCGCGGCTTGTTAGGCGGCTACCAGCCCTGGTTTGATCTTTACTGGAGCCACGCCAAGGTCGGCTACATCGACGAGCGTGGCTTCGGCGTCGACGCGCCCGCGCTGTATTACGCGCTGCGCCGCTACGCCGACGCCTACCCCGACCCGACGAGCGGCGAAAAAACCGCCATTTCCGCGGCCTACATGATCGACGCGGTGCCGGCGTTCGTGGATCGCCTGGCTGTCACCGCTGACAACGCGCGCCCATCGACCCTACGGGAGCCGGCGGGCGCGACGAAATTTGCGTTGCCGACGATGTTGCGCTCTCTGTGGACCAAAGACGCGGTAGCGCCGGCGCGACCCGCGGGCGCGCGGCGCCTGCGGCCGGAACAGTACCGCCGCATCATCGCCGACGTGTTTGGTCCGTCCATCAACGTCGCCGGCCGATTCGAGCCCGACGTACGCGAGGCCGGCCTGTTTGCGATCGGCGCCGGCCGCATCGGCGTCACCGCGACGGGTCTCGAGCAGTACGACGCGATGGCGCGCGGCATCGCCGCCCAGGTCGTTGACGATCGCCATCGCGACACGCTGATCCCCTGCAAGCCAAAATCCGTGACGGCTGCGGACGACGCCTGCGCCGCGCAGTTCTTCGCGCGCGTCGGGCCACTGCTCTACCGGCGGCCGCTGGCGGCTAACGAGCTGCAATTGGCCGTCGCGCTCGCGAACGCATCGGCGCAGGCGCTGGGCAATTTCCACGACGGACTCGCAACCAGCCTCGCGGGCCTGCTGTTGTCGCCGCAATTCCTGTTCCGCCAGGAAGTCGTCGAGCCCGACCCCGACCAGCCGGGCGCGTACCGGTTGAACGCCTACAGCAAGGCCTCGCAGCTGAGTTTCTTCCTGTGGAACAGCGGGCCCGACCAGAAACTGCTGGCGGCGGCGACGAGCGGCAGGCTGCAGACGAAATCGGGTCTGGAAAGCGAAGTCGAGCGGATGTTAGGTTCGCCGCGCCTCGAAGCCGGCGTGCGCGCGTTCTTCGCCGACATGCTGCAATTCGACCTGTTCGATACGCTGGCGAAGGACGCCAAGATTTATTCGAAGTGGACGGCCCGGGTCGCGCAGGACGCGCAGGAACAGACGCTGCGCACCATCGTCGACCAGCTTTTGACAGAAAAAGCAGACTATCGGGACTTGTTCACCACGCGCCGGACATTCCTGACACCGCTGTTAGGCTCGCTGTATCGCGTACCGGTGGCGCAGAACGGCACCCCCTGGCAACCCTACGAGTTTCCGCTGGGCGATCCGCGTTCCGGCATCCAGGCGCAGGCGAGTTTCGTCGCGCTGCATTCGCACCCGGGCCTGAGTTCGCCGACGCTGCGCGGCAAGGCACTGCGCGAGGTGCTGCTGTGTGCGCCGGTACCTCCGCCGCCGGGCAACGTCGATTTCACCGTGGCGCAGGACACTCACAATCCCAATTACAAAACCATGCGCGAGCGGCTGACCGCGCATCGCACCAACCCGACCTGCGCCGGCTGCCACAAGCTGATGGATCCTGCGGGACTGGCGCTGGAGAATTTCGATTCCGACGCGGGTTTCCGCCAGCGCGAGAACGGCCAGCTGCTGGATACCAGCGGTGGACTCGACGGCATGCGCTTCAGCGACGCTGCGGGACTGGGCCAAGCCCTGCACGACAATCCCGCGACCAGTTCCTGCCTGGTGCGGCGGGTCTACACCTACGCGGCCGGGCGCGCGGCCGGGCGACAGGAACTGCCCTGGCTGCGTGCGCTGGATGGAAGCTTCGCGGACAGCGGCTACCGCCTGCCGGCGCTGCTCAAGCGCATCGCGACCAGCGACAGCCTGTACCGCGTTGCGGTGCCTGACAAACCGACGTCCACGCTCGCGTCGCGCAATGCAGCGCCCGCGGAGCTCCGGCCATGATGTCGCTCTCGAACCTCAGCCGGCGCCGGGTCCTCAAAGGCATGTTAGGTGGCAGCGCCGTCACGGTCGGATTGCCGCTGCTCGATTGCTTCCTGAACACCAATGGCACGGCGATGGCGGCCACCGGTGCGCGGCTGCCGGTGTGCTTCGGCACCTGGTTCTATGGCTGTGGATTCAATCCCGGCCGCTGGGAGCCGAAGACTACCGGGCCCGGCTATGAGTTTGGCGTGGAGCTGCAGCCGCTGAATCGCTTCCGTCACAAGATCAATATCTACAGCCGGATGTCGGCGATGCTCGACGGCCGGCCACCCGGAGCACACTACGTGGTGCCCCCCGTCATCCTGCAGGGCATGGCGCCGCCGACGCTGGAGCGGCCGATGAGTCCGGGTCCCAGCTTCGACACGACAATTGCGGATGTCATCGGCCCGCGGACCCGCTTTCGCTCGCTCGAAGTCTCGTGCACCGGCAGTCCTAACAGCAGCAAGAGCAAGCGTGCCGGCAATTCGCCCAACCCGGCGGAAGTGTCGCCGCTGGCGCTCTATACACGCGTGTTCGGGCCGCAGTTCCAGGACCCTAACGCGGCGCAATTCAAGCCCGACCCTGCGGTGATGGCGCGCCGCAGCGTTTTGTCCGCGGTCAGCGAGCAGACCCGCGGCCTGATGCGGCAGGTCGGCGCGGCGGACCGCGCGCATCTCGAACAGTATTTCACCTCGTTGCGCGAACTGGAGCAGCAGCTCGACCTGCAGTTGCAGAAGCCCGCGCCGCTGGCCGCCTGCACGCTGCCGGACAGGCCCGGCGTCACGCCGACGGACACGGAGGTCGAGACCGTCAGGACCAACCACCGGCTGTTCGCGCGCATCCTCGCCCACGCGCTGGCCTGCGACCAGACGCGCGTCATCAATGTCGTGCTGACCGACGGCCTGTCGCAACTGCACTTTGCCGGCGAAGCTAACACTCAGCACCTGTTCACGCATGAGGACCCGATCGACGCGGCGCTTGGCTACCAGCCTAGCGTCGCGAAGTTCATCCCGGTGGTCCTCGGCATGTTCGAAACCCTGCTGATCGAGCTGGACAGCATTCGCGAAGGCGAGCGCACGCTGCTCGATCGCATGCTGGTGCTCAACTTCACCTGTTCCGGTTTCGCCAAGAACCACACGACCGACAACGTGCCGATGATGACGGCGGGCAGCGCCGGCGGCCGCATGAAGACCGGCATGCACTTCGCGGCCGCGAAGGGCGACCCGGTCACGCGCGTGTCGCTCACCGTGCAGCAGGCCGTAGGCGTGCCGATCAGCAGTTTCGGCACGGAATCGAACCAGACGTCCAGGACCATCACCGAAGTGATGGCCTGACGTCATGAAACAACGCGCGACAGCCTGGGCCGCCCTCGCCGCCGTCGCGTTGCTGACAGCAGCCGGGCTGCTGTGGCTGGCGCGCAAGCCGGCAGAATCCAGCGCGCTGACGCCGGTGCCGCTCGCTACGCCGCCCGGCATCACGCTGCAAACCCTGCCGAAAAACAATCCAACCGCGCCCGGATCTGCGCCGGACATCGTCTACGCCGATGCGAACGGCATGACGCTCTACACCTATGACAAGGATGACGGCCACGGCCCAAACTGCACGGGCGCATGCGCGACGGCCTGGCCTCCTGCGCTGGCGCCTGCGGAGGCAACTGCCACGGACGACTGGTCCGTCATCGTGCGCGCCGATGGCGCGCGGCAGTGGGCGCATCGCGGCCGGCCGCTGTACCGTGCTGCGAGCACCGGAGGCGCCGACGCCGAGTCTTTTCATGCGGTGATTTTTCGCTCGGGCGCAGACCTGCCGCTGCCCGCCGATGTCGTGGTTCGTGATCTCGCCGCCGGGGGCGGCATCGGCCTCGCCGATCCTGCCGGTATCACGCTGTACGTGTTCGCCGCTGCTGCGACCGATCGGAAGACATCACGACACTGGTTGCCGCTCGAGGCGCCCGCGGTCGCCAACCCGGTCGGTGATTTTTCGGTCATCGCGCGCGACGATGGCATCACCCAATGGGCGTGGCGAGGCCAGCCGCTGTACCGGTTTGATGAAGACCAGTACGCGGGCGACTTCAACGGCGCCGGCGTCGACGCGCGCTTCCGCGTCGCGCTGCTGCTGCGCCATTTTACACCGGCAGAGGCGGCGCTGCGGCGGACAGCGGAACTCGGTTACTACTTCACCACGGTCGACGGCGCGACGCTGTACGCGCACGATCGCGCACCGCAAACCGAAGTTCCGAAGATCATCGGCGCGCATCGCGGCTCACCGGCAACAGGTCGCGCGCTCGGCACGAGCAGCTGCGATGCAGCCTGCAGTCGCGACTGGAAGCCCTTCCTTGCGCCCGCGCGCGCGGCACCGAGTGGCTATTGGGACATCGCGACAAGGTCAGATGGCGCGCGGCAATGGGCATACAAGAGCTTCGCGCTCTACACCTACGCCGCGGACCGACCGGACCAGGCCCGCGGCCACGGCCTGCATGAACTGGTGCAGATCGGCGACGCGCGCGCCGACGAACTGGCGACCGGCCGCAATGCGGCCACAACCGTCGGCCTCGGCATCGGCGCTCTATACTGGCACGCGGTAGCGCCCTAGGGCCTGTTAACACTATCTGATATACTGAGGGCATGGAAATCACACCCGCCCAGTTCAGTCGAATCGAGCAGTATTTGCCGCGTCAACGAGG
>JAYUGT010000020.1:0-2485 GCA_043738315.1 Gammaproteobacteria bacterium
GGTGCGAATCGCGAGCCGCGCCGCATCGAGCTTCGCCGCGGGATCCGGCTTGGCGGCGCTGGCGGCCGGCGATACGAGCGCCGCGGCGGCGACACCGGACAGCAATGCTAACAGTGTAGGCCGCAGCGCGCGCATGTCATGCCGTCCCGTACTTGGTTTCGACCGCGACGCCGATCGATTTCAGGAATTCGTTAGGCAGCACGCCGCCGGCATTCACAATCACATAGTCGTTAGCCACCGGAGCCAGTTTGCCATTTTGCTCGATCATCACCATCTTCGGTTCGACACGCCGAACCTGCGAATTCAACATCACGGTCAGTTTTCCAGCCTCTTCAGCGGCTGCAACCCGCTTCCGGTTGGCCTGCTTGGCGCGCTGGAACGCCTCGCCACGATACGACAGGATCACCTGCGTGCCCTTGGCTTCGGCGACGCTCGCCGCGGCCTCGAGCGCACTGTCGCCGCCGCCGACCACCAGCACCTTCTGGCCGATGTACTGGTCGGGATCGATCAGCCGATAGACGACCTTCGGCAAATCCTCCCCGGGCACACCGAGCTTGCGCGGGGTGCCGCGCCGGCCAATGGCTAACAGCACGCGGGCCGCATGGTATTGCGACTTGGTGGTCACTACCCTGAAACCACCAGCTGGCAATTTTTCGATCGCGGTGATGCGTTCCTGGTAACGGAACTTGAGCGCATGTTTCTTCTCGATCGCCTGCCAGTATTCCAGCAAGGCTTCTTTGGCGGTCAAAGTGAAGCGGATTTCGCCGACCAGCGGCATCACCGCCGGCGAGGTCATGACGACCTTGGCGCGCGGATACTGGAACACGCAGCCGCCCAGGGAATCCTGCTCCACGCCGAGATAGCGCATGTTGAGGCTGGTCGCCGTCAACGCGGCGCCGAATCCCGCCGGCCCAGCCCCAACGATTATCAGGTCGAGCGGTACACCCACCATCTGCGGGACGCCTTCGGCGTGAATGGCCTCGACCGCCTGCCGACCCTGCGTGAGCGCATTGCGAATGAGTCCCATTCCACCCAGCTCGCCCGCGACGTAAATGCCTGGAACCGACGATTCGAAATTGGGCGAGAGGACGGGCATCGTGACGCCGCGTGTCTCGGTGCCGAAGACCAGCTGGATGGAGCCGGTCGGGCAGGCGATTTTGCAGGCACCGTGACCGATGCAGTCGGTCGGGCTGACCAGCTCGGCCTTGCCGTTGATCAAACCTAACACGTGATGATTCGGGTACTCGGGACACGCGGTGACGCAAGCGCCGCAGCCGAGGCAACGCGCAGGATCGATGACCGGATGCAGTGACACCGGTTCGGCGAGCCCCGCCTCGCGCGCCTCGGCGAGGATCGCGGCGTTGTGCGTATGCCGCCGATGGCGACGCATGAGGTAAAACCCCCATATCGCCAAGAGGGGAATTATGTAGACGATGTATGTGAGCACGTGTACTTCCGCTGCGAGCCTATGAATGTGCGCACCAAACTGCGACTGTTGATGCAGCAAAGTGTGAACCTGTCGCAAATCTGCGGCGCAATCCGCCTTGAGTTTGCGGTCCCAAAAGTACAAGCTTTCATGCAGAAAATCACTGATATTTCAATTGCTTGCTGTCGGCGTATGGCGTCACTTTTTTGTGCATTTTTGCACAGGGGAATTAGTTGCAACTTTTGACATTCTGGCTCATTGCGACCGCCATGGTTTGCCTAACAAGCGCCGTGTTAGTCGTACCATTGTACTGGTCACGCGGCGCCGCGGACAGCCCGCGCCGACGGATCTGGCCGGCGCTCGCCGTATGCGCGTTGTTGCCATTGGCCGCGCTGGCGATCTATGCCGCGGTCGGCGCGCCGCAATTAGCGGCGACTGCGCCCGCCGCCGCCACCGAACAGCTTGCCCCGGCGCACGCGACTGGCACCATGAAAGGGCAGACAACCGGCGGCAGCCTGACCGACGCCGTCCAGCGCCTCAAGGATAAACTTGCCACGAATCCTCAGGACGCCGATGGCTGGCGCCTGTTAGCTCAGTCGTACGATTTCATGGGCCAGCCCACCGAGGCCGCCGCTGCCCGCGCGCGCGCCGACCAGGCGGCGGCTGGCAAGAAGGTCGAACCCATGCCCGCCGCTCTGCCCGCATTGCCGGGCCCGGCGGCCACAGCGACTGCAACGGGTGCTAACGCCGCGCTGGTTCAGAAGGCCGAAGAACATCGGCGCAAGCGCGAATTCCCGCAGGCGCTCGCGATATTCGCTGAACTCGCCCGCAAGCAGGCGATGACCGCGGACCTGTGGGCGGATTATGCCGATGCCACCGGCGCGGCCCAGGGCAAGCTGACCGCGGACAGCGCGTCGTACATCCAGAAAGCCCTGAAGCTCGACCCGCGCCACCCCAAGGCGCTGTGGCTGTTAGCCAGCTACCAGACCGACCAGGGCGACTACCAGGGCGCACTGCGCAGCTGGCAGAGTCTCGCCGCCATCCTGCCGGCCGATTCCT
>JAYUGT010000021.1:0-2481 GCA_043738315.1 Gammaproteobacteria bacterium
AACTTGGCATGGGCCTTGTGCACCGCGCCCCACATCACCGGCACACGCACAAACTCGACATAGGCTGGCTTGTTCTTTTTCCAGGATTCCAGGAACGGATCCAGCGCATAACAGTGGCCGCAGCCGTACCAGAACTCTTCAACAATTTCGACTTTGCCGGAGGTGACACTGGTGGGCTGTGCCGGCACGAGCGGTTTGTAGTTCACGCCGGGCTTCCACTGGCCCGCGGGCAATTTGTCCTGGGCGGGAAGGTCGGACAAGCGCTCGAGCGCGGTCTCCGACTTCGTCGGCGCGTCTTCGCCGGTAACAGCGGCAGCGACTGGCGCGGGCTCCGCAGCCGCGGGCGTTGCCGTCGGTGCGGGTGCTGGAGCTTCGGCGGCTGGCGGCGGCGCCGCGCTCGCGGACGATTCCGGGGTCGGGTTTTGCGTGCACGCGGCCAGCAATCCCGTAGCTAACAAACCGGTCAATAGACGCAAGTTCATGCAGTGCTCCGAAGCGCGTTAGCGCATGCCCTGGATATAGGAGGCAAGGTTGCGGATGTCCTCGGCCGTCAGGCGCGAGGTGATGTCGGCCATCATCCGGCCGTTGCGCGATTGCTGGACTTTGCCCTCGGCATCGCGATAACGATTTTGCGCGGCATAGTCATTGAGTTGCTTCACGGTATAAACCGAGTGCTGTGCGCGCAGCGACGGAAAGCCAGCGCCCGGATTGCCGCGGCCCACGGGGCCGTGGCAGGCCTGGCAGGCGGGGATCGCGCGCTTGGCATCGCCAGCGCGATAGAGTTTTTCGCCGGCCTGCCAGTAACTGGGGTCAGCTTCGAGACCGGTCGGCGTCTGGGTTGCGAAATAGGCTGCGATGTCCTCGATGTCCTCGTCGGGAATCGCTGCCGCCTGCGGATTCATGTTAGGGTTGAGCCGCTTGTTAGCCTTGAAGAGGCGGATCTGCTCGGCGATGTAGACGGCATTCTGGCCCGCGAGCGACGGCCATTCCGGATTCACGCTGTTGCCATTGACGCCATGACAGGCGGTGCAGACAGCCGCCTTGGTGGCGCCCGCCTCAGCCGAGCCCTTGGCGGCCGCGTGCAGCGGCAGCAATGCAAATGTCGAGAAGGTCGCGATTGCGGCCAGTGCCTTGATCTTGCGCATTATTCGGTGGCTCCAAACACCCCTGGGATAGCCGCAAATTGTACACTAGGAACTAATGGACCGGCCTGCCGCAAAATCGTTCTCGGGTGCCCGGTTCCTGCTCAGCGCCGCGGCGCCGCCGCACCTGCCGCCGGACCACGGCGTGGAAGTGGCCTTTGCCGGCCGGTCCAACTCCGGAAAATCCAGCGCCATCAATACCCTAACGGGCCGCCATGGACTGGCGCGCATCAGCAAGACGCCGGGCCGTACGCGCCTGGTCAATTTTTTCGAACTGCAGCCGGGGGCCAGGCTGGTAGACCTGCCGGGTTATGGTTATGCGGAGGTTTCAAATGCCGAAAGGGCCGGCTGGCCGCCACTGCTGGAGGCCTTGCGCCAGCGTTCGTCCCTGCGCGGACTGTTCCTGATTATCGATGCGCGCCGCGGGGTGCAGGATGAAGACCGGGAGTTGATCGCCTGGGCCGATCCCAGCCTGCGCGCCGTTCATGTGCTGTTGACCAAGTCCGACAAGCTCAAGCGCAACGAAGCACGCGCGGCGCAGGACAAGGCGCGCAAGCTGTTAGGCACGGAGGCGACGGTGCAACTGTTTTCGTCGCAGGACGGGGAAGGCCTGGCCGATGGCCGGCGCCGACTGGCGGCAATGCTGGGATAAAAAACCCCGGCGACTTTGCAGCCGCCGGGGTCAGACTAGCCTGGCACAGGTCTCGATGAGCCAGACATTCTCGACCCGCTCAGGGAGGTAGCGGGGAGTACTTGGGGTACTCAGTTAAGTCTGACTGCGGACCGCATAAATGGTTCCGCGTACTACGGCCAATAAAATCGCCCGCCAAATCAAGGCCTTGCCCTAAACAGACCACGGGCTAATGCGCCTGGTCCCAGCTGGCGCCGGTGCCGATGTCGACCTTGAGCGGTACATGCAGGCTGGCGGCCGCCGCCATGCGCGCGCGGACCTCATCACTGACTTCCCGGACTGCGCTGGTTTCGACTTCTAGCACCAGTTCGTCATGCACCTGCATGATGAGCCGCGCTTTTGTTAGCTTGCCGGCCTGGCACCAGGCGTCGACATCGATCATGGCGCGCTTGATGATGTCGGCCGCGGTGCCCTGCATCGGCGCGTTGATCGCGCTGCGCTCGGCGTACTGCTGCAGGTTGCGATTGCGCGAGGCGATGTCCGGCAGGTACAGCCGGCGGCCGGAGACGGTCTCGACATAACCGCGGCTGCGCGCCTGTTCGCGCGTCTCGTCCATGTACTTCTTCACGCCCGGGTAGCGAGTGAAGTAAAGATCCACGTACTGCTGCGCCTGGGTGCGCCCGATGCCGAGCTGCCGCGCCAGTCCGA
>JAYUGT010000022.1:0-15662 GCA_043738315.1 Gammaproteobacteria bacterium
ATGCGCGGTCAGCGCTTCGCCATCGTCGTCGACAACGGCGTTGCCAAGCATGTGAACATCGAAGCCCCGGGCAAGTTCGAAGTGTCCGCGGCTGAATACCTGTTGAAGCAGCTATAAGCGGCGCGGCGCATATGCCGGACCGCAATCGGCGCATCCTGATGGCACGGGTCCCGCGTGGACTGCCCGTGCTCGAGGATTTTGGCGCCGACGAAACCGCGATCCCAACGCCGGGTCCGGGGCAGTTCCTGTCCCGCAGCATCTACCTGTCGCTGGATCCCTACTATCGCAACGTGATGAAGAACAGCCAGATCTACAGCGACCGGCTGGCGCCTGGCGATGTGATGGTGGGGGAAACGGTCGCGCAGGTCATGGACTCGCGCAACCCGGAATTCCGGGCCGGCGACTATGTCGCGGTGCGTAACGGCTGGCAGCAATATGCGCTGTCGTCGGGGCAGGGCGTGCGCAAGCTCGATGCCACGCAGGCGCCGTTGGGATCGACGCTCGGCGTGCTGGGCATGCCCGGCCTGACCGGCTGGGCCGGCACCGTGGTGTTAGGCGAGCCCAAGCCCGGCGAAACGTTTGTAGTATCGGCTTGCACCGGCCCGGTTGGTTCGACCGCCGGTCAGATTGCGCGGCACATGGGTGCGCGCGTGGTCGGAATTGCCGGCAGCGCCGAAAAGTGCGCGTACGCGATCCAGGAGCTTGGGTTTGCGGACTGCGTCAATTACAAGCAGGGTGACCTCACGCAGTCCCTGAAAGCGGCCTGTCCTAACGGCATCAACGTCTACTTCGACAACGTCGCCGGCGACACGCTGCAGGCCGTGATCCGCAATCTGGCGTTAGGTGCGCGGATCGTGCTCTGCGGCATGATCGAAGCCTACAGCATGGATACGCCGCCGCCGGGGCCGTGGCTCGGCCCGGTGGTTGGGGCGCGCGCGACCATGAAGGGTCTCGTCGTCTATGACCACGTGCAACGCATGGCCGAGATGAGCCGCGTGGTCGCGGGCTGGATTCGCGACGGCAAGTTCCATTATCGCGAGGACATCGCCGAGGGGCTGGCAGCGGCGCCGGAAGCTTTTTGCCGGCTCATGCGCGGCGGCAATTTCGGCAAGGCGCTGGTGCGCATCGGACCCGAGCGCGCCTAAGTCTCCGTACAGGACTTACTGGGGCTTGTCGCTTTCGGCCGCGCGCTTGCGGTCGATGTAATCGCGGAACTGGTCATAGAAGCGTTTCTGGTTGTTCGCCTGGTCGGCGTGCGTCGGCGCGTCCAGGAACTCCGGCGAGTTTTTTTCCAGCCAGCCACGCAGAGGCTGCGGCAGATCCGCTACGCCATTCGGGAGCTTCTTGCCGCGGCTGGGCAGCACCAGGCCGCCGGACCAGGCGCCCATCTCCATCCACGGCAGCCACTGCCGCAGCCCGGTGTGCGAGGTGGTCGCCGGAACGGAGCTCAGGTCCGGGTTGTCGAGATCGGCGCGTTTGGTGTGAAAGTGATAAAGCCCCGCGCCTTCATAAAGATTACTGCCGACATACGCGCTGTAGCCAAAGACATTGAGACTCGACGGCTTCGAGTAAAACAGGTCGTCATAGAAGGTGACGTCGCCGCTGTGCTCCATGTACGGCATGTGAAATGCCTTGTCGGGGCTGGCGGCGCTCAGCAGACTGCCGGCCGAGAGGTTGCGGATGTGAAACACCTCGACGACGTGGCCGGTAAACGGGTTGCGCCAGGTCTGCAGGGGTTCCGCGGTATCAGGGTCTGAAAAAATCAGGCACTCGCGCTCGAGAAATTCGTAGCCTATGGTGGTCCTGACGCAGCGCGTGCACTTGACCCCCTGGCCTAACAACAGCCGGCGCGCGGGTTGCCCGGCGATATGACTGTAGACATGCCCCGAGGTCCAGGACAGCGACGGCTTGCCCGAGATGTCGCTGCAAGTCTTCAGGTAGGCGGTCAGATTATCCCAGGGAGTTTCGAGGTCCAGGTGCCGTGCGGCTGGCTTCGGTCGCGTGACACTGGCCGCGGATTTCGCCGTGCCGGCCAGGCCTAACAATGATGCCGCCGCCAACAAGCTGCGTCGCGACTGCGAAACGTCGACCATGGCTAGAGCGCGGCAACCGCCTGGATTTCCACCAGATAGTCCGGAGTTGCCAGGGCCGCCTGGACTGTCGCCCGCGCCGGCTTGCCGTCAGCCGCCACCCAGGCGTCCCAGATCTGGTTCATGGCCGCGAAGTCCGCCATGTCCTTGAGGTAAATGGTGGCCGAGAGCAACTTTGACTTGCTGCAGCCTGCCCTGGCTAACACCGCATCGATCTTTGCCAGTACCTGCGCAGTCTGGCCTTTGACATCGGCACTGGTGTCGTCCGCCACCTGTCCCGCGAGGTAGACCAAGCCGCCTGCGATGACGCCCTGTGACATCCGGACGCCGGGTTCAATTCTCTGGATTTGCATGCGCCCGATTCTACGGGAAATGACTACTTCCTGGGCGGCGCCGATAGGTGAGGTCCCAGGTAATTTTCCACTCCTTGCCATCGCGCGAGGACTCGCCCCATTGGCGCACGGCATTCGCATCGAGCGCCTGGAAACTCATGCGGCGCTTCAGGCCCGGCGGCGCATTGGGCGGCAGTGAGCCGAGGTTGTCCATGCGCATGATGCCGTCGGTGACACCGCCGACGTAGGGCGCGCGCACGCCCGACGCATCCACATACTCCTGGTGCCAGAGCTTGTCGCTGTTGTCGTAGGAATTGATCGAATAGCAGTGCGGCCCCTGCAACGGCCGCCAGTTCTCGAGAATTGCACAGCCCTGCGCGACAACGCTGATGGTGCTTTCCGCCACCAGGAAACCCTGTCCCGTGGGCGACACGTCCCATTCCCCCAGCCAGAAATCAAACTGCCGGCTGGCGGCGCTGCTGCAACCCGCCGGTCGCTGCGGCGTCACGCCGCCGTTCTGGATCAGCGGTCGCGCGGCGCGCACTTCAGCCTCGAGCGCTGCGCGGTCCATGGACGCAGGATCAGGTGGTGCGGGCGCCACTGCCCCGGCTAACAGAGGTGCGCCTGCGAGGCCTGCTAACAAAACTACACGGTATTGCATGACACGCTCCTCTAACAGGGGCCCGGAGCTTACCCGCCAACGTGACGCACCACATCGTTGCTGGGGTCACCGGCAATGGTGCGGGATCAACGCCGGTTTCTATTACGCGCCGGGTGGTGCCGGGAACCGGGCGGCCTGCATTTTGAACCAGGATTGAAACGCGGCTATGTCAGGCAGGACTCGGTTTCGCCTGGGATATACGAACCACTACGCAAGGCTGTTGAGCAGTGGCTTGCTCGCTGCAACCACCAGCTCTCCGCTCAGAACTTCGTCCGCAACCAGAGACCAGCGCGCCAGGGCGAGGCCCTGGACCTTATTCGCGGCGAAGTTGACCGCGGCAGAGTCATCAAAAATCATGCCGGTGCGCGGGAGTGCGCAGTCATCATCGAATTTATGGCTCTCCGCCCACAGGCTCCAGGGCTCGTCCATGCCGTGTATCAGCGCATATCGCCGCAGATGGTCGGCATCGTCCGAAATGCCATGTTTCTTGAATAGCGCAGGCGTGCACACCGGTACCAGCCATTCGTCCATGATTTTCTCGCGCTCCAGCGTGGTCCACGTGCCTCTGCCCATGCGTACCGCTGCGTCCTGCTCTGACCTCACAAAGTTGACGAGATCATTCGATGTCACGAACGACAACCGCAGGTCGGGATGGGCGCTGTGAAAATCGGGCAGGCGCGGCGTCAGCCATTTGTTGAGAAATGACGACAACAGGCTGATACGCAGGCTGCGGCCACTGCGCACGTTGCGCGACTCGTCCAGCGCCTGCTCCAGGTCCTCGAGCGCCTGCGCCACTCGCGGCAACAGTTTCCGGCCTTCCGCGGTCAGGCTCACTTCGCGCCCGTCACGGCGCAGCCGCGGCCGCCCGAGGTATTCCTCCAGCGCCTTGATTTGCAGGCTTGCGGCGCCCGCGGTTACGCCCAGCTGGTCGGCGGCGCGGGTGAAATTGAGGTTCTGCGCAACCGCCAGAAAAACCCGCAGACTGCCTAACGGCAATCTGCGGATGTGGACGACACGGCCATGTTTGGCGATAACTGCCTCCCACGGCCGCGCAGCAGGTGCTGACGAACACTACGCCTGCGGCCGCTGAATCTGCTTTTCATAATACGCGTACAGCGCCCGGCTATCCACCTTGGACACGGCTACGCTGACCGCATCACTCACGCAGCGCTGCCAGTCCGGCGAAATGAGGCGAGTACCGACCGTTTCGCGCTCGCCGCAGGCATTTTTCGCGGCTGACACGATGCGGCTATACAGTTTCGCGACGCCACGCTCGGACGTTAGCTCCTGCGAGTAGAAACGTACCGCAACGCGGTTTTCGGCGGCCTGAACCTGGGCAGTGGCGAGTGGCAGTATCGACAGGCCCGCGAGGGCAATCAGTTTCAAAGCGTTCATGATGACTATCTCCTGTTAGTTAGCACCTTGTGGTGTGGAGATATTGTTTCGCAGCGACGGGGACCCCGCGGCGAGACGTCCTGAACGCCCGTTGAGTTCGGATAAACGATCAACCCGGGCTAGTGGCCGCGCCGGTAATTGCCCGGGTCCTTCCAGTCGCCCGTACCTTTGTAAATGGCGCGGTCCGGGTACGGAAAGATAGGGCGGCTGAACTTGGCAGTCCTGGGATCAAATCCCACTGGCGGGTCCACCGGGCCGCGCGCGTCATTGGTCTGGTGATAGCCCATGATCATGTCCGGCGCCACGCCGTGCTCCACCCATTGTTCCAGCGCGCCTAACATATCGGCATAGTTGGTGCCCGGTCCGCCGCGGCAGTGGTACAGGCCCGGCAGCAGGAACAGGCGCGCGAACGCGTCCATGTCCTTGCGGCCGCCCATCGTGCGCGTCGCGAGATCGTAGTAGGCGATGGTCGAGGTGGCGAAAACCGCCGGATCGGCGAGGCCATGGAACATCAGCAGCTTGCCGCCGGCATTGCGGAACAATGTCAGGTCGGGATTGCCGGCCGAAAACATCGACAGGCTCATGCGCTGCGGATCGCGATCCCAGTTGAAGTCGGTCAGGTCGTAGGCCGGGCCCGGGTCGGCCGGGAACGCGAGATAGCGCAGGATCTCCACGCCGAAACCATAATTCGGTGAAGCCTTGCCGCCGCGAAAATAGCTGTCCCAGGCTAGCTCGGAGCCCGGCAGCTGGCCACTCGGCATGATCCTGCCCCCCTGCGACGTCATCGGTCCCGCGTACATCTTCTGGACCACGGCGACCTCGGCGTCGGTCAGGCATTCGTCGCCCGGCTGCGCCCCGCAGCGCAGGCTCTCTGGCTTGAACTGGCATTGCAGGGGATTATCGATGACGCCGTCCCTGACGCCGTCGTTAGCATCGCAGGCTGCCAGCACGGCTTTCGCCAGCATGGGCAGTTTCGCTACATCGAGTATCGGCTTGCCCTGGCGGTCCAAGTTCACGGTGGAGCCCCAGAACAATTGCAGCGGCGGACCCATCAACTGATAGAGCACGATGGCGCCGCCGATGATGCCGTCGTAGTCGTAAGGGTAGCGTTGTGCGGCCACCAGCGCCTGCCGGCCGCCGGTTGAACAACCACGGAAGTAGGAGCGCTTCGGCGCCGCCGAGTAATAGGCCTCGACCACCGCCCTGGCGGCGAGCGTAGCCACGTGGGTTGCGCGATGCCCTAGGTCGCTTTCAGCCGCCGGGTTGTTGTAGGCCCACTTGCCGTCATACGGCAGGCCGTGATGCCCCATGTCGGTCGTGACGCAGGCATAACCGCGTGAGACCGCTTCGGCGCAGGCTTCCGAACCTAACATCATGCCGCACATGGCGCCGCAGCCCTGGGTCAGCAGCTTGCCGTTCCAGTTGGACGCCGGCAGCCGCAGTTCCAGACCCACTTGCGGCGCGACATAGCCTTCCAGCTTGCAATGCGCTGGAACGCCGTTGCCGGGTTCCACCAGCGCCGCGGCGGTCAAGCGGGTGGGCGCATCGAGTGTCTGGCCAAAATCGCGTTGCAGCAGCGCCTTGCAGGCGCCATCGCCGGCGGCCTGGCTGAAATCACCGAGCAGTCCGCCTAACAGCAGGAGCAGCGCAACGCGCCTCGCTGCAGGGCTGTCAGGATGCCGCAGCAATGGATTTCCAGAATTTGCCAACGACGGCCAGCAGGTTGGCCGCCGAATCCGGGCGCTTCACCAGCTGGCCCAGCGGCAGGCGACGCCGCGCACGGAGACTGGCTGCCAGGCGCGGATCTGCGGGATCCTTGAACAGCAGCACGGGTTGCGGCACCGTTGCCAGCATGCTTGTGTAGTCGCTGGTCCAGATGGCGCGATTCAGCGCGCCGTAATGCGGGAGCTGGCGGGCGAGGTCCAGCGTCATCCGGTCCATCCGCAATGCCCCCAGATCCGCTGTCACGCGGCGGATCGCGGCGGCGCTGCGCTCATACCAGGGCCAGCACAGCTCGCGGTCGCGCAGCTGGTGCCACAGTGCCAGCAGATGCGATCCATCCCGCGACACGGCGAGCGGCGGGCAATCGAGTCTCGCGAGCTGCTTGCGGAGCCCCGCGCCTAACAACGGGATGCCGTCGCAGACCACGCTGCGGATCCGTTCCGGTGCGCGCGCGGCCGCTGCCAGCGCGAGCGGACAGGAACTGAACGCTGCAACGATATCCACCGGTTCCCGGGTATTGTTCTCCAACAATCCGAGCAGCGCATCCACGAAGTCCGAGAGTACGGGCGGCCTGCCATCGGGCCGCACGACCGCGGCAGTTTCGCCCTGGCCGGGCAGGTCGGGCGCCCACACCGGCCGGCCCGTCCTGGCGAACTCGGCTAACAGGGGCAACAGACCCGCGGATGATCCCGGTGTTTCCGGCAACAGCAGTATCGGCCGCCCGCTGGGACCGCCGGATTCACGCAGGTGCCATTGCCCGTGCATGCCATCGCGGTAGCGCCGCCGTACCGCAGGCGTTGCCACGTCCGCCGCTCGGGCGCGGCCGAGGCCAGGCGCACCCGCAGGCGTCGTGCCGGAACGAGCGGAGCGGAACTGCTCGCGCAGGAACGCCTGCCAGCGATCGCGCTCGGGCCCGAGACGCTCGATACGGCAGCCTGCCGGCAAGGGCGTGGGCAGCGAGTCGAGAAACGCAAACAAAGGATCGTTGGATCGGCACATGAAAACTGTCGGCGCCCGCACACCGCTGACCAGCGGCGTCGCGAGATAGCGCATCGCCGCGCTGTATGCGTCGGAAAAATGCGGGCCCGCTGTCAGCAGATCGAGCGCATAGCCGTGCAGGTAGTCGTCCGTCGGAAAATCCTGGTTCAGCCGCGAGCGCGGGCTGCTGTCGAACCACGGGAAAAACCGCATGAACTCGCGGGCGCGTGACCAGCCCGCCGCGAGGTGACTGCCATCATCCTCGATAGTGAGCGGTTTCATGTAGCGCGCGATGAAGGCGTCGCCGGGTCCGCCCGGCGGCAGGTTCAGGCCATCGATGATCGCCAGCGCGACGCGCTGTGGGTGATCGAGCGCGAACTGCAGCAGGATCTTGGAGCTGGTGTGAAAACCGCAGGTGGCGCAGCGTTCGACGCCGAGCGCGGCCTGGGTCGCGGCCAGCGCGCGCGCGAAATCCGGAATTTCCGGTCGCGGTTCGCCGGGCAGCGGACTCGAGTGGCCGTAGCCCGGAGTATCGAGCGCGACGACCGTGAATTCGTCGGCGAGTTCTTCGATCAGCGCCGCATGCATGGCCGAGGACCGGGGCGAATCATGCAGCAGCAGAATCGGCGGCCCCTGGCCGGCGTAGCGGAAGTGCACCTGGCCGTGGGGCAGATCGACGAACCCCTTGCGGATCACGAGCGTGCAGTCTTGAAGGCGGACGTCGTATTCAGTTCGTAGAGCTGGCGCATGTAGAGCAGCGGAGCCAACGGCGCCTCGATGTATTGCCCGATGCGCCAGCCGGCGGCCGTGCGCTTGAAGCTGACGCAGACGCGATTGTCGCCGCCGATGGTCTTGCCGTCGTCGAGCTCGATGTCCCAGTGCATATCGTAGAACGCGGAAATGACGTCGCGGGCGAGGTCGTGATACCGAATATTGGTGATCCTGACCTGGTTGCGCTTGGCGAGCTTCCCGGTCGCGCCCCAGTATTTTTCCAGCTCGTCCCAGCTGCGCGCGGGCCCCATGGTTTCCTCGGCCAGGTAGAGCGGCGGCGTAGAATCGTCCCACAGCGCGCGGATCGCCTTGAAGTCGAGCGTCGCCCAGTACTGTTCCAGCGCCCGAACGGCGCTTTCGATCGCAGCTTGATCCTGAGTGTTAGGCATGGGACTTGAGTGCCCTATTTACGGCAATATAGGCGCCGACACAAGTCAAAGGCATCAACCAGGCCACGCTGAGCGCGGTTCCGTCGAACAGGTTGCCCGACAGGAACGCAAATACCATCGCCACCAGCATCGCGGTCGAGCTCGACAGCCCCGCCGCCACGCCGGCGATCTCCGGCCGGTCGGCGACCGCGCCCGCCAGTGACAGCGGTGAGGCCATGCCGAAGGACAGCGTGTTGCAGGCGAGCACGCCGCAGTAGGCGGCCAGCGGCGCCTCGCGCCAGGCTGCCACCGCGAGAAACAACAGGCCGCCGACCAGGTTCAGCCGCACGCCGGCTAACAAGGTGCGCGCGCTGCCCCAGCGCCGTACCAGCCGGGCGGCGAGGTAGGAGCCCACCATGTAGGCGAATGCCAGCATTGCCCAGATAACGCCAAAGTGCGCTGGTGGAATATTGAACAGGCGGTTGAATAGCGTTGCGCCGACGGTGACGAACACAAACGAAGCCGCGCTCATGAACGCATAAGTCATGCTGTGGCCGACAAACTGGGCGTCGCCCCACAGGATGCGCGCGTTACGCAGGAAATCGCGCCAGTTACTGACCGGGGTATCCACGGGGCGCGATTCGCGCAACACCACGGCAATCCAGATCCACAAGCCAAGTGCAATCAATCCGTGCAGCACGAACAGGCCATGCCAGTCGAAATATTCGATGACCACGCCGCCCAGCAGCGGCGCCGTGATGGGCGCGAGACCCATGACGGCGGATACGAATGCCATCGTGACCGCAGCTTCATGGGGCTCGTAGGTATCGCGGATGATGGCCCGGGTGACCACCGTGGCGACGCTGACGCCGGCGGCCTGCAGCAGGCGGCATAGCACCAGGATCAACAGGCTCGGCGCCAGCGCCGCGCCGATGCTGCCTAACAAAAAGGTCGCGAAACCGGCAAGCAATACCGGCCGGCGCCCAAACCGGTCGCTCAGCATGCCCTGGAAAGGCTGGAAAAGACCGAGGCCCGGCAGGTAGATCGAAACTACGAACTGCACATCGCCAAGCGGCCGGCCGAACGCGCGCGCCAATCCCGGCAGGCTCGGGACAACGCTGGCCATGCCGAACGCTGACAGGCCGGCGATCAGGCCCATCAGCAGGATGAAAGATCGACGCGCTCTTTGAGATTTGTTGATGCCGCCCACTTTCGCGCCTGCGCCTATTTGCCGGGTGACCGGCCGTCGCTCCGCGTTACTCGCTTTGGGCCGGCCGCCCGGCAAATGCGCATTCGCGAAAGCAGGCGGGTCTCACCGATCACTAACAGCACGTGATTCTGCGGGGGTCAAAAACAGGTGCCGGATCTGGGGCGGGAGCGTAAAGAGTGCAGGAAATCACGAGTCAGTGCCGAGCAGCATTCAAAGACGGTCGGCCCAAAGCGAGTAACGGGGAGCGACGGCCGGCCGTCTTTGAATGTTGCCCGGCACTGTCGCTTTCCTGTTTCTTCGCGCTTCAACCTAACTCAACAGCTTTTCCAGCTCCGGAACGATCTGGAACAGGTCGCCCACCAATCCGATGTCCGCAATTTCAAAGATTGGCGCTTCGCTGTCCTTGTTGACCGCGACGATCGTGCGCGCGTCCTTGATCCCGGTCAGGTGCTGGATGGCGCCGGAAATGCCGAAGGCCATGTACAGCTCGGGCGCGATGATCTTTCCGGTCTGGCCGACCTGCATGTCGTTGGCCGCATAACCCGCATCGACGGCGGCGCGTGATGCGCCGACCCCCGCGCCCAGCTTGTCGGCCAGCTTGAACAGGATGTTGAAATTCTCGGCGCTGCCCAGCGCGCGGCCACCCGAGACCACGCGGGCCGCGGTCGCCAGGTCCGGGCGTCCGGCCTTGGCCGCCGACACCGACACAAACCTCGTATGGGTCGGAATCTTCGCGTCCAGCGTGACGTTCTCCACCGCGGCGTTGCCACCCTCGTCAACTGGCTGGAAGGAGGCGGTGCGCACGGTGGCAACCATGATCTCGTTGGCGGGCACTTCGACGGTGACGATGGCGTTGCCGGCATAGATCGGCCGGCGGAACGTGGTTGCGCTCAGAGCCACCATGATGTCCGACAGCTGCCCGACACCTAACAGAGCGGCAACGCGCGGGGTCAGGTCCTTGCCAAAGGTCGAGGACGCGCCGAATACGTGGCTGTAGCCTGCGGCCAGCGCCACGACCTGCGGCGCCAACACCGCGGCCAGGGCGTGCGCATTCGCCGGGTTGTTGACGACGCGCACCTTGGCGACGCCAGCCAGCTTGGCAGCCTGCGCGGCAATCGACGCGCCGTCGGCCGCAAAGACGCCGACATGAATCTCGGCGCCGGTGATACCCCTGGCGCAGGCGACGCATTTCGCGGTGTTAGGATGCAGCGTGCTGCCGTTGTGCTCGGCAATAACCAGAATCTTGCTCATGCCAGCACTCCCTTGGCCTTCAGCGCGTCGATCAGTTCCTGCGCCGACTTCACCATTACGCCCTTGCTCCGTTGCGGTGGCGCTTCAAACTTGGTGATCTTGCCCGCGACCTTGAGTTCCACGCCGAGTGCAGCGGGATCGATGGTTTCCAGCGGCTTCTTCTTGGCCTTCATGATGTCCGGCAGCTTCACGTAGCGCGGCTCATTGAGGCGCAGGTCCGAGGAGATCACGGCTGGCAGGTCGATTTCCAGCACTTCGAGACCCGCATCGACTTCGCGCGTGACCGTGGCCTTGTCGCCATTGATTTCGACCTTGGATGCGAACATCGCCTGCGGGCGATCCCACAGTGCAGCAATCATCTGGCCGACCTGGTTGCAGTCATCGTCGATCGCCTGCTTGCCAACGATGCACAGGAACGCCTGTTCGCGTTCCAGCAGTTTCTTGAAGATTTTTGCAACGACGAGCGGCTCGAGGGTCGCATCCGTCTGCACATGCAGGGCGCGGTCAGCGCCCATCGCAAGGGCGGTGCGCAATTGCTGCTGGCAGTCGGCGCTGCCGATGCTGAGCACGACCACTTCTTCGGCGCCACCTTTTTCCTTGATACGCAGCGCCTCTTCGAGCGCAATCTCGTCGAACGGATTGATACTCATCTTGACGCCTTCGGTCATGACGCCGGTGCCATCGGGTTTGACGCGCACGCGGACGTTGTAATCAACCACCCGTTTAATGCCGACCAGAATTCGCTTCATCCAAGACTCCGTTGCTCACGGTGAAGTGAGTTATTAAATAAACTACGTTACCTATTGATCCTGAACGATTTTTATAGGCCCAATGAGCCGGGATTCATGCGCCCCGCCGGATCCAGCAAGGCTTTCAGGTCCCGAATCACGCGCGCTGTCTCCGGATCGCGGCCCCGCATGTAAGGATAGAACTTGCCAATTTGCAAGTGGCTCGCGCCGTGCTTCTGGAAAATATCGGCAATGCCCTGTTTCATCTCTTCAACGATGCGCCGGCCGGGCAGGTTCTCGGCGAATTTCGGCAGCGTGGCGGCATAGCCCTCGGGCATAAGGCGTTCCTGGGCAATGTTCAAAGTGTCGTGCCAATAGAACACGGGCTCATAGAGGAAGGCGTTGGTGCTCACCGTCATGAACATGCCGCCGTACCGGATCTTGTTGGCCTTCATGCGCTCTTCATTGGCCTGGTAGTACGCGGTCAGCTCGGCGCGAAACGCCTTGACGCGCGAGAACGGCAGAATGCCGTGCACCGGTACCCAGCGCTCACCCAGCGGGCTGCGCACGTTGTAGAGCGGCATGAAGGGCATGGCGTTGGCAACCGTCGGGACGGTTGGCGCGACTTCCGCGCCGTGCGGCTGCAACACTTTACGCAGGCGCCCGACGGCCGCGCGGCAATGCGCATCGTCCAGGCCATCGACAATCCAGTGGGCAGAAAAGACCGCGCCGTCCAGGAAGCTGCGGCCAGCGACCGCCATCCTGAGCACCTGCCGGGCGCCATCGAACACGTTGCGCGAGGTCCTGAAGACGGCCAGCGCTGACTGCAGCGCGGTCGCCGTATCGGCCTTGCCCAACTGACCCTGCTGCAAGGCCGGATCCAGGCCGAAGTTGGTCAGGTTCAGTCCTTCGCGTGCGGCGGCTTCCATGCCCGCAGCCATGCTGTCGAAATCCCTGAAGCCAAAGGACAGCCCCATGACATGGCTGTTGCGCGGCATCAACCGCAGCGAAATCGCAGTCTTGATGCCGAAGGCGCCACAGTCGCCCATGAACAGGCCCGTGAGATCCGGGCCATACGAGCGCAGGAACGGTACGCCATTGGCGCCGCCCCAGCTGCCGGTGCGGACGGTGGCGCCGGAACCTAACACAACTTCCACGCCCAGCGGCGTTTCGCCGGACACCCCGAACACGCCGCTGCCCCAGGTCACGCTGTTCTGCGACAGTGAGCCACCGACGGTGGCCACCAGGCCCGAGAAGGGTCCGAAGAATGGCGTTCGCAGGCCTTTAGCCTGCAGCGCCTCGTTGAGCTTCGCCCAGCTGACGCCGGGCTGGACGAGCACGTACATGTCGCGCTCATTGATCTCCACAATCTGGTCCATCCGCGAGGTATCGACCGCAATCGAATCCTTTTCGTGCGGCACATAGCCATCGGTGTACGAGGCGCCGCCGCCGCGCGGTACCAGCGCGACTCTGTGCTCCAGCGCCAGTTTCGCCAGGGCCTGCACATCCGCGGTGCTCCGTGGCCGGACCACGGCGCGCACCGGCGGGCCTTCGTGATAGATATCGGTGGAGTAGAACTGGCGATCGGTGGCGTCGGTCAGCACCGCATCGCGGCCTAGCAGCGCAACCAGACGCTCAACCACCGGGTCGGAATTGACAGACAGTTCGGCATTCATCGGGACCCCCTGGAACTACGCCTGGACAGCCGCGCCATCAGACGGCAGGGCGCGCAATCGCCGGGCGGTGATGGGATTGTGGTGGATCGCGCTGCTGGTCGGCAAAGGACTGGCGGATTTTCTGCGCCGTGTCCCGCAGCTTGGGCAGAAAGCGCTCGACCGCGAGTTTCATGGGCACGGCTGAGCTTGAGAAACGGACGCTGAGCGCGGCCAGGACGCGGTCTTCGATCATGATCGGCACGCCTATACTGAGCTCATCGGACACGCGACGCGGGCGTACCGCGGACGCGTAGCCCTGCAGGCGGGTGTCATTCAGGACCTTGGTGACTTCGGTACGGTTACGCGCCAGCTTGTCTTCTTCCTTGGTCGAACGGCCGAGTATTTCCAGCAGGCTGTCGCGCTGCGACTGCGGCGAGAAAGCGAGGTAGGCGCGGCCGACCGATGACATGAGGATAGGCACGCGAAAACCGGCGGAATAGCGCTCGACTGCGAGCGGGCTGCGATGGTCGGTCGACTCGCGCACCATCATCGTGGTCCCCGAGAGCGAGGCAATGGCGACCGGCCAGACGATTTCCTTGCCGAGTTCGTAAATGTAGGGGCGGGCGATCTGGGTGACCCAGGCTTCATCGTCGAAGCCGTCCGACAGGCCGCGCACCATGATTGTTAGGCGGTAGCGGTCGTCCGTGGTATCGCGATACACATAGCCGGCGTGGCTCAGGGTCTCAAGGATGCGATAGGTGGTGGTGCGGGGCAGTTTGATTTCCTGCGCCACTTCAGACACGGTAGCACCGTTGCGGAGGTTGAGTACGGTGAGGGCGTCGAGGCCGCGAATCAGCGCGCGGATCGGGCGTGTGGATTCCATACGTGGTGGAACTCTCGTGGTTTTTCAAACGTTAAGGCAGATGTACCAAGGTCAATTCTAGTCGCTCAAAAAGCTGGTGTCCACTGTACGGACGGTACAATGGTCGCGAGCCGGTAGCCCGGTATGGATTCGATAATCGGCCCTCCGGCCGGGCGTGGACATTGGAATTTTTTGCCGACGAATTGTTAGCGGGGCACAACAGATCATGCATTACGACTATTCCGCGATAACCGATCGCCTGCCGCTACGGTGGCCCAAGGGCAAGCGCGTAGCCCTGATACTGACCCTGAATCTCGAGACCTGGCAGCTGCTGAAGGACACCGACAAGCCTTATTACGCCGGCGGCCCGCCGATCCTGCCGGATGTGCTGCCGGGCAACATCCCGGACTTTCCCAACTTCACCTGGCGTGAATATGGTCAACGCGTCGGCTGCTTCCGGCTGTTCAAGCTGTTCGATGAGATGAAAGTCAAGCCGTCGTGCACCATCAACGCCGAGACCGCGTTGCGCCGCCGGCCGATGCTGGACGCGGCCTTGAGCCGCGGCTGCGAAATCGTCGCGCACAATTACGAGCAGGGCGAACTGCTAACAGATTTTGCGGGCGACCCTGAGCGCGAACGTGATGTCATCGAACGAACCTTGAAAGTGTACCAGCAGGCGGTCGGGCGCCCGGCGCGCGGCTGGCTGTCGTCGAGCCTGCGCGGCACGCTGCAGACCGCCGACATCCTGGCGCAGCATGGGCTGATTTTTTACTGCGACCTGATGAACGATGATCAGCCCTACCTGTTGCGCACACCGCACGGTCCGATTGTTTCCACCCCCTACACCAACGAGATCAACGATTTCACCTTGCTGACACGGCGCGGGTTCACTACCCGCGATTTCCGCGACGTTTTGATTGAAGAACTGAAAGTCCTGTACGCTGAAGGCGCCGAGACCGGCCGCATCATGAACGTCGGCCTGCATCCGCATGTCAGCGGCCGGGCGTACCGCATCAGCGCGCTGCGGGATTTCCTGCGCTATGCGAAAAAACTGAAAGGTGTCTGGTTCGCGACGCGCGAGGAAATCGCCAGCTGGTATCTCAAGAATCACGAGAGTCATATGCCGACCGTGGCAGCGAAAAGGCGGGCCCAGACATGAAACTAGATATCCAACCGATCGCCCCGGCGACCGAAGGCGCGCGGCGCTTTCTGTCGGTAGGCGAGCGCAGTCATTTCATTGCCAATGAGTGGCGCGTGCCACTGGCAGGCCGCCACCTGCCGACCGTGAACCCTGCTACCGGCGAGGTGTTAGCTCAGATAGCGGCTGGCGATGCCGGTGATATCGATGTCGCGGTGCGGGCCGCGCGTGCTGCCCTGAGCTCGGGACCATGGCCGGAGATGCTGCCCGCGCAACGGGCGCGATTGCTATGGCGCATGGCCGATCTCATGGAACAGCATCTCGACGAACTTGCCGAGCTTGAGACGCTGGACCAGGGCAAACCGCTGTGGGTCGGCAAGTACGCCGAGATTCCGGGCGGCATCGAGCAGTTTCGTTATTTCGCCGGCCAGGCCACGTGCATCGAGGGTCAGACTATCCAGCCTTCGATCAGCTATGCGCCGCCTGGCAAGCAGTTGTTCG
>JAYUGT010000023.1:0-2465 GCA_043738315.1 Gammaproteobacteria bacterium
CCGGGCGCCATGACGCGACCCCACGACTCAAAAGCCGAATCCTGTTCCCGGCGCTGCTCGCGCTCGGTTTGTCCGCCGCATTCAGCGTGCCGGCCAACGCACAGATCCGCGTTGGCATCCGCCTGCCCAGCGCGCGCATCGGGATCAATATTCCGTTGTACCCGCAACTGGTTGCGGTCCCCGGTTACCCGGTCTACTACGCGCCAGACCTCGACTCGAACCTGTTCTTCTACGACGGCGTTTACTGGGTCTATACGCAGGATGGCTGGTACGCAAGCTCCTGGTACGACGGACCCTGGGATCTGATCGAGCCCGAATATGTACCGTATTTCCTGCTGCGCGTACCGGTGCGTTACTACCGGCGACCGCCCCGTTACTTTCGCGGCTGGGCGCCCAACGGTCCGCCGCGGTGGGGTGATTACTGGGGCAACGGCTGGGCCCAGCGTCACCACGACTGGGATCACTGGGATCATGCGTCACGCTATACGCTCGCGCCACTGCCCTCCTACCAGCGGTCCTACTCTCGGGATCGTTATCCCAGCTATGAGCAACAGCGACAATTGCACCAGCGGAATTACAACTATCAACCGCGCGAGCCCGAGGTGCGGCAACACTTCGAGCGCCAGCGCCCGGACGATCGGGGCAAGCGGTCGGATAGCAATCCCAACACCGACAAACACGATAAATCGGATAAGTCCGATAAACCCGACAAATCCAAAGGTCACAACCGCTGAGGCGCGTACAGCCGCTGTGACAGCGTCGGCAATTACGTCGGTTAACACGGCGGGCTGCCGCGCGTAGGGCACCCGGTCGCCTGGCAAGTGCGGTATCGTTAGTCCACATGGCCGCGTTGCGACTCTGTCTGTTGGGCTGCCTGGTATCCGCATTGAGCTACGACGCGGCGGGCGCCACGTTGTCGCGCGCGGAATTCAACCCTGCGCGCAACCGGCCGGGCGCCGCCACCGAGGCCGGCAGCCAACGCGTTATTGTCAAGCTGCGCGATGCCGTCATTGCGAAAGCCACGGCAAGCCCGTCGCCGGACGCGCGGCTAAAGTCCATCGAGGCTCGGGGCAAACTCAGCTTGCGCTCGATGCGCGCCATTGCGAAGAACCTGCAGGTCGTGGAACTGGAGTCGCAAATCGCGGGCGAGACGGCCCAGCAGGCGCTCGAGCGCCTGCGCGCCGATCCCGACGTGCAGTACGCCGTGGCCGATCGGGGCGTGTATGCGCATGCGACCTCGAATGACCCACTCGCGCCCGGCCAGTGGTACCTGACCGCCACGCAACCCAGCGCCATCAATGCTAACAGTGCCTGGGATGCCACGACCGGCAGCAATGGGGTCGTCATCGCGGTGCTGGATACCGGGGTGCGCTTCGAGCATCCCGATCTCAAGCGCGCCAGCCTCGGCGGGCGGTTGCTGCCGGGCTACGATTTCATATCCGCCAATTCCAGCGGCGGATTCTTCACCGCGAATGACGGCGATGGCCGCGACGCCGATGCCGCCGATGCCGGCGACTGGGTCGCGAGCAGCGAGGTCAAGCCGGGCTGCGACACGTCGTCTAACAGTTCCTGGCATGGCACGCGGGTCGCCGGCATCATCGGCGCGCTGACTAACAATTCGGCCGGCGTGGCCGGCATCAGCTGGGGCGGATGGTTACTGCCGGTGCGCGTGCTCGGAAAATGCGGCGGGTTCAACTCCGATATTCTGGCCGCGATGCTGTGGGCCGCCGGCCAGCGCGTCGACGGCGTTCCGGACAACCCGTATCCCGCGCAGATTCTGAATCTCAGCCTAGGCAGTGCCGGCGCCTGCGACGCCGCGAGCGCCGACGTGGTGCGTACGCTGAGCGCGCAAGGCGTGCTGATCGTGGCTTCCGCCGGCAACGAAGGCGGTCCGGTGGATTCGCCGGCGAATTGCCCGGGTGCGGCCGCCATTGCCGGACTGCGTCACATCGGCACCAAGGTGGGATTCAGCAGCCTGGGTCCGGAAATCGCACTCGGCGCCCCGGGTGGCAATTGCGTCAATGTCAATGGCGGGCCCTGCCTGTTCTCCATCGACACCACCTCTAACGACGGGCTGACAACCGCAGGCAGCAGCACGTACACGGACCAGATCAACGCCAACGTCGGCACCAGTTTCTCGGCGCCGATCGTCTCCGGGATCGGCGCGCTGATGCTCTCGGTCAACGGCAACCTGAAATCGGCGCAATTGATTGCACGGCTGCGCGAGGGCGCCAGCAAGCCCTTCCCCGTTTCCACGGATAGCACGATACCGCTCTGTCATGTGCCGACCGGCCCCGCCGACGTGCAGAGCACCGAGTGTTCCTGCACCACCAGCACCTGCGGCGCCGGCATGGCTAACGCCGCGGGCGCGGTGACCGCGGCCTTGCGGCCCATCGCAGCCATTGCCATCGGCTCGACGATCACACCCGGCGGCAATGTCACGCTCCAGGGCGGCGGCAGCGCGG
>JAYUGT010000024.1:0-6137 GCA_043738315.1 Gammaproteobacteria bacterium
GTATTCTCGAAGGTGCTGGGCCGGAAGATCAGCTACGTCCCGCAGGACCCGGTGGCCTACAAGGCGTTTCTCGGCAAGTTCGTCACCAGCGCGTGGCACCTGAACGCGGTGTGCGAAATTTTTGCGGAAATCGCCAGGGGTTATTCGGTAAATGTCACCGGCACTTTCACGCAGGTCAGCGGCCGCGAGCCCCTGTCCCTGGAAGGCTTTATCCGCGAACACCTGGCGCTGTACCAGGCCTGAGGAATCCCGCCGCGAGTTGCAGGTAGTGCTGCCACGGCCGGTCAAAACCGGGCACCTTGCCGAGGATGTTGCGGTCACGGGCTAACACGCCGGCGAGGTAGAGCGCACGCGCCGCGAGCAATGCCGGCAGCGCCTGCTGTTCCGGCGCGCTCAGGGGCCGCAGTGCCTGGTAGCCGTCGAGGAAAGCGCGATCGAGCGACGGATCAAGGCCTTCGCTGCGGCTGCGCCAGATGAAGGGCGTCAGGTCGACACACAAGGCACCCAGGCCGCAATCGTCAAAATCGAGTGCGTACAGGCCGCCGTCCGCGGCGCGCCGCAGATTGCCGAAATGCAGATCGCCGTGCAGTGAGCCGGCCGGCAGCCCGGATTCCTGCGCGAGCACACCGGCGATCCTGGCACGAACCGCGGCCACCGTATCGCGCTCCAGCGCATCGCCTAACGCCGCGTCCAGCGCCGGGGCGGTGCCCGCCAGTTTTTCGCCGAGGCTGTGGCGGCGTGCGGTCGCGGGCAGCCGGGCGCCGCAGCCGTGTATCGCCGCCAGCAGCCGGCCGGCGGCACGCGCGTCCTCGATCCTGAGGTCCCGCCCGAGCGTCCGCCCCTCGATCCAGGGATAGACGCAGATCATGCGCGGGCCTTCGGGCGCGGAGATTTCCAGCCCGATGGCGCCACCTGGTGTGCGCACGGCGGCCGGGGTCGCGATACCGGCTGCCGCCAGCGCGGCGGACCAGTCGATCTCTTCATGCAGCTGCGCCGGCGTACGCAGTCCGCACTTGAGTACCCGGATGGCGTGTAGTTTGTTAGCAGCGCGAAGCCGGTACCAGTCATTTTGCCCATGCTGGAGCAGTTCGACCTGCTGCGGCGATCCCAGCGACCAGTAGTCCGCGACCACGGTGCCCAGCGATGCCGCCTGCAGGATCGAGTGGCCGACCGCGACGGCTTCACTGGCGCGGATAAAGCCCGGTTGCGGCACGCTTGAGTCCATGCTGCATGATATACATCAGAGTCATGGGGTCGCACGCATCCGGATTACAGGGTGGCATACATGAAGTGATCGTCGGCGTGCCCGACCTGAGCGCCGCGATCGCGCACTGGCAAGCCTTCGGTTATGCGGTCGTCAGCCAGGGCCGCCTGGATGGCGGCGCGGCGCACGCGTTATATGGCCGGCAGCGCGCGCTGCAGGCGGCGCGTCTGGGGCACAGCGGCGCCAGCAGCGGCTTGATCCGTCTGCAGCAATGGAGCGAAGCCGCCGGTCCGGGTCTTGGATCCGCGCCCTTGCGTACCGCCGGCAGCCGCTGGACCGTGCATCGCACCCAGGACATCACGCCGGCGCTGGTGTGGGGGCGATATCTCGAAAAGGCCGTTGCCGGGACCCGGATCGCGGGTCCGGTCATTCACAGTGTCAGCGCCCGCGCGGCGTCGATCAATCATGCGGTGCTGACGCCGCACTTTCGCCACGTACTGATGGTTCGCCATCGCATCGAAGTACCGCTCTACGGCACGCCGGATCCGGCCAGCTTGTTAGGTGCCAGTGAAATAGCGCATGCGGGCATCGTGGTTGCCGCGGCCAGGGCCGCCACCTTGCGGTTCTATCCCTTGTTAGGTTTCAGGGCGATGAGCCAGAGGCGGGTGGGCTACGAGCCGCAGAGCGTCGCGACGCAATTGTTTCCGCTCTATCCGGGCGAGGCGCTGGTGGAGCATGACTTCGACGACCCGCGGTCGTTGCCGGGTCCCGGACAGTTGCCCGGGCGGCTGCGGGCGTTCGTGCTCGAACCCGGCCATGATGCGGACTTTCAGACCGCGCCCGGCGATGATGGCTACAACCTCTACAGCCTGCGTCACAGCGGGTTCGACGCGGCCGATGCTGGCCGCGGATGGCTCGCCGGCCTGGGCGCCGAATCGTTAGGCGCAGGCCGGGACGAGTTTGGCGAATTGGCCTGCCGGTTCCGGGCGCCGGACGGCTACGAATGGATGGGATTGCCCGCCGCTTGATGCCACTGCATTGCGCGGCGAAGGTTTATACTGACTACCCCTTAGCAAGAGTCAGTGATGAAATATTTTTCGGCCGCGTGCTTGGGCGCTTTGCTGTGTAGTGTCTCCGCCGCCTGGGCCGACAACCCGTTGCCGACCGACGCGGAACTGGAAGCGGCCGGCGCCCGCATCGGATCCATTCGCATCGTGTCGCTCGACATCTTCGACCTGGATGACCCTCGCGAAAACAAGCCCCTGTTCAGGCTCGCCAATCGCCTGCACGTCGAGACGCGTGAGTCGACGCTGCGCGCGCAGCTGCTGTTCAAGGAAGGGGATCTCTATTCACGCCAGGTGCTCGACGAGACAGCGCGCAACATGCGGCTCCTGCGGTTCCTGCGCGAGCCGGAAATGCGCGCGGTGGCCTATCACGACGGACTGGTCGATATCGAAGTCCGTTCGCACGATGTCTGGACGCTGAATCCCGGCGTGTCTTTCGGGCGGGCGGGCGGCAAGAACCGCACCGGCTTTGAGGTCGAAGATTACAACCTGTTAGGTTACGGCAAGCATTTGTCGCTCGGCTATAGCAAGGACGTCGATCGCAGCACGCAGTATCTGCGCTGGACCGACCCCAACGTGCTCGGGTCCCGCTGGACCGACTACGTCGAGATCGCTGACACCGATGACGGTCGTACTCTGCGCCTGTCAGTGGAGCGGCCGTTCTTCGCGCTGTATTCCCGCTGGAGCGCCGGGTTCACGCTGGCGTCCGAAGACAGCGAGCACGATCGATATTCGCTCGGCACCGCGATCGACCGCTACGAGGTCAAGCGCCGCTACGCCGACGTGTTCGGCGGCTGGTCCGATGGCCTGCGCAACGGCTGGGTGCGCCGGACCATCGCGGGCGTGCGCTATGACGACAATCAGTTTGCCAGCATCCCCGGTTTGTCGACCTTGCCGGTGCCGCAGGACCGCCGCCTGGCTTATCCGTATGTCCGAGTCGAATGGCTGGAAGACGACTTCTCGGTGGCATTAAACCTGGATCAGATCCAGCGCACCGAAGACCAGCAGTTCGGCAGGTCGTTCACGGCGCAGCTGGGCGTGGCGGCCAGTGCCTTCAGCAGCGACAAGAACGCCGCGTTGTTAGGATTCGGCGCGCATCGTGGCTGGCGCCTGTCCGACGCGACACAAAGTTTCGTCGATGCCGGGCTGCGCGCGCGTGTTGGCAGTGGCCAGGCCGAAAACGTGGTGACGTCTCTGAACGCGCGTATTTACCGGCGCATGGGCTCGCGCATGTCGTTTTATGCCAGCCTCAGTGGCGACTGGACCGACCGCCTGGATGCCGACCACGATCTGATTCTGGGCGGTGAGGAGGGCCTGCGAGGCTATCCGCTGCGCTATCAGTCCGGCAAGAGCCGCATCCTGCTCACGGTCGAGCAGCGCCTGTACACCAACTGGTACCTGTTTCGCCTCGCACATGTCGGCGCGGCCGCATTCATCGACGTCGGCCGGGTGTATGGCCAGGACGCGACGCAGACACCTAACAAAGGCTGGCTTGCCGACGCCGGTGTCGGCCTGCGCCTCGGTAATTCGCGCTCGGCGCTGGGCAATGTGGTGCACGTTGATGTCGCGTTTCCGCTCAACGCTGAGCCATCGATAAAGAACATTCAGTTTCTGGTGCAAACCAAGCGGAGTTTCTGATGACCCAGGATTTCGACCCGGCGCTGCGGCGCTTCCGGCCCGCGTTAACTTTCGCCATCTGGTATCTCATCTCCAGCAGCCTGCTGCGGCTGGTGCTGTGGTTTGCCTTTGGCCGCGACGCAGGGGTTGGCGCCGCCAACCTGCTGTGGTTCCTGCCGGCAGGTCTGCTGGCGGACGCGGTGCAAACGCTGTATCTGCTGGCGCCGTTCATGTTATTCACCTGGCTGATGCGCGATCGCTGGTACCGCGCGGGCTGGATGCGCTGGGTGCTTTTGGCCGGCGGCGCGCTGTTCCTGTTCTTTCTCGGCTTCGTCGTGGCGGCGGAATATTTCTTTTTCGAGGAGTTCACGTCGCGCTTCAACGTGGTCTCAGTCGACTACCTGCTCTATCCGACCGAGGTCATCGGCGACATCCGCAGCGAATATCCGTTAGGTGCGATCTTCTCCGCGGCCGGCGTCATCGCCGTGGCGAGTGTCTGGGCGCTGCGCGCGCAGGTTTTGTGCGGCCAGGCGGCGACGGCGCGCTTCAAGGCGCGCAGCGGTGTATTTGCCGCGTATTTCGCCGCGTTGCTGCTGGCGATCACCTTCTTCGACACCAGCCTGCTGGCGCGCTCGCGCGATCGCGTCGCCAACGAACTCGCGATCAACGGCCCATCCAGTTTCTTTCGCGCCCTGCGCACCAGCGAAATCGACTATCACCCCTGGTACGTCACGCGCCCGACCCGCGACAATGTCGCGCGTCTCGAGCAACAGCTGAGCGCCGGGCCGGGCACCTTGCGCCGCGATGCTAACGGCTGGCTGGTGCGCGACGTGCCGGCCAATCCGCAGGGTCTCGGCAAACTCAACGTGGTGATCCTGGCGAGCGAGTCCTTCGGCGCCGAGTTCAGCAAGCTGTACGGCTCGGACCGCGACTGGACCCCGGCCTTTGATCGCCTGGCGCAGGGCGGCCTGTGGTTCCGGCAGATGTACGCGTCCGGCAACCGCACGGTCCGCGGGCTGGAGGCCATCACCTCATCGATCCCGCCGATTCCCACCGTGTCGATCCTGCATCGGCCGGGCAGCGACAACATCGCCAACTGGGGCGCGATCATGCGCGCCAATGGCTATCACACCACGTTTTTCTACGGAGGTTACGGCAGCTTCGATGACATGAATCGGTTCTACGCCAGCAACGGCTTTGAAGTCGTCGACCGGCTGAAGATTCCGGAGCCGACACGCTTCGAGAATATCTGGGGCGTGTCCGATGAAGACCTGTTCGACACCGCGCTCAATCATTTCGACGGACTCAACAGCCAGGGCAAGCGCTTTTTCGCCATTGTGATGAATACCTCCAATCACAAGCCCTTCACGTTCCGGGAAGGCGTTCCGGGCGTCAAAGCCGAGGGCGGCGGCCGGGAGTCCGGTGTCCGGTATGCGGACTTCGCCAAGAATTACTTCATCGAGAGCGCGCGCAAGAAGCCGTGGTTTGACGATACGCTGTTCATCATCGTCGCGGATCACGGCGCGCGGGTTTACGGGCGCGCGGAGATTCCGATCGGCAGTTACCGCATTCCCATGCTTTTTTATTCGCCCAAACACCTCAGGCCCGGCGTGCACGAATCGCTGACCACGCAGATCGACATCGCGCCGACGGCGCTTGGCCTGTTAGGCATCGGATATTCGGCGCCGTTCTTCGGCCAGGACGTGCTGAATACGCCGCCGGAAAAACATGTGGCCTTCTTCAGCCACAACCACAACGCCGCGCTGATGCGCGACAACCAGATGAGCATCCTCGGGCTGCGCAAGACGCTCAAGAATGAATCCTACAATCCCGTGACCGGCGAGTACGGTCCCGGAACTGCGGACCCGGACCGCGATGCGCTGACCGTCGCGTATTACCAGACCGCCTACGAGATGTTTCGCGCCCACCAGTTCGTGACGCCGCCGCAGCCCGTCCCGATTGCGCCGTGAAGCTGGATCGTTAGCTCACTGAGCCTGGCAGGCGAGCCTGCCGGAGCGGCCGGGAATTTCACCCTGCAGTATCGGCTGCGTCGGCAGCGCCTGGCGGTCCAGCGTCCGCGCCAGCTCGCCTAACGAGCAGGGCTGCACGCCGGCCTGCATCCAGCCACGCAGCAAGGCGTCGAATGCCGGCGCCAGCCGCATGCCCTCGATCTCGGCATGCAGCGTGAATACCTGGTCGCGCCCGGCCTGTTGCCGTGTCAGGGCCAGTACCCTGTCGGCGACGTTAGCTTC
>JAYUGT010000025.1:0-2453 GCA_043738315.1 Gammaproteobacteria bacterium
ATGAAGGCCGGCGGATCGACCACGACCACATCGAAGCGCTCCTTGTTGGCAGCCAGGTCCTGCAACACGTCGAAGGCGTCCCCTTTGCATACCGACAGCGCGAGACCATTCAGGCGACCGTTGGCTTCGGCCGTGTCCAGTGCGGCCTGCGAGGAATCCACGCACAGCGCCGAGCCGGCGCCGGCGGCCATGGCGGTCAGGCCCCAGGCGCCCGCGTAGCTGCAGACATCCAGCACCCGCGCGCCCGGCCGGATGAAGGCCGCGAGACGCGCACGATTGTCGGTTTGATCATAAAACCAGCCGGTTTTCTGCGCCTGCGCCAGCGGCACGCGAAAACGCAGCAGCTTCACAGGCGCCACGGCTTCTTCAATTGTTAGCTCTGCGGGCAGGCTGCCGAAGGCCAGCTCGACGGACTCCGGCAGCTGCTCGAGGTCACGGGCGCCCGAATCGTTTTTCCAGACCAGCGTGCTAACACCCGGGGTGGCGCGCACCGCGGCGCTGATCGCGTCCTTGAGCTGCTCCATGCCAAGAGTCGCAATCTGGCCGACCACCACGTCGCCGAACCGGTCCAGTACCAGGCCCGGCAGGCGGTCCGATTCGCCATACACCCAGCGGTGAAACAGGCCGCGGCCAAGGAAATTGCGCAGCTCAGCGGCCGCTGCCAGCCGCGAGCGCAGCAGGGTCGCGTTCACCGGCTCTCGTTCGTGGCGCGAGATGATCCGGATCGCAATCAATGTGCCGGGATTGACGTAACCAAAGCCCAGGAACTCACCCTTGCTCGACAGCACCCGCGCGATGGCGCCGGGCGGAAAAGTCTTGAGCGGCGTCGCGACCACATCGATTTCATTGCTGAAAACCCACAGATGGCCGGCCCGCAGGCGGCGTTCCTCGTGGCGTTTCAGTTGCAGCGTGGGGAGAGCTTCTGTCACAGTCATTGGCCATTTTACGTGAGCGCCCATGACGAACTCGAACTATTCCGGCCCCCGCAATCGCCTCGCCGCCGAAACCAGCCCGTATCTGCAGCAGCACGCCGCCAACCCGGTGGATTGGTACCCCTGGGGCGATGACGCGCTGGCGCTGGCGCGCGCCACGGGCAAGCCGATATTGCTGTCGATCGGCTATTCGGCCTGCCATTGGTGCCACGTGATGGCGCATGAATCGTTCGAAGACGAGGCAACCGCGGCCCTGATGAACTCGCTGTTCGTCAATATCAAGGTTGACCGTGAAGAACGGCCGGACATTGACCGCATTTATCAACTGGCCCATCAAATGCTGACCCAGCGCGGCGGCGGCTGGCCATTGACGATGTTCCTGTCGCACGCAGATCAGCGGCCGTTTTTCGGCGGCACCTATTTTCCAGACACGCCGCGTTATGGCATGCCCTCGTTCAAGGAGCTGCTGGAACGCGTCGCGCAGTACTACCGCGAGCATGGCGATGAGATCCGCAAGCAAAATGCCTCGCTGATGGATGCGCTCGCATCGTTGCAGCCCGCAGCTCCGGCCGCCGGCGTAGCGCTCAGCGACGCGCCGCTGCGCGCCGCGCGCGCACAGCTCGAGCGGCAGTTCGACGGCAAGTTTGGCGGCTTCGGCGCCGCGCCCAAGTTCCCGCATGCTAACAACATCGAGCGCCTGCTGCGCGACTGGCATGCCACCGCCCATACGACCACGCCGGACCTGCAGGCGCTGTACATGGCCACGCTCACGCTCAAGCGCATGGCCGAGGGCGGCCTCAACGACCAGCTGGGCGGCGGCTTTGCGCGTTACTCGGTGGATGCGTTCTGGATGATCCCGCACTTCGAGAAGATGCTGTACGACAACGCCCTGTTGTTAGGCGTGTACGCGGATGCCGCGCTCGCCACCGGCGACGACCTGTTCCTCGAGGTCGTGCGCGAAACGGCGGACTGGCTGCTGCGCGACCTGCAGGCGCCCGAGGGCGGCTTCCGCTCCAGTTACGATGCCGACTCGGAAGGCCACGAGGGCAAGTTCTACGTCTGGGATCGCGACCAGGTGCGCGCGCTGCTGACGCCGGAGGAATATGCGCTCTTCGCGCCGCGCTTCGGCCTCGATCGCGACCCCAATTTCGAGCAGCAAGCCTGGCACCTGCATGTGTTCAAGGAGACCGGCACGCTGGCGGGCGAGCTCGGGCTCGCACCCGAGCTGGTCGCGGCGCGGCTGCAATCGGCGCGCCAAAAATTACTGGCACAGCGCGTGACGCGCGTGGCCCCGGGCCGTGACGACAAGATCCTGACCAGCTGGAACGCGCTGGCAATCCGCGGCCTGGCGCTGGCCGCCCGCGCCTGCTGGCGTGAGCCCGCGCGCGCCGAGCGCTATCGCGCGGCCGCTGCCGAGGCCGCGAGTTTCCTGCGGCAACAGCTGTGGCGGGATGGCCGTTTGCTGGCAACCTACAAGGACGGCCGGGCGCATCTGGCTGCCTACCTCGACGATTACGCCTA
>JAYUGT010000026.1:0-15526 GCA_043738315.1 Gammaproteobacteria bacterium
TTCAGTGCAGCAGTGAAGGAATGCTGGTGATCAGTTCGCGCGTGTAGCTGACCAGCACATTCAGCATCCACGGTCCCGCGATCGCCAGCGTCGCCGCGACAGCCAGCAGTTTCGGGATGAACGACAACGTCATTTCGTTGATCTGGGTCGCGGCCTGGAACACGCCGACCAGCAAGCCGACCGCCAGCGCTACCAGCAACAGTGGCGCGGACAACATGATCATGATGCGCAATGCGTGCGTGCCGATTGCGAGAACATCACTCGGGCTCATTGGTAAAAACTCCCGGCCAGGGTGCCCATGATCAGCACCCAGCCATCTACCAGTACGAACAGCATCAGCTTGAAGGGCAGCGAGATCAGCACCGGTGACAACATCATCATGCCCATGGACATGAGCACGCTGGCGACGACCAGATCGATGATCACGAATGGAATGAACAGCAGAAATCCGATCAGGAAGGCGGTCTTCAGTTCGCTGGTGACGAACGCCGGCACCAGAATCGAAACCGGCACGTCCTGCGGTTTGTCAAAGCCCTTGCCACCGGAAATGCGTACGAAGACCGCGATGTCTGCTTCGCGCGTCTGCGCCAGCATGAAGTTCTTCAGCGGCTGCACGCCGCGCTCGAGCGCCTGAACCGTGTCGATCTTGCCGGCGTTGTAGGGCTGCAGGGCCTCGGTATTAATCCGCTCAAATACCGGCGCCATGACAAAGAACGTCAGGAACAGTGACAGTCCCACCAGCACCTGGTTGGGCGGCGTCTGCCCGGCGCCCAGCGCCTGCCGCAGGATGCCTAACACGATGATGATGCGGGTAAATCCAGTCATCATCAGCATCGCCGCCGGTAACAGGGTCAGCGCGGTCATCAACGCCAGCATCTGCAATGTCAGCGAGTAAGTCTGGCTGCCACCCGCCCCCGACTGGACCTGCAGCGCGGGAATGCCGCTGATTGCCGCGGTCCGGGCCGCATTGGCGCCCGTGGTTGCGATCGTGGTCGAGGCATCGGCGGCCCGTGTCAGCGGACCACCGCACAGCGCGAGTACCAGCAGCAGGGTTCCAAGCAGGCGCGCGATCATGGCTGCAGACCCAGGCTGCGACGCAGCAGCTTTGCAAAATTCGGCGGCGCGGCGCCGGCAGCCGCTCCGGCATCGGTAATCGCGGCGGCGGCCGGGCCTGGTGCGTCGGCGCCAAAAGCATGCAAGAGGGTAATACCGCCCGGCGTCACCCCTAACAACCATTTCTGCTGGCCGACCGCGAGCAACACGATGCGTTCCTTCTCGCCCACCGCGAGTTCGGCGTCGGCACGCAGCACGGCCTGGCGGCTGGTCGGAAATGACTTGAGGCGGCGCATCAGCCAGGCGAGCGCAAACACGGCTGCCAGCACCACTGCCAGCGCCAGCAGCATTTCCAGGGCGCTGCCCAGGCCAGGCGCGGACGCAGCGGGCGCCTGCGCCTGAGGCGCGGCATAAACGCCCGACATGGAGAACATTCTTAGCACTGCTGGTTCCAGTTCGTGGCTTACTTGAGTCGCCGGATTCTCTCGGCCGGGCTAACGACATCAGTCAGCCGGACGCCGAACCTGTCGTTGACGACCACGACCTCGCCATGCGCAACCATCGTGCCATTCACGAACACGTCGAGCGGCTCGCCGGCAGCGCGGTCGAGTTCGACCACGGAGCCCTGGTTCAGTTGCAGCAGATTGCGGATGGCAATCCGGGCGCGGCCGACTTCCAGTGACAACGTGACCGGCACGTCCAGGATGACCTCCAGCTTGTCGCCGGCGGGATTGGCGGGCTGCGACTCACTGGCGTCGAGGCTCGACCAGGTCGCTGGTTTGGCGGTCGCAGTGTTAGCCTGATCTACCATGTCTGCGCTACTGCATCACGAAGGAGGTGAAGTAGACTCCCTCGACTTTCGCAGCCTCACCGCCTTCGTTCTGGACAATCTTGCGAACCGCGGCCAGCGTCTGCTGACGCAGCTTGTCCTTGCCCCCGCGCGTGGAAATCTCGCGGTAGTCCTGATTGCCAAACATCAGCAGCAGATCGTTGCGGATTACCGGATCGTTGTGCTTCAGCATTTCGATGGTTTCGGGGTCGCGGCTCGCCAGCCGCACTTCGATCTGCAGAAAGCGTACCGCCTGGTCGGCTTCAAAATTGACGACGAACGCGGGCTCGAGCGTGACGAATTCCAGCGGCACCTTCACCGCAGGCTTTTCCTGCTTGCCGGCCTCGACGCCATGCGCCTGGCCAGACTTCCAGAACAGGAAACCGCCGATGCCGCCGCCTAACACGACAACGGCGATCCCGGCGATCAGAAGCAACTTGCGCTTGTTGGCCGGTTTGGGTTTTTCGCCGGCGGCCGGGGTGGCTGCCGCTGCTGCTTCTGACATGACTGCTCCTGAGTACAAGGTGTTTGGTTCCCTTTCTCAAGCAAACGTCGTGCCACCTGAAAACCACGATTTCGTCACACTCCGGCGACGCCTCGCGTCAGAGAACCGGCGCGCGGTTCAGACGTAGGTGTCAATCAGCCCGGTAATACGGCTTGCAACTCGCCCGGCGGACGTGGACACTTCGGCGGCGTCGCTGCTCGCGGCGCTGATGCCCGAAATCATTGCGGCGCGCAGGTTCCTGGGCTCCTGCGGCGAGCCCTGCGAAACCGATGATTGTCCGAGCGACAGCCCGGCACTGGCGAACTGCTCGCGCAAACGCGGTAGCGCCTGCTCCAGGGCGTGCCGGGTGTCCGCATGAGCGGCGCCAAACCACAGGCTGGTTTCACCCTCGCGTATCGCAATGCGTACCTCGAGAGGCCCCAGGTGCTCCGGCGAGAGACGCAGCATCGCCGACTGCTCGCCCCGATCGATCATCAGGTTGACCGTGTTAGCCAGTTCCTGGCGCCAGGCCGCGGTGCCCACCGGATTCACCATCCTCGGCAGCGACGGCAGTTCACGGGCGGAGGCTGCAGCTGCGAGGGCGGCCGCTACCGGTGGCAGGCTCTGCGGTGTCGGTACGTGTGGGCCATTTCCCCCCTGATGACCCTGAGGATTGGCGGGCCGGTCGGCCGCCTCCTGCAACTTGAGTGGCAGCGCCGGCATTGCCGCATCTGTTAGCCATGCGCTGGCGCCGACCCTGCCGTGCCGCTCGCCGTCAGCATGAACTCGCCCCGGGCCCTTGCCCGGCACCGTTGGGTCATTCGCGTCTGCTGATTCACTCTGCAGGCTGGCGACGACACCCGCGGTCTGCAACTGCAGGGGAGAAACGTCGTCACTGGCGGTCGCTGCAGTGTCAAAGCTGGACAAATCCTGCGGCACCGCATTGCTGGACGGCTGAATCGCCGGTACCAGAGGCGGCAATTGCAACAGCAGCTGCGCCGTCGCGAGATCCGGGTTCGCAGCCTGAGCGGGTGTGTCGTTGACGATGCCGGCAGCATTGCCGGCAATGCCGGGGTCCGCGGCTGGCAGGCCCTGCTCCATCGTATCGGGCAGCAGATCGTCAATCAGGCACTGGAATTCGGTTGCTGCTTCTTCGCCTGTGACATCGACTGATGCTGTTCCGGCCGGCGACAGGAATGCTAGACCATCGACAGCGACTGCCTTGTTGGCAGGTGCGGTCGCGGGCGGAGACAATTTGGCAGAATTCATGGAGCTTTCTCGGTATGTGGATTGATGAAATTCCGTTGACTCAACTCGTCGCTGTTCTGCTGATCGAGGCGTTCCGCGGCGCGTCGCTCCTCGCCGGACCAGCGGTCGGCCACTCCGCTGACCGCGGCCAGCTGGCCACTGACGTCGCCGAGCTTTTCGCGTTCAAAGTCAGCCTCGGCGCGTGCGCTTGCTAACACGCTCTGCTGTTGCCTGATCGCCTGATCGAGCTTGACGAGAAACGTCTGGTAGTCGCGGACCCGCGAGCCGCTCAGGCCGGCACCGGTGTCTTTGCGGAAGCGGCGCAGGTAGTCCTCGCGGTATTGCAGCAGCTCCTGCAGGCGATTGCCGGCAAATGTCACGTTGCTCTGCTTTTGCGCGAGCCGCTGCGAAGCGCCGTCGCGCTCGGTTTCGATGACGCGCCGGACTTCATTGAGTCGGTCTGATCGCTTCACGCGGCGTCACCCTCGCCCTCCGCGGTCGCTGGCTGCGCCAGCAGTTCGCGCAACATAGCGGTGCTGGATTCGAAATCCGCACGCTCGTGAATCTCCTGTGTCAGGAATTTCTCCAGCCTGGGCCAGATCTGCATGGCCGCGGCGATGCGCGGATCGCGATCGCGGTTGGCCAACCCCAGCGCGACAAAATCCCGCACTTGCTGGTACAGGGAAAAATACTGGCGCGCCTGGCGCGCCATGGCGAGCGCCTGGGGGTCGACGATATCGTGCATGACGCGGCTGACAGATTGTTCCAGGTCAATCGCCGGGTAATGGCCGGCATCGGCGAGACGGCGTGACAACACCACGTGGCCGTCCAGGATTGCGCGGGCGGCGTCGGCGATCGGGTCGTTAGGGTCATCGCCTTCGGTCAGGACCGTGTAGAAGGCCGTGATCGACCCCTGTTCGGTAACGCCATTGCCGGCGCGCTCAACCAGTGCCGGCAAGCGCGCGAAAACCGACGGTGGATAGCCTTTGGTCGCCGGTGCTTCACCAATGGCGAGCCCGATTTCCCGCTGCGCCTGCGCAAAGCGGGTCAGCGAGTCCATGATGAGCAGCACGGATTTGCCCTGGTCGCGAAAATACTCGGCAATACTGGTGGCCAGCCAGGCCCCGTGCAAACGCATCAAAGGCGGTTGATCCGATGGCGCCGCGACCACAACCGCGCGGTGGCGCTCCTTCTGCCCGAGGATGCGATCGACGAAATCCCTGACTTCACGGCCGCGTTCGCCGATCAGTCCAACCACAATGACATCCGCAACGGTATGACGCGCCATCATGCCTAACAACACGCTCTTGCCGATGCCGCTGCCGGCAAACAGTCCGAGCCGCTGCCCCCTGCCCACCGTCAGCAGGGCATTCAGCGTTCGTACACCGACATCCAGCGGCGTACTGATCGGTACGCGACTCAAGGGGTTGATCGGCGCGCCCGTCAGCCGCACTGCATCGTCGCAGACAATCGGCCCCAGACCATCGAGCGGTTCCCCGGCCCCGTCAATGATCCGGCCTAACATCGCGGACCCGACCTTGACCAGGCCGGAGCGGCGGCTGGGCACGACTGCGGCCGAGGGCTCGAGTCCATGCGGCGTGCCGGTCGGCATCAGGAAGATGCGATCGCCGGAGAAACCGACCACCTCGGCTTCGATGCTGCCGCCTTGCGCCAGCTGGATATCGCAGTGATCGCCGACCGCCGCCTGGACGCCCACGGCTTCCAGCGCGAGCCCCACCATTCGCGTCAGCCGGCCCTCGACCGGCGGCGGCGGCAGCTGCTGCAGAACGGCACGCCGTTCCGCCAGTCTTGCAACCACCGAGTTCATGACGGGCCAGATCCTGGATCCAGCAGAGCGCCGGCGATTGCGGCCACGCGGCCCTCAAAACTTGCGTCGATGCGGACATGTTCGCTCATCACGCGGCAACCTCCGCGCCCCATGACCGGGTCTTCCAGCAGCTGCCAGGCGCGTTCCGCGGACGCCGGAGCCAATTTCTCGCGCAGTACGGCAGCGTCCGCCGGATGCAGCACCACGCGCACATCACGGCTGTTAGCCGGGAGCAGCGCAATGGTTTCGCGGACAATCGCCGCGACCTGCGACGGATCGATCCGCAGCTCGCGTCGCGCCAGTTGCTTGCCAACACACAGCGCCAGCTGGCTTAATTCATCCAGCAAGGCGCTGTCCAGTTGCGCCAGTGGTTTTGCGGCGTGGGTGAAGGCACAGTTGAGCCTGGCGGCTTCCGCCAGCAATTGATCGCGCACGGCATTGGCTTCGATCATCCCCTGTGTGAAGCCGAGCTGCCGCGCCTCCTCGAATACCCGTTGCTGGGAGGCCAGCGCCTGTTCCGACAGGTCGTTGGCGCTGGTCGAGCGGCCGCGTGAGGCCACCACCGGACCCGCGACGTTAGGCAGGAGCCAGGCGGTCGCAGGGGGTCTAGACATACTCGTCGCCCTTGCCGCCCAGGTTGATCGTGCCGTCCTCGGCAAGTTTGCGCGCTGCGAGCAGGATCTCCTTCTGCGCCGCCTCGACATCCGACAGCTTCACCGGGCCGCGGGATTCGAGATCGTCCTTCAGCATCTCTGCCGCACGCTGCGACATGTTCTTGAAGATCTTGTCCTTGAGCACCTGGTCGGCACCCTTGAGCGCCAGCAGCAGTTTGTCGCTCGGCACCTGGCGCAGAATCTCCTGCATACCGCGGTCGTCGACCTCGGCCAGGTTCTCGAATACGTACAGCAGCTCTTCGATTTTTGCCCCCAGCCCTTCGTCGGTCTTGCGGATGATTTCCATGACCGCGCTCTCAACGCTGGGGTCGAGGTTGTTGATGATGTCGGCGGCGCGTTTTGGTCCGCCCAGCGCCGAGGTCTGCGAGCCGGCCGCGGCGGTAAACTGCTTTTCAATCACCAGGTCGAGCTCGCGCAGCGCCGAAGGCTGCACGCCGTCCAGCAGTGCAATGCGAACCATCGCCTCGTTGCGCACCGTTTCCGGCAACGCGGACACCACGTCGGCGCTGTGCTCAGGCTCAAGGTAAGAAAGTATGATGGCGATGATCTGTGGGTGTTCAGACTTGATCATGTCCGCAATCGCCCGCCCCTCCATCCACTTGAGCGAGTCCAGGCCTTTGCTCGGGCGGCTGGTCAGAATGCGGTCCATGACACTGGCCGCCTTCTCCTCACCTAACGCGGTAATCAGCGTCTTGCGCACAAAATCGTCGGAACCGACACCCAGCGAAGTTTGGCTCTCGGCCAGCTGGTTGAATTCCGCAACGACGTTCATGACGTCGGCACGGGTTACGTTCCCGACCTGAGTCATGGCGCTGCCAATACGCTGCACCTCGCGTGCTCCCATGTGCTTGAGGACATCGGCAGCTTCCTTTTCTCCGAGCGTCATCAGCAGGATTGCGGCACGTTCAGTACCCTCGCGCTGCGGCGCTTTCGCGGGCGTATTGTCAGGCATCGTTAGCTACCCAACCTTTGACCACCTGCGCAACACGCGCCGGATCCTGGGTTACCAGAGTCCGCGCCTGCGCCAGTTGTTGCTCATAAGCGAGGGTGTTGTTGTTGCCCTGACTTGCGGCAGCCGCCCCGCCGCCAGCGGCCACGGCCGCGCCGGCGCCATCCGGGCCGCCCTGCTGGCCCGGCAGAGCCTTGGGCGCCGGCGCAGGTTTCAACGGTGCCAGCAGCTGGTTCAGCGTCGGCTTGACGACCATGAACACCAGCACGATCACGATAATCAGGCCGGCAAGAATCTTAACCATCTGTTGCGCCCAGGCCTTTTCCCAGATCGGTATCGAGGTCGCCTCGATCGCGCCGTTAGCCAGCGGTTCGCCGCTCCATGCCGCGTTCATGACATTGACACTGTCGCCGCGCGTCTGGTCGAAACCCACCGCGTCCTTGACGAGACTGGTAATGCGTTCCAGCTCCTTGTCAGTCAGGGCGCGTTCCGCAACCTTGCCATCCTTGCCAGCCGATCGCGCGTTGTCGATCAATACGGCGACTGAAAGCCGCTTGAGCCGCCCGCCGGGCTGGCGCGTATAGGCCACGGTCCGGTCGATTTCAAAATTCCGGGTCGCCTGTTTGTTCGAGTTGACAGGAGCCGCTGCCGCCGCCGCTGTGGCGGCATCGGCCGCTGCCGCACCGGGCGCCGGGGCCTTGGCAGCCGTGAGGCTCGCGCCCGCGCTGGCGGGCAATGCAACACCGGCATCGGGAGGTTGATTGCTGAGCGAACCGGGCACACCGCGCGGACCACCCACGCCGTTAGTCGATTGCTCCTCCGAAGTTTGTTCACTGCGCACGATCTGGCTGTCGGGCCGGTATTGCTCGCGTGCTTCCTCGACCGCGGACATGTCAAATTGCGCCACGACCTGTGCACGCACGCGCCCGGCTCCAACCAGCGGTGCTAACAACGACTCGACCCGCTGCGCATATTCCTCTTCAACCTGGCGTGACAGCTCAATCTGCTGCTGATGCAACGCAGCGTCATCATGGCCCTGCGGTGAGGACAGCAGGCGGCCCTGCTGATCGACGACGGTGACCTGCTCGGAGGTCAGCTCCGGAACACTGGACGCGACCAGGTGGGTAATCGACGAGATCTGCTCGCCGCTCAGCCGGCCGCCGGATCGCAGTTGCAGAAACACCGAGGCGCTGGGCGGCTGGCGGTCGCGGACAAATGCCGACTGGCGCGACGCGGCGATATGGACGCGCGCCGCAGACACCGACTGCAGGCTGCCGATCGTCTGTGCGAGTTCAGTTTCTAGAGCGTGCTGATAGCGCGCGCCCTCCATGAACTGGCTGAGGCCGAAGCCAGAATCGCGGGTCATGGACGCAAAACCGCCGGTGGATGGCAGCCCCTGCCCGGCTAACAGCAGCCTGGCGTCCGCAACTTTCTCAGCGGGCACCGCAATCGTGGCGCCACCGTTTTCAAGCTTGTACTCGATCCCGGCGCCGCCTAACACCTGGGTAATCTGCGCGGCGTCATCGCCGGCCAGGTTGCCGTACAGGAGATTGTAGGTGGGGCCCTGGGACCAGAGCGCAGCGCCGACACCGGCAGCCACGGCCGCGGCGAGGCCGACCAGCAGGATCAGCGGCTTGAGGCCCGCGATAACGCCCTGCGGTGCTGGGTTAACTAACACTTCTGCAGCCATGAATTATTACACCGGCATGTTCATGATGTCCTGGTAGGCACTTACCAGGCGATTGCGCACTTCAGTCACGGCGCGGAAGGAAACACTCGACTTCTGCATCTCGATCATGACCTGCGGGAGATCGACACCCGGAGCACCGCGTTCGAACGCCGCCGCCATCGACGAGGCGGTATTCTGTTGCTGGTTTACCTGGTCGATGCCCTGTTTGAGCATTGACGCAAAACTGACCGTCGAATTGTTCTCGGTCTGCTTGGCCGCCAACGGCGCATGGTTCAAACCCGCCTGCGCGCGCAGGTCGCGGATCTGCGAAAGGACCCGATCAATTTCCATCTGGCTCATGCGTGTATTCCTCTGCGTCCCAATCAGGCCGCTGGTACCGAAATTCCGACACGCCGCATGCGCGCCAGCTTGTAACGCAGTGTTCTCGGACTGATACCGAGTCGCTCAGCGACTGCCTTGCGAGTGACACCGTCCAGACGCAAGGCGCCGAGAATCAGCTCGTGTTCGCGATGCTCGAGCGATTCCGCGAGCGCCGCAGAGTCGATGCCACGACCATTGCCGGTCAGGTTGATCTGGTTTTCGCGGCGTGGCGCCTCGAAGTGCAGATGCTCCGCCTCGATGACCGTGCCGCTGACCAGGATCAGCGCGCGCTGCAGCACGTTATCAAGCTCGCGCACGTTGCCCGGCCAACGGTAAGTCAGCAGCAGATGCGCAGCGTCGGCGGACAGTGCCGGAATTGGCTTGCCGGGCGGTGTATTCACCACCAGGCGCTGTGTCGCCAGCGGCAGAATATCGTCGCGCCGCTCGCGCAGTGGCAACACCACCAGCGGAAATACATTCAACCTGAAATACAGGTCTTCGCGGAACCGGCCGGCGGTCACCTCGTCGCGCAGGCGCCGATTGGTGGTCGCGATGACCCGCACATCGAGTACTAGCGAACCACGGCCACCGAGCCGCTCGACCTCGCGTTCCTGCAGAACACGCAGCAGCTTGCTCTGCAGGCCCAGAGGCATTTCAGAGATTTCGTCGAGCAGCAGAGTGCCGCCTTGCGCCTGCTCAAATTTGCCGGCGTGCATGGCATGCGCGCCCGTGAAGGCGCCGCGCTCATAGCCGAACAGCAGCGATTCCAGCATGGTCTCGGGAATGGCCGCGCAATTGACCGCCACGAATGGCTGCGCCGCGCGATTGGACTGGCGATGGATGAACCGGGCAAGCACTTCCTTGCCGGTACCGGACTCCGCTTCGATCAACACGGTGCAATCGGTTGCGGCCACCCGCGCCGCCAGTGCGATCAATTGCTGTGAAGCGTCGGCAACCGCAACCGGTTCCGGAATATCGATCGGCTGACTAACAACAGTTTCCATGCTCTTCCTGCCTCAGGTTCGCGACGATTCGCGATCTCCCTAAAACGGAAAGCAAGAACCGTGCCGACGGCGTTAGTACACCGCCGTCGTGATCGAGTTCTCAATTTTTGGGGGTCTAGGAGGAGCTGGCGTCAATCGTTCGACGCTTCGACAACCGGGAATTCCAGTTTGCGAAGCTTTTCGACCAACGTGGTGCGACGCAGGCCCAGCAGCTTGGCGGCATGCGCCACCACGCCACCGCTGCGCACCAGCGCCTGGGATACCAGGGCGCGTTCGATCGCGAGCAGGTGCTCGCGCAAGTCCAGACCTTCATCCGGCAACTGCGAGGTCGGCGCCTCGGCGCTGACCGGCAACGGGATGGTCTCGGTTTCGTCTAACACAGCCGCGGCCGGCTCATCGGTCGCGGTGAATCTTGCCGGCAGGTTGTCGCATAACGCGCGGCAATCGCCACTCTCTGGCATCTGATAACGTGGCGGCAGGTCGCGCAGGCGCACCAGCCGCCCTTCCTGGAGAATTGACAGGCGCTCAACCAGGTTACTCAGCTCACGCACATTGCCGGGCCAGGGATAGCGCCGCAGCGCGTCGCGCGCCGCGGCGGTGAACTCGATGACCCCGCGTCCGGCGTTGCGGTTGTACTCCACAAAGTCGACTAACAGCGCATCCAGGTCATCGATACGCTCGCGCAGCGGCGGCATTTCGATCGGGAATACATTGAGGCGGTAGAAGAGATCGCCGCGAAACTGGCCATTTTCAATAGCGGTATCCAGGTTGCGATGGGTCGCAGCGATGATCCGGACGTTGCAGGGAATGGACTGGTGGTTGCCAACCCGCTCAAACACACGCTCCTGCAGGACGCGCAGCAACTTGACCTGCATGTTGAGGCTCATGTCGCCGATTTCGTCCAGGAACAGCGTACCGCCCTCCGCGACCTCGAAGCGGCCGCGCCGGGCGCTGATGGCGCCGGTGAACGAGCCCTTTTCATGGCCAAATAATTCGCTTTCGAGCAGCTCGGCCGGGATGGCGCCGCAATTGACCGCAACGAACGGTCCGCGTCTCCTGGGGCTGGACTCGTGGATCGCCTTCGCCAGCACTTCCTTGCCGGTGCCGGATTCGCCCAGGATCAGGACGCTGGAATCATGGCAGGCAACCTGGCGCGCGAGGCGGATGATCTGGCGAATTGCATCCGAGCTTCCAGTCGGCAGCTTGACGCCGTGCGCATCCACTCCGCGCTCGAGCTCAATGGCGCGATCAACGACGCTGGGTGCAGATGCAGGATTCAACAAGTTCGCGGCCTCCGGTAAGCGGTTGCCATTGTCGACCGTCGATTTGCCATAGTGTGTGATGCGCTTCTCCTGGTCGCAGCGCAGGACCGGACTGCATCACAGTTGCGTTGAATTCGGGGTTTTCCTGACCACTCAGGTTATCCCCTAGAATATTTTTGTTAGAGTGCTAACAACTAGCCGCGTCGAGCCTGCCGCGTGCCGGCAATCTGGCGCCGGTGGCGCCGGAAAACCAGCTTTTCCAGATGATGCGCCACCGAGTCCGGCAGGTGCTCGAACTCGAGATGTGTTTCCCCGTCCTTCACAGTGACGGCTTTGGCCAGTAATTGCAGCGGCTGGACCAGGCAATCGCGCAGGTAGATGTTCAGAACGCCGGTGGCGCCCTCAGCCGGCGTCGCCGTGCCCGCCTCCCAGACCGCACCCAGGGCATTGAGACGAATAGGTGTCGGCTCTGGCCGCGACTGGCTGGCCGCTAACAGGTAACCGACAACATCCAGCAACAGATTGATCTTCTGTTCCATCCGCAACAGATCGGCGGAATTCGGGCTGTTGTCGTCGGCCTTGTCGATCTGGCCGTGCTCTTCCAGCGCCGCGCTCGCCAGCAGCAGTCGCAGGTTACGTTCAGCCATACTGGCCCTGACGGCGGCGTCCGGCGCATCCCTGCCAGCCGCGAAGCTGACCGGCAGGCAATCGATGTATGCGAGCTCGTTGCGCAGAATGACGGTGTCACCTTGTTCAATCATGGGCCTGCCCGTCCGCTGCCATCCGCAATACCGTGCGCGCCTCGGCGGCCGCGGCGCGTAGTGCCTCGATGCCGGTGTCTGTGTCCGCAACGGTCGCCAGCAGTCGATCGCGCGCTGCCTCTGCCGCAAGTGCCAGGCGCCATTCCCCGCGCAGGGCATGGTTGCCAATTCGCTTTGTTAGCCAAAGCACGCCCTTCTTGGTCAGGCGGCGGCGCGCAGTGCCGGCGCGCGCCGGTTGCAGCAGGAGTCCGTTCATGGCGCTGGTACCGCCTGGCGCGCCATGCCCGGCAATTGCACCCAGGCACTGCGGATTTCCTGCAATAGCCCGCTCACTATTTCCAGCGCCTGCAGGTTGTTGTCCGCATTGGCGGCCAGTATTTGCCGGCAGCAGTAATCGTAAAGTGCATCGAGATTGCTGGCGATCTGGCCGCCGGCTGCCATGTCCAGGCAGGCGCGCAATTCCTGGATCAGTGCCATCGCGCGGCCTAACACCCGGCCCTTGTCCGCGATCAACCCGCGCTCCATGAAGCCGCGGCCCTGGGCGATCCGTTCGAGCGCGCCGTCCAGCAGCATCAGGATGAGGCGTTGCGGATCCGCAGCGGCGATGCCACCGTGCACCGCCACACTTTGATACTCCGCCAGCATTGCCGAGCGGGTCATCGCGCTCATTGCTCACTCCCAGAAAACGGAAAGTCCTGCTGAACTTAACGGCCTGAGCGAGCGTGACTTTAATTGCCGGTGCCCAGCTTTTGCGCGAGGAATGCCGAAGTCTGCTGCAGCCCCGCCAGGATCGTGTCCATCGAGCTGAACTGCTTGCGATAGCGCTGTTCGACCGACAGCATGCGTGCGTCGAGGCTCGCGCGGTCACGGTCATTGCGGAGCTTCTGGGTATTCAGGCTGTCCATGCGGCTGGTAATGGGCGCGTCCGATTGCAACTGGGCGGCGAAATAGGCGGCCATCCGCGCTCCGACGCCGGTCGCCGAGCCGAACAACTTGCCGATGGCATCGAAGTTGGTGCCGAGCGCGGTGTTCAGCTTGGTCTCATCGAGCTGCAGCGTACCGTCCGCCTGTGTCGTGATGCCGACGCTGGACAGGCTGTCGTAAGGTGCGGTTGCACCCACCACGCTGTCAGCAATCATGCCGCGGACCGTCGTCTCGACCCCGCGCAGCATCGCATCGCCTAACAACGGACCGGCTTCCTTGGTGGTCGGGTTGTACCTGCGCAGCTGCGACATCACGACGATCGCGGCGTTGAAGTCCTGGACAAATTTCTTGACGTTGTCGACGGTCGCGCTGGTGTCGTTGCTGACGGTAAGGGTTGTGACCGTGCCCGGTGCCGCCATCGCGACATTGATCGTCACGCCGTCAATGATGTTGGCAAACGTATTGGTGGCGCTGGTGGCGGCGAATCCCTCGACCTTGATGCTGGCATCGCGCGCCGCGACGGATTGCGTGAGATTGGTCAGCACCCCAGGATCGTAAACCAGCGCTGCGAGCCCACCATCACCGCCCGCCTGGGTCACCCGCAGGGTGTTGGCCGCCCCGGTATTGGCAGCGGTCAGCGTCAGTACCGCGCCTCCCGAGGTGTTGATAATCGCGGCCCGCACACCCTTGTTGTCGGGGGCCGCATTGATTGCATCGCGAATTCCCGCCAGCGTGTTGTTGGTGGCATCTATGGTCATAGTAAAGGCGTTGCCGCCGACCGCGACAGTCAGGTTGCCGGTGCCGACCACGGTGGCCGAGCCGCCAGCCATCAGGTTGCTTGTTAGCTTGTGGGCAGCGGCGGTCGCCAGGATCTCGACGCCGTAGCTGCCGGGCGCCGCGCTTTCGGTCGCGGTCGCGGTAAACGCGTCCGTGTCGGAACTGTCAGCCTTGTGAATCTGGAACGCCGCGACGGTCTTCAGCTTGTCCAGCGTGGTTTGCAGTGCTGACCAGGAGCCCTTGAGCTGCCCGAGAGCCGACACCTGTGACCTGATCTTGTTGTCGGCACGGTCGAGACGCGCCTTGGCCGGCGCGCGCTCTGCATCCACGAGCTTGGTCACCAGCGTGTTGACGTCCAGGCCCGAGGCGATTCCCGGTGATTGAAAAACAGGCACTATCGTCTCCGTCTCTAGCTACGATCGCCTGCCGAGTTTGGAATAACTCAGGCGCATTGGTCGCAGATGAAGCTCACATCTGCGGTACCGGACCGGATACTTTTTGCGAGGCGCAGAAACTCCTCATTCGGGATCTGCCGGATGACGTCCCCGGAGGTTTCGTCGATGACCTTGACGACGACCTGGCCGGAGCCTTCGTCGACGGAAAAATGCAGGCTGCGTCCGGACTCACGGACGAACTTTTCCATGGCGGCAGCAATTTGCCGCACCTGCTCTACCGGCGCGGGCCTCTTCGGTGCAACCGCGGGCAGCGCCACGGGGGAAGACACCGTCTTGGCGGCTGCCGCGTTAGGTATCGTGGCTCCGCTACCTGGAGCTGATACATTCTGGATACTCATAATCGCACCTCGCTCTTTCCGGTGGAGAGGGCGGGTGGCGACCCTTGCAATGATCGCCACCCGCCGTCAGGTCAGGCCCGGAGGAGCCCGATCTTTACCTTGCGCTGCGCTTACCGCAGCAGCGTCAGCACGTTCTGAGGAACCGCATTCGCCTGCGCCAGGATCGCGGTGCCGGCCTGCTGCAGGATCTGCGCCCGCGTCAGCGAGGCGGTTTCCTTAGCGAAGTCCGCATCGAGGATGCGGCTGCGCGAGGCGGTCAGGTTCTCCTGCTGCGTGTTGAGGTTATTCACCACCGACTGGAAGCGGTTCTGGATGGCGCCTAACGTTGCCCGGGCCGTGTTGACCGCGGTCAGCGCGGCGTCCATCGCAAACATCATCGTGTTAGCCGCCGCGCCCGTGAGCACGTTGCCGGTGGCAAAGCCGGTCTGCACGGCGGTGGCCGTCGCGGCAGCCGTCAGGCCGGTTATCGCCAGGGACGATGTCGCACCCGCATGAGCGACCGTGATGGTGTTCTGCGAGTACAGGGTCACCTGGTTGGTGGCGACGTCGGTCGTGGCAAATACGCCCGTGGTCCCGGACACCGAGTTCACGGCATCCCGCACCTGCTGGGCGCGCAGAACAGCCGTAGTGGTCGCTGCGATCGCGCCGACACTCGTGCCGTTGATGGTCAGGTCGCCGGCGGTCACAGCGGTGAACGCGGTCGCGGCAGCACCGGTGACGGACGCGTAGTTATACGTGCCCAGCGCGCTGCTGCCGGTGTTAGTCAGGTTGTTGACGTAGATCGTCTGGCCAGCGTCGGCGCCTACCTGGAACACGGCGCTGGTGAACGAGCCGTCCAGCAGCTTGACGCCGTTGAACGAGGCCGTACCGGCAACGCGGTCGATTTCCGA
>JAYUGT010000027.1:0-6084 GCA_043738315.1 Gammaproteobacteria bacterium
GCTGCGATGGCCGCGAGGTCGCACTGCCAGCGGCCACTGTTGTTAGGTGTGAAGGCCCAGCCGAACGATGGACCAAAGGCGGCGCGCACCTCTTCGCCCACCTCAAATGCATCGCGCCGGATGCAGGGCCCGAACCAGGCAGTGAGCCCGGCCGGCGGCACGCGCATGGCAGCCAGCGTTTGCTCCAGCACGCCACCCGCAAGCCCGCGCCAGCCGGCGTGCGCCGCGCCGTAAACGGCGCCGTCCTGCGATGCCAACAGCACCGGCAGGCAGTCCGCGAACTGGATCGCGAGCACGCCCGCGGCACGCGCGACCATGGCATCGGCCGCACGGCCCTGCGCACCGGCCTGCCACTCCTCGACCGCACTGACCCGGGTGCCATGGACCTGTTGCAGCCACAGGGGCTCGGCCGGCAGCTCGAGATCCCGCGCCAGCAGGGCGCGATTGGCGCTCACGGCCTCCGGTGCATCGCCGACATGCAGGGCGAGATTGAGGCTGTCCCAGGGCCCCCGGCTGCGACCACCGCAGCGCAGGCTGAAAGCCGCGCGCAGCCCCGCGGGCAATGACCACTGCGGCACGATGAAGCGTTCGCTCATGCCGGGGCTTGCGCCAGCGCCGCCAGCAAGCTAACAAAATCGGCTGGCAGCGGTGCCTCGGCGACCACGGGTTTGCCGGTCACCGGATGCGTCAGCGCCAGGCGCGCCGCATGCAAGGCCTGGCGCCGGAATCCGGCCAGGGCGGCTAACAACCGCGGGCTCGCGCCGGCCGGCGTGCGCTTGCGGCCGCCGTAGGCCTGGTCACCCACGATCGGGTAACCAATATGCGCCAGGTGGACCCGGATCTGGTGCGTGCGCCCGGTCTCGAGCTTGACGCGCAGCAGGGTATGCACAGGGAAACGGCGCTCGATCCGGTAGTGCGTGACTGCTTCGCGGCCATCGCCGCGGACCGTCATTTTCAGCCGATCCGTGCGATGCCGGCCAATCGCGGCGTCCACCCGGCCACCGCCGGTCATGGCGCCATGCACCAGCGCCAGATACTCGCGTTCGATCGCCCGCTCAGCTAACAAGTCGACCAGGATTGCATGCGCTTCCGGGGTGCGCGCCACCAGCAACAGGCCACTGGTGTCCTTGTCGAGACGATGCACCAGGCCGGCGCGCGGCACCCGCGCGAGTTCCGGATCCAGCGCCAGCAGTGCGTTCTGCAGGGTGCCGTGCTGGTTGCCGGCGCCGGGATGCACAACCAGCCCCGCGGGCTTGTTGACGATCAGCAGGGCCTTGTCACGATAAACCACGTCCACCGGGCGCTGCTCTGCAGCCACGGCGGTCGAGGCGGCAAAATGTGCTTCGACCACCACCTGCTCGCCGCCCAGCACCTTGTCGCGCGGGCGCGGCTTGCGCCCGTCGACCAGCACCCGCCCGGCCAGGATCCAGGCCTGCAGCCGCGAGCGGGAATACTGTGGCAAAGCGAGCGCCAGGGCCTGATCCAGCCGGGTACCGGCCGCGGCGATCGGCACTTGCAGCTGATGTGTCTGGATGCGGTCAGGGAACTCGTCAGTCACTGGGGGGCCTAAGCTAGCTTTGGCTATAATGCCCGGCTTCACGCCCGCCGTGCCAACGAAAGACAGCTCCGCATGATTCTCGCGCTCCGTTCACCGTCACTGCGGCTTGCTGTGGTCCTGCTGCTGGCCAGCGCTCTGGTTCTGGGCGGCTGCCGCAGCCGCCGCGAAAAAGACATCACCCAGACCGCGCCCGAAAAGATCTATGAGTCGGCCCAGAAGAGTCTCAAGGAAGGCGACTACAACAACTCCATCCGGCTCTACGAAGCCCTGTACTCGCGCTTTCCATTCGCGCCCGAGGCGCGGCAAAGCCGCCTCGATGTCATTTATGCGTACTACAAGGCGCGCGAAAGCGAGTCGGCGTTAGACGCCGCGGATACTTTCATCCGCGAGAACCCAACCCACCCGCGCATCGATTACGCCTGGTACATCAAGGGACTGGTGGATTTCGAGCGCACGCCCAATTTCTTTGAAAAGATATTCAATGCGGATCTCGACCAGCGCCCGCCACAGACGGCGCGCAAGTCTTTCGCCGCATTCCGCAAGGTCGCGGAGGAATTTCCCAAGAGCCAGTATGCGCACGATGCGCGTCGCCGGATGATCTACCTGCGCAACCGGCTCGCTGACTATGAGCTCAATGTCGCGCGCTATTACATCAAGCGCGGCGCGTGGGTTGCGGCCGCGCAGCGCGCCAAGATCTGCATCGAGCAATACGATGGCGCGCCCGCGGTGCGCGAAGCGATGCAGATCCTGATCCAGAGCTACGAGCGCCTCGGGCTGGAACCGCTGACCGCGCAGGCGCGCGCCGTTTACCAGCTCAACTACCAGGGCGAAGCGGAGCAGAAGGCTGCGGCCAGGGACAAGAAACGCCGCTGGTGGAATCCTTTCGACTGAACGCTGCGCGTCAGCGGCGATAGCCGTTGGTGATCGGATAGCGCCAGTCGCGGCCGAAGGCCCGGCGGCTGACCCGCACGCCGGGAGGCGCCTGGCGGCGCTTGTATTCATTGCGCTTCACCAGATCTAACACGCGGCCGACGGTCGCGCGATCAAAACCGCGCGCGCAGATTTCATCCACCGACAGGTCTTCTTCGACGAAGGCCTCGAGAATCGCATCCAGCACCGGATACTCGGGCAGGGAATCGCTGTCTTTCTGGTTCGGGCTCAATTCGGCCGAGGGCGGGCGATCGATGACGCGCTGCGGAATCACCGGGCTGACCGTATTGCGGTACTCAGCGAGCCGGTAGACCAGCATCTTGCTGCAATCCTTGATCGGGGCGAAACCACCCGCCATGTCGCCATACAGCGTTGCATAGCCGACCGCCGTTTCCGATTTGTTGCCGGTGGTCAGCAGCATCTTGCCGGTCTTGTTAGACAGGCCCATCAGTATCAGCATGCGGCAGCGCGACTGGATGTTCTCTTCGGTGCTATCGGGCTTGCGTCCCTTGAATTCTTCACGCAGCGCCGCCAGCGTCGCCTCGAACATGCCCTCGATGGAAATACTGGAAAAAATCACGCCCATGTTGCGTGCCTGCAGCTCCGCGTCCGTGACGCTGATGTCGGAGGTGAAGCGCGAGGGCATCATGACCGCGTGCACCTTGTCGGCGCCGAGCGCATCGACCGCGACGGCGAGCGTCAGCGCCGAGTCGATGCCGCCCGACAATCCCATGACCACGCCCGGGAACCGATGCTTGCCGACGTAGTCGCGTACCCCGGTTACCAGTGCGCCGTAGACGCTGGGCGTATCGTCGAGCAGCGGCGCGATGTGCCCGCCACGCAGTTCAATACCCGCGGCGCCCCTGGTCAGCTCCAGGGTCTGCAGATCCTCGGCGAATGCGGCCGCGCGCGCGACCACCGTGCCAGCGGCGTCCATCGCGAAGGAATTACCGTCAAAGACCAGTTCGTCCTGGCCGCCGACCAGGTTGGCGTAAATGACCGGAATGTGCAGGTCCAGGACCCGCTGGCGGACGATGTCCTCGCGCATCTTCTGCTTGCGCAGCTCGAACGGCGAAGCATTGAGCACCAGCAGAACCTCGGCACCGGCGGCCCGCGCCGCGCGCGCCGGCTCTGCCTCCCAGATGTCTTCGCAAATCAGGACACCGAGGCGTACACCGCGCATGTCGAACACAGTCGCGCCCTCGCCGGCCTCAAAATAGCGTTTCTCATCGAACACGCGATAGTTCGGCAGGCAGAGCTTGCGATGTCTGGCCACCATCGCGCCACGGTCGAATACGGCCGCAGCGTTGTAGATGTGGCCGCCGGCGTATTCCGGAAATCCTAACAACAGCGCCGCTGGCAGCGGCTGCGCGGCGAAATCCGCCAGTTCTTTTTCGATCTGGTGCCTGAGCCCGCGGTGGAACAGCAGGTCCTCCGGCGGATAACCGGACAGGGCCAGCTCCGGGCAGATCACCAGATCGGCCGCCTGCTCGCGCTGCGCGCGCACGACCGTGTCGCGAATCCGGCGCGCGTTGCCGGCAACATCGCCGACCAACAAATCAAGCTGTGCCAGCGCGATGCGCAAAATGGGCCTAGGGCCTGTGCACACTATGAACGGCGCAGCGACGGTGGCCCCCGCCGCGCAGCGCAAGGCGGGACGAGTGAACTGTACTGAATGTACTGGAACGAGGACCAACGCCGCGCTGCGCGGCGCGGGCCCCGTCCCTTCGGGTTGCACTCACAGGCATTTGAGGCTGTGTTGCTCGGCCCTCACATGGAATTACCATGCATCGGGCCTCGCGCCTTGCCTGAAATGCCTGTGAGGGCAACGCAGCGTCGTTCATCGTGTTCACAGGCCCTAACGCTTGCGGCGTGGCTTCGGCGCGGCCCGCTTGCGGACCGGCCGCCTGGCAGGCTTGGTCGGTTGGGCCGGCTTGCGCGTTTCAAGCTTGCGCGCTGCCGGTTTGCGCGCGCGGCGCTTCTTAAGCTGTTCCAGCATGGCCGAGCCCAGCTCTGCCGGCGACTTGACGGTGCGCACGCCCGCCGCCTCGAGTGCCGCGAACTTGTCCGCGGCCGTGCCCTTGCCGCCTGCGATCACCGCGCCGGCGTGGCCCATGCGCTTGCCGGGCGGCGCCGTCACGCCAGCGATGTAGGCAACCACCGGCTTGCTGACGTACTTCCTGATGTAAGCCGCCGCCGCTTCTTCATCGCTGCCGCCGATTTCGCCGACCATGCAGATGCCTTCGGTCGCGCCATCGCGTTCGAACAGCTCCAGTACATCGATGAAATTCATGCCGCGCACCGGATCGCCGCCGATACCGACGCAGGTGCTTTGGCCGAGACCGTTGTTAGTCGTCTGAAACACGGTCTCATAGGTCAGCGTGCCCGAGCGCGACACGATGCCGACCACGCCTTTCTTGTGGATGAACCCCGGCATGATGCCAATCTTGCATTCCTCCGGCGTGATGATGCCGGGGCAGTTCGGGCCGATGAGCCTGACGCCACTGCCGGCCATCGCCGCCTTGACCTTGACCATGTCGTTGACGGGAATGCCTTCGGTGATGCAGACCACCAGCTCGATGCCGCTGTCCGCCGCTTCGAGGATCGAATCGGCCGCGTAAGCCGCGGGCACGTAAATCATGCTGACGGTGGCGCCGGTTGCCTTGACGGCGTCATGCACGGTGTCGAACACCGGCAGGCCCAGGTGCTTCTCGCCGCCGCGGCCGGGCGTAACGCCGCCCACCAGCCTGGTGCCGTAGGCCAGGCACTGCTCGGAATGGAATGTGCCCTGCTTGCCGGTAAATCCCTGGCAGATGACGCGCGTGCTGCGGTTGACCAGAATGCTCATTTCACCGCTCCCACGACCTTGCGCGCCGCATCGGTGAGGTCGGACGCCGCGATCACCTTGAGACCGCTGTTAGCTAACAATTCACGCGCTTTGAGCGCGTTAGTGCCCTCCAGTCTGACTACCACTGGCACTTGAACACCGACATTGCGCACCGCCGTGATCACGCCCTCCGCGATCAGGTCGCAGCGCACGATGCCGCCAAAGATATTGACCAGGATGGCTTTCACCTTTGGATTCGACAGGATCAGCTTGAACGCCGCCGTTACGCGCTCGGCGGTTGCGCCGCCGCCGACATCGAGGAAGTTGGCCGGCGAGCCGCCGTGCAGCTTGATCAGGTCCATGGTCGCCATCGCCAGTCCCGCGCCGTTAACCATGCAGGCGATGTCGCCATCGAGCGAGACATAGTTGAGATCGTGTTCCGAGGCCTCGCGCTCGCGCGGGTCTTCCTGGCTGGGATCGCGATACTTCGCCATCTCGGGCTGGCGGAACACCGCGTTAGCATCGATGTTGATCTTGCCGTCCAGCGCGATGAGCGCGCCGCTGTCGGTGACGATCAGCGGATTCACTTCGACCAGGCTGGCGTCCTTTTCAAGCACCAGGCGGTACAGGGCCAGTGCCATTTTCTGGAATGCGCCAATCTGTTCGCCCTTGAAACCTAACGCAAACGCCAGTCGCCGGCACTGATAGGGCTGCAGTCCGGCCGCCGGATGCACGTTGACCGTGACGATCTTTTCGGGCTCCTTGGCGG
>JAYUGT010000028.1:0-15448 GCA_043738315.1 Gammaproteobacteria bacterium
TGTGCCTTTTTCGCGCACGCCGGAAGGGAGGATCTATCAGCGGCCCTTCGGTGGCATGACCACGCAGTACGGCAAGGGCATCGCGCAGCGCACCTGCGCCGCCGCCGACCGCACCGGCCACGCCATGCTGCACGCGCTCTATCAGCAGTCGCTGAAACACGCGGCGGAATTTTTCATCGAATATTTTGCCGTCGACCTGATTATGGAAAACGGCGTCTGTCGTGGCGTGGTCGCGATCGATCTCGCCGAGGGCACGATCCACCGCTTCCGCGCCCAGCTCGTGATCCTCGCCACCGGTGGTTACGGCCGCGCTTATTTTTCCTGTACCTCGGCCCATACCTGCACCGGTGACGGCGGCGGCATGGTGTTGCGCGCGGGTCTGCCCTTGCAGGACATGGAGTTCGTGCAATTTCATCCGACCGGGATCTACGGCGCGGGCTGCCTGATCACCGAAGGCTCGCGCGGCGAGGGCGGCTACCTCACCAATGCCGCCGGCGAGCGTTTCATGGAGCGTTATGCGCCTAACGCCAAGGACCTGGCGTCGCGCGACGTGGTGTCGCGTTCCATGACCATTGAAATTCGCGAAGGCCGCGGCGTGGGTGCCGCCAAGGATCACATCCACCTGCACCTTGAGCACCTCGGGCCGGAGGTCATCATGCAACGGCTGCCGGGTATTGCCGAGACTGCGCGGATTTTCGCCGGCGTCGATGTCAACAAGGAACCGATCCCGGTATTGCCGACCGTCCACTACAACATGGGTGGCATTCCCTGCAATTATCACGGCGAAGTGGTCACGCGCGCCAACGGTGCCGATGTCGTCGTGCCCGGCCTGATGGCGGTGGGCGAGGCGGCCTGCGTCTCGGTGCACGGCGCCAATCGGCTTGGGTCCAATTCGCTGTTGGATCTGGTGGTGTTCGGGCGCGAGGCGGCGCGGCACGCAGCGACCGTGGCGACGCCGGGTGGCAAGCAGAAGCCTTTGCCCAAGGATGCCGGCGACCCGGCGGTGTCGCGCATCGATCGCTATCGAAATGCCAGGGGTTCGCGCGGCACGGCGGCAGTGCGCCTCGAGATGCAGCGCATCATGCAGGAGGATGCGGCCGTGTTCCGCAGTGGCGAGAGCCTGGCGGCAGGCGTTGCCAAGCTGGCCGGCACCGTGGCGAGTTTCGCCGATGTCGGCATTACCGATCGCAGCCTGATCTGGAACACCGATCTGATCGAGACCCTGGAGCTGGACAATCTGTTAGGCCAGGCGCTGGCGACCATCAATTCCGCCGCCAACCGCAAGGAAAGCCGGGGCGCACACGCGCGCGAGGACTTCAAGAGCCGCGACGATGTGAACTGGCTCAAGCACTCGCTCGCCTGGGTTGAAGGCAGCCGCGTAACCATGGACTATCGCCCGGTGCAGCTGGGCACGCTGACGGACGAAGTTGCGTCCATTCCGCCGAAAGTACGGAGCTACTAGATGGTTGAGTTTGCATTACCCGCGAATTCCAGGATCAGCCGCAATGGCAAGAGCTACGCGGCGCCGGCGGATGCCAAGCAGGTGCGCAAGTTCCGCATCTACCGTTTCGATCCGGATTCCGGCCAGAACCCGCGCATTGATACTTACGAAGTCGACATGGCGAGCTGCGGCCCGATGGTGCTCGATGCGCTCATCAAGATCAAAAATGAAATCGACTCGTCGCTGACTTTTCGCCGCTCCTGCCGCGAAGGCATTTGCGGCAGTTGCGCGATGAATATCGACGGCGTCAATACGCTCGCCTGCATCAAGGCCTGTGACGATGTCAGGGGCGACGTCAAGATCTATCCCCTGCCGCACATGCCGGTGATCAAGGACCTGGTCCCGGACCTGACGCTCTTTTACGCGCAGTACGCCGCGGTCAAGCCCTGGCTGCAGACGCGGACGCCAGCGCCGCCGGATCGCGAGCGTCTGCAGTCGCCCGAGGACCAGGAAAAAATCGATGGCCCGTCAGCCTGCATCCTGTGTGCCTGCTGCTCCACGTCCTGCCCGAGCTACTGGTGGAACAGCGATCGTTATCTTGGCCCGGCGGCTTTGTTAGCCGCGTATCGCTGGATCATCGACAGCCGGGATGAATCCAGCGGCGAGCGGCTCGATGCGCTCAACGATCCCTTCAAGCTGTACCGCTGCCACACCATCATGAATTGCACCGAGGCTTGTCCCAAGGACCTCAATCCCGCCAGGGCCATCGCCGCCATCAAGAATATGATGCTCGAACGCTCGCATTGAGCGCCGCAGCTGATGGCCGCAGTTAGTGGAACATGACCTGGATGCGCGCTGGCGCCGCCTGCATTGGAGCTGCCGCCGCGGCATGCGGGAACTCGATGTCCTGCTAACACGCTATGTTAACTCCTGCGCGGCACTGCCGCAGGCTGAGGGGACGCGCGAATTGGCGTTGATCGAGCAGTTACTGGAGTTGCAGGACCCGGAACTGCAGCGTTATCTGCTCGCGGGTGAAAGCCCCGAAAACCCCGATCTGGCGGCCCTGGTGGCGCGGATTGCCGCGCCGCCTAGGCTTTGCTGACCCTGGACTGCTGGTCCTGGCGGGAGACGACCTGGTCTGCAGCTGCGCTCAGCCCCATCCCGTCCGGCCCCTGCGGCTGTCTTTCCTGGCGCCTGAGGTCGCGGTGGTCGCCTGGAGTTGTCAGGGCTCAAGGCGCTACTTGTGGTGCTCCGCGCGGTCCCTGGGCGCGGCGCGGCTCGCCGCGATCTTTCGGCTCGCGAAGACCGCTGGGTGATCGCTGCTACAATCGGTTACAGGCTCTGGGGCCTGTATCACAATCTGGCGGCGGCAATTACCCGACATGGCCGAACTTTCCTCCTGGTTCAGAGTCTATTCAGCCGCTTGGACGCGATTGCTGCAATCCCCCGTATGCCCCGACTGCTGGTGCCCAAGGCTCCAGCGCCGCTCGTGACTCTGGAAGAGACCGATGGCAGCCTGGTGCGCCGCGTGCAGCGCGGCGACAAGACCGCCTTTGATCTGCTGGTGCGCAAGTACCAGCACAAGGTCGTGAAGCTGGTCATGCGCTACGTGGGCAACCAGGCCGAGGCCGAAGACGTCGCCCAGGAAGCATTTATCAAGGCCTATCGGGCGCTGGCCAATTTCCGCGGCGACAGCGCCTTTTACACCTGGCTTTATCGCATTGCGATAAACACCGCCAAGAACACCATCGGGTCGCGCGACCGCCGGACGCTGCCGATCGAAGGCGGCGACGATGACGAGGGCAGCTACGACTTGCAGGACCGCCTGCAGGACAACGCGACGCCGGAAGCGCTGGCCATGACCGATGAAATTCGCGACACGGTGAATCAGGCGATTGCCGCGTTGCCGGAAGACCTGCGCACCGCCATTGTGCTGCGCGAGCTGGAAGGCCTGAGCTATGAAGATATTGCTGCGACCATGTCCTGCCCGGTAGGGACGGTGCGGTCGCGGATATTCCGCGCCCGCGAGGCGATCGATGCGCGCCTGCGCGAAGTTTTTGAGGGTGGCCTGGGTCGCTCGGAGGAAGTGGGATGAACGAGGAACGCGACAGCCAGCTGTCGGCGATGTTCGACGGCGAGTTGCCCCAGGCAGAGTGCGAGTTGTTAGCTCGGCGGCTGACCCGGGATGCCAATCTGAAAACGCAGTGGTCGCGGTATGCGCTGATCGGCGCGGCCTTGCGTGGTGAGCCGATCCAGTCGGCAGGGAGTGCGGGCGGTAAGCCTCGCGTTCTGTCCGTGGCCGATCGGGTCGCTCAAAGCGTCGGCGCCGCAGCACCGCAGGCTGCGGACGTCGATAGCCAGGACCCGGCCGCTCCGATGCGCGCCCGGCTCGAGCGCTGGGCGCAGCCGGTCGTGGGCATTGGCGTCGCGGCCGGTGTCGCCGCCTTGTCGATCTTCTGGTTGCAGGCCCGTGTTACCGACAACGCGCCTGCGCTGGTGGCGCAGGCGGGCGCGAATGCTAACGCCGGCGAAGTCGTGTTAGGTGGCGTGGACCTGCCGGAGATGCGCGATAATCTCAGCCTGGTGGCTGCGGGTGCGCGCGCGATGCCGCGCGTTGTCAGCAACGGCGAGCCGGAGCGCTACACGGTGCCGGCGGCGGGCCACAGTGCCGGGCCGGGCCTGGCTGCCGGGCAGTTTGCCAACTACGTGGTCGCGCACAGTGAATATGCCGCGCCGCTCAATCGGCGCAACGTGCTTTCTGCCCTGGTCGCCAGCGAGTCAGTCCTGCCATTGACGCCGGCGCCATCGACAGCGGCGCCGTTGAAGTCGTTGAACGCGCCGGCCGCCCAGCCTGGCGGAGACAAGCGCTGATGCGCGTGCTGCGAACTCATGGTCTGCTGCCGGTCCTGTTGCTGCTGACTCCCGGGTGGGCCGGCGCGCAGACGGTGACGGCGGGCGCCGCGTTTGCCGATGATGCCAATCCGATGACCTGGATCAAGCGCATGAACGAAGCGCTTGCCACGCGCAATTACGACGGCGTGTTTTTCCATGTGCGCGAGGGGCGGGTGGAAACGCTGCGCATCCTGCATGGCGTCAGCGATGGCGCAGTGCGTGAACGACTGGTGTCGCTGGACGGCTCCGGGCGAGAGTTCGTTCGCAAGGGCGATGAGTTGATCTGTTACCTGCCGGACCAGCGCACGGTGCTGGTTGAGCCGCGCAAAGACAGCGGCTCTCTGTTAGGTGCCTTGCCGAATGCCGGCGCCGCGGCCATCGACAATTACGAACTGACCCAGCCCGGACGCGCGCGCCTGATGGGCCGCGATGCGCGTGTGATCGAAATCAAGCCGCGCGATGAATTTCGTTTCGGTTACCGGCTGTGGATTGATGAGGCCACGGCCATGCCGCTCAAGAGCCAGCTCTGTGACGCCAATGGCGCAGTGCTGGAACAGATTGTGTTCGCGCGGCTTAGCCTGCCGGCGCGGATCGCCGATGATGCCTTCAAGCTGCCGGCAGCGGCCGATACGTTTCGCTGGCTGCGGCCTGAGCCGCAGCCGGTACTGGCAGCCGGCAATGCAGCCGCCGCTGCGGCCATGGCCGGCGGCGAGCAACGGCTCTGGAATGTGATGCGGCTGCCGCCGGGTTTTCAGCTAACAACGCGCAGTACCCAGTTGCTGCCGGGGGCCAGTCAGCCGGCAACGCACCTGGTTTTCTCGGACGGCCTTGCGACGGTTTCAGTCTTTGTCGAAACGTCGGACCTGGATTCGCAGTCGCCGGCCAGTTCCGGGCAGATGGGTGTCTCCAGCGCCTACAGCCTGCGGCGCTCGGGCGTGCAGATCACGGCGGTCGGTGAAGTACCGCTGACCACGGTGCGTTTCTTCGCAAGCCAGATGCGGGCGGATGGGGCCGAGGGCCTTGAACCGCGCCGCGCCCCGGACCTGCGCCCGGGCCGGCAGGCCTTGCCGCAGGTCGGCGTCCCGGCCTTTGCGCCGTCGGCCGCGCCGCGTCGCTAACAGCCGGGCGCCGCATGGGCCTCACCCTGCTGACTCGCGAAGACTGCGAGCTGTGCGAAGTCATGCAGGCGGAATTGCGCACCCTGTCGCGGGTTCTCAGCTTGCCGGCACTGCAACTGATCGATGTCGATTCGGACCCCGAGCTGCAGCGCCGCTATGGTCTCAAGGTGCCGGCGCTGCTGCTGGACGGCGCGCTGGTTTGTTATGGCCGCCTGCAGACCGATGAGTTGCGGCGCGTGCTGGCGAAGAGCCTGCCACGCTGAGGCCCACATGCCTTCCCGGCTCGAAAAATGGCGTTCCGTTTATAATGGTCGTTTAACTTCGGTCCGCCCGTGCAACGCATTCGCAACTTCTCCATCATCGCCCACGTCGATCACGGCAAGTCGACGCTGGCTGATCGCCTGATCCAGCTGTGCGGCGGGCTTGCGGACCGCGAAATGCAGGCTCAGGTGTTAGATTCGATGGATCTGGAGCGTGAGCGCGGCATCACCATCAAGGCCCAGAGCGTAACGCTGTTTTACGACGCGAAAGATGGCGAGCGCTACCAGCTGAATCTCATCGACACTCCCGGCCATGTCGATTTTTCCTACGAGGTGTCGCGCTCGCTGGCAGCCTGCGAGGGCGCGTTGTTAGTCGTTGACGCTTCGCAGGGAGTTGAAGCGCAGAGCGTGGCGAATTGCTATACCGCGATCGAGCAGGGCCTGGAAGTCGTGCCGGTGATCAACAAGATCGATCTGCCGTCGGCAGACCCGGCCAAGGTCATGCGCGAGATCGAGGAAATCATCGGCATCGGCGCGCAGGACGCCTGTCGTGTCAGCGCCAAGACCGGTGAAAATGTCGATCAGTTGCTGGAGGCACTGGTGGCGCGCATTCCGCCGCCCAAAGGTGACCCCGCCGGTCCGCTGCAGGCGCTGATCGTCGACTCCTGGTTTGACAACTACGTGGGCGTGGTGTCACTGGTCCGGGTAGTCAATGGCGGCATCAGGATTGGCGACAAGATCCAGGTCATGTCGACCGGCCGCAGCTGGCAGGTCGACAAACTCGGACGCTTTACACCCAAGCCGGTTGCGGTGCGCGAGCTGGCTGCGGGCGAGGTGGGTTTCGCCATTGCCGGCATCAAGGACATCTACGGCGCGCCAGTCGGCGACACGATCACGCTGGAGAACCGGCCATGTGCCGCGCCCCTGCCGGGATTCAAGCAGATCCAGCCGCGGGTCTTCGCCGGGCTGTTCCCGATCAATTCCGAGGACTACGAGTCGTTTCGGGACGCGCTTGCAAAGCTCAAGCTCAACGATTCGGCGCTGCATTACGAGCCGGAAGTTTCAACCGCGTTAGGTTTTGGCTTTCGTTGCGGGTTTCTCGGGCTGCTGCACATGGACATCGTGCAGGAACGCCTGGAGCGCGAATACCAGCTGGAACTGGTCACCAGCGCGCCAACGGTGGTGTACGAGGTTGGCCTGTCCGACGGCACCAGCCAGCTGGTGGACAATCCGGCCAAACTGCCGCCACCTAACAAAGTGGCCGAGATACGCGAACCAATCATCCTGGCGAACATCCTGGTACCGCCCGACTATGTCGGGTCGGTGTTGCAGCTGTGCGAGGAAAAGCGCGGCCTGCAGAAGAAGATGCAATACCTGGCGAACCAGGTTGCGCTGCAATATGAGTTGCCACTCGCGGAGGTGGTGCTCGATTTCTTCGATCGCCTGAAATCCTCGAGCCGCGGCTATGCATCATTTGACTACGAGTTCAGCCACTTTCAGGCAGCGCCGCTGGTCAAGCTGGACATGCTGATCAACGGCGACAAGGTCGACGCACTCAGTATCATCGTGCATCGCGACAACGCCTATCACCGTGGCCGGGACCTGGTCGACAAAATGCAGGAATTGATCCCGCGGCAAATGTTTGAAGTTGCGATCCAGGCGGCGATCGGCACCCATGTGATTGCGCGCGCCACGGTCAAGGCACTGCGCAAGAACGTGCTGGCCAAGTGTTATGGCGGCGACATTTCGCGCAAGCGCAAGCTGCTGGAGAAGCAGAAAGAGGGCAAGAAGCGCATGAAGCAGCTTGGCCAGGTGGAGATTCCACAGGAAGCGTTTTTGGCAGTACTCAAGATTGGCAAGAAGTAGGACCCATGTCACCCACATACAGCGATTTACTGAACCAGGTTATTTCGTGGCTGGCATTGCTGGCCTTGCCGTTAGGCGTTGTCTGCGTCGTGGACGACTGGTTTCTGCGCGCCAGGCGCCTTGCCAGCGCCCCACCCGGGTCATCGGTCGATCCCTGGTGGCTGAAAATCGCCTACGGGCTGCTGCCGTTTACGGTGCTCGCGATCCTGTGGCAGTTGTTTCGCAGTCAGCGCACCGATTTTGGCTTCGTGCTGGTGTCGGTCACTGCGGCATCGGGACTGGTGTGGGCATTCGATCACTGGGTGCTGCGCCGGGGCAGGCATGCGCTGTTTCCGGCCGAGCGCCCCGAGGGCCTGCCGGCCGATCAACCCTGGCCGCCGGAACCGGCGACCCTGGATTACGCACGCAGTTTCTTCCCGGTGGCAGCGGTCCTGCTGGTCCTGCGTTCGTTTATTTTCGAACCGTATCGGATCCCCTCGGATTCGATGATGCCGACTCTGTTGGATGGCGACTTCATCCTGGTCAACAAGTACGCATACGGCATGCGGCTGCCGGTCATCCATCGCAAGATCGTCGAGGTCGGCAGCCCGGAACGCGGCGATGTCGCGGTGTTCCGGTTTCCGGAGGACCTCGGGGTCAACTTCATCAAGCGCGTCGTGGGATTGCCAGGTGATCACGTGATCGTGCGATCGGACAGTCTCATCATCAATGGTCAGCCGGTGCCGTTTCGCGATGTCGAGACCTTCAACGATGGTTGTTATGTCGGCATGCAGCGTGCGTTGGAAAAGCTGGGTAATGAGGAGCATCAGGTGCTGCATTGCCTGAGTGCTCGCTCGCATGATGTGCCCCCTGGCTTGCCGGGCTGCAACCGGCGGGTGATGGCTTCGAACTATGTGTGCGAGCCGGGCCTCGCGCCGGGTGAAGTGGATGCGCATGACTCCGGTCATGACCCGATGATGCGGGTGCCGGAGGAGATAGTCGTGCCGCCCGGTGAGTACCTGATGCTGGGCGATAACCGCGACAATAGCCTCGACAGCCGCTACTGGGGTTTCGTTCGTGAGGAGTACCTCGTAGGCAAGGCGACGAGAATCTGGTTCAATCTCGACTTCAATCGGCCCGGCAAGCGCATTCAATGGGACCGGCTCGGCCAGAAGATACAGTGACAGATTGTTAGGAGCAGTACATGCATTCTCAACTTACAGCTCATCGGCAACGCGGCGTTACCGCCATCGGTTGGGTCTTCCTGTTGGTGCCCATATTCATTCTCGGCTATGTCGCAATGCGCTGCATTTCTCCATTCAACAACTATATGGCGGTAATCCGGGCGATGGATAATTTTGCCAAGGACAATGCCGGCAATGGCAGTCTCACCAAGGACCAGTTGAAGGACCTGCTGTCACGCAAATGGGTGGTGGAATATATTGAGCGGCCGGACATCGAAGATCTCGCGATCACGCGTAAAGAAGGCGGCTGGCAGATTGACGCCAACTATGAGCAGGTCGTGCCGCTGTTCTATAACGTGTCGCTGCTGTTTGAATTCGAGAAGTCGGTGGAGTTCAAATAGCGGATGAATTCATCCCGTGGGCCAGTGTCGCAGTGGCTGGCTGCGCGCTTCGGTTACACGCCGTTGCGTGACGAATTGTTCACCATGGCGCTGACGCACCGCAGCGCATCCAGCAATAACAATGAGCGTCTCGAATTCCTCGGCGATGCGGTCCTCAATCTGCTGGTTGCCGAACACCTGTATGAGCGCTTTCCAGAGGCCGACGAAGGCGACCTGAGCCGGTTGCGGGCACGGGTCGTGAGCGCCGAGCCCCTGGCGCAACTGGCACAGGGGCTCGGTATCGGCGAGGTGCTGCAAATGGGCGGCGGGGAACTCAAGACCGGCGGATTTCGCCGGCAATCGATTCTGGCCGATGCGCTGGAGGCGGTGATCGGGGCGGTTTTTCTCGATCGTGGCATGGACGCTGCGCGCGCCCAGGTCCTGCCGCTGGTGGCGCCGGTCATTGAGCAGCTGCCCGATCCGGCGGCGCTCAAGGACCCGAAGACGCGCCTGCAGGAGTGGTTGCAGGCGCACGGCGAGCCCTTGCCGGAATACCGGGTCGTATCCGTGTCGGGCGAGGCTCACGAGCAGAGTTTCGTGGTCGAGTGCGCGCTCGAAACCCGCGCTTGTCGCGCCACCGGCGCGGGCACCAGCCGGCGCCGCGCCGAGCAGCAGGCCGCCATCAAATTGCTCGAGCAGCTCGAGTCAGGCAAACGGGCATGAGCGAAGAGCCGCAGATTCACGCTGGCTTCGCCGCGCTTATCGGCCGGCCGAACGTCGGCAAGTCAACGCTGCTGAACTCGCTGATCGGGCAGAAACTGTCAATCGTCACGCCACGGCCGCAGACCACCCGGCATCGAGTGTTAGGTGTGCTGCATCGGCCGGGACTGCAGATCGCCTTTGTCGATACTCCGGGCCTGCATCTGGGCGCGAAGCGCTCACTCAACAAGGCGATGAACCGCTCGGCCTCCGCAGCGGCCATCGATGCCGACGTCGTGCTGTGGGTGGTCGAAGCATTGCGACATTCACCGGATGACGCGCTGGCCTTGCAGCGCGCGCTGGCTGCCGGCCGGCCGGTGATCGCCGTGGTCAACAAGGTCGATCAGGTCAAGCCGCGCTCCAAGCTGTTGCCCTTCATGGAGGAGCTGGCGAAGCAAGCCGAGTTTGTCGATATCGTGCCTGTTTCCGCCGCCCATGGCGACAACCTGGAACCCTTGATTGCGGCGATTGCCAGGCATCTGCCGTTGTCGCCGCCGCTCTTTCCAGCGGACATGCTAACGGACCGCGATCTGCGTTTCAGGATTGCGGAAATCATCCGCGAGAAACTCACGCTGATGCTGAACCAGGAATTGCCATACGGCATTGCGGTTGAAATCGAGTCCCTGGAGCGCGAACCCGAGCGCTGGGCAGTCTCGGCCGTGATCTGGGTGGATCGTGAGGGGCAGAAACCGATCGTCATCGGCAAGGGCGGGGAGCGTCTCAAGAAGGTGGGCACCTCCGCGCGGCGCGAACTCGTGCACATGACTGGCGAGCGATTTCACCTGACCCTCTGGGTCAAGGTACGGGAAGGCTGGGCCGACGACGCGCGCGCGCTGAAATCGCTGGGTCTCGAATGAGCCGCGCGGCGCGGCGCGTGCAACTGGCCGAGGGCTATGTGCTGCATCACCGGCCGTACCGCGACACCAGCAGGATCGTCGAGGTTTTCACGCGCGAGCATGGGCGGCTGACACTATTCGCGCGCGGCGTGCGCGGGCCGAAATCGCGGCTGGCCCCGGTGCTGCAGCCTTTCCGGCGCCTGCTGCTGTCATTTGTGTTAGGTCGCGGCGACGCCGCGCAGCTGACTGGCGCCGAGCTGGCGGACGCCGCCGCAACGACACCGCGCGCGGAAACCCTGATGTCGGCTTACTACCTGAGTGAATTGCTGCTCAAGCTGACGGAGCGCCTCGATGCGCAACCGGCCTTGTACGAAGCGTACTCGCAGGCGCTGCAGCGGCTGTGCGAACCGGGCCCGGAGGCGCCGGTGCTGCGCGAATTCGAAATGCAGTTGCTGCAGGCCTGCGGCTACGGTATCGACTTCGCCGGGCTGGAGCCGGCGCAACGCTATGTGTTTACCGCAGGCGTCGGGTTTACGCCCAGCCAGCAGCGAGGCGGGCAGCCAGGCGGGCAGCCAGGCGAGCAGGAAGACTCGCTCAGCGGCGTGGCGCTCTTGGCGGTAGCAGCCGGTCACTGGCATGACCCCGAAGGCCTGGCGGCGGCAGGCCGCATCCTGCGGGCGGCGCTGGATCAGTGTCTCGATGGCTACGAAATTCGTACCCGGGCGGTTGCCCGGTCCGTGCGCAGGCAGGTATTGCGGTGATTTACGGAATTGGCGTTGATGTGTTGCAGGCCAGCCGGGTGGCGGGCGTGTACCGGCGTTTCGGTGAGCATTTCGTGGCCCGCCTGCTGATGCCGGGCGAGCTGGCCCAGCTAACACGTACGAAGCGCAAGGAGCGTTTTCTGGCGTTGCGGTTTGCGGCCAAGGAAGCGATCGTCAAGGCCATGGGCACCGGATTTGGCCACGGGGTCTGGATACGCGACGTCGGCGTGGTGCAGAACGCCTGGGGGCGGCCGGAGGTCGTCTATTCGCCCCGTGGCGAACGCGTGCGCCGCCGCCTCGGCATCGGCGACGGCCATGTCACACTGACCGACGAGGCTGGCTTGATCGTCGCGGTTGCGGTACTGGAGAAGGCGACACGCCAGAAGCGGACCAACAAGAAGCGGACAACCAGGAAGCGCCCATGAACGTGCTGGTATTTGACATCGAGACGGTGCCGGATGTCGGCTACGGCCGCACGCTGTTAGGCCTTGGGGATCTGCCGGACGCCGAAGTTGCCAAGGCCATGGCTGCGCAGCGGCGGCAGCAAACCGGCGGTAGCGAGTTTCTGCCGCTCGAGCAGCAGCGCATCGTGGCGATATCCTGCGCGTTGCGCAGCGCCGATCAGCTCAGGGTCTGGAGCCTGGGCGAGGTGGAGTCCGGCGAAGCGGAGCTGGTGCAGCGTTTTTTCGACGGCATCGAGCGCTACCGGCCGGACCTGGTTTCCTGGAATGGGTCCGGGTTCGATCTGCCGGTACTGACCTATCGCGCGCTCAAGCACGGCGTGCAGGCGCCGCAGTTCTGGGAAATGGGCGACAGCGACAATGCGTTTCGCTGGAACAACTATGTCAACCGGTACCATGCGCGGCATACCGATCTCATGGACGTATTGTCGTTTTACCAGGGGCGGGCGCGCGCCTCGCTCGCTGACATGGCGGTGCTGTTAGGTCTGCCGGGCAAGCTGGGTTTTTCCGGCGCACAGGTCTGGGATGCCTGGCGCAGCGGCGAGGTCGTGGCGGTGCGACGCTACTGCGAAACCGATGTGCTAAACACCTACCTGGTGTATTTGCGCTATCAACTGTTGCGCGGTGTGCTGGATCGCGGGCAGTTTCAGGCCGAGACTGCGCGGGTACGCGACTGGCTGACGGCGTCTGCGGATCCGCATTGGCGCGAGTTCCTGGCGGCCTGGCGCGAGGCCGTGCATTGAACGCGGCACCGGAGGAAGAGGGCCTGGTCGCGGCGCTCAACCATGACGCCGAAGGCGTCGTGCGCGCCGGCAAGACGGTCTTCGTGCCCGGCGCCTTGCCTGGAGAACGCGTGCGCTTTCGCCGCCGCCGGCCGCAAAAGCAGTTCGATTATGCCGACCTGGTGGAGATCGTCAGCCGCTCCAGTGACCGGGTCACGCCACGTTGCAGTCATTTCGGGATTTGCGGCGGCTGCGCGTTGCAGCACCTGTCGCCGGCGGCGCAGTTGCTCGCCAGGGAGCAGGAATTGCGCGAGAACCTGCTGCGGATCGCGCAAATCGAGCCGGAACGCTGGCTGCCGCCCCTGAGCGGACCGGTGTGGAATTACCGGCGGCGAGCGCGGCTCGGCGTCAAGGACGTCGCCAAGAAAGGCCGGGTCCTGGTCGGATTCCGCGAGCGCTCCAAGCCCTACATCGCGGATCTGACGCGTTGCGAAATTCTCGCCGAGCCTGTCGCCAGCCTGTTGGAACCGCTGGCCCGGCTGATTGAAAAACTGACCGTGCGCGCGCAGCTGCCGCAGATTGAAGTGGCGGTTGCCGACAACGCGACCGCCCTGGTGCTGCGTATCCTGCAACCGATCACGACTGCCGACCGCGAGCTGTTAGCTGAGTTTGCGAAAAGCCACGCGATCGAGTTTCTGCTGCAGCCCGGCGGGCCGCACACGGTCACGCCGCTGGCCGGAAGCGGGGTGCCGCTCTATTACCGGCTCGAGGAGTTCGCTGTTACGCTTGAATTCCAGCCGCTCGATTTTGTGCAGGTGAACGCGGGACTCAACGCCCTCATGATACATCAGGCGCTCGACTTGTTAGGTGCCGGTCCCGGGGACCGGGTGCTGGACCTGTTCTGCGGACTCGGCAATTTCAGCCTGCCGCTGGCGCGCCGCGGCGCCGAGGTGGTCGGAGTCGAGGGCGATGAGGGCCTGGTGACCCGGGCCCGCGCCAATGCGGAACGCAATGGGCTGCCTAACAGCAGTTTTTTCAGCGCCGATCTCAGCCAGCCCGACCTGGATGCGCGCTGGTGGCAGGGCGGTTTTTCACACGTGCTGCTCGATCCACCGCGTGCCGGCGCGCGCGAGGTGCTGGCGGCCATTGCGCGACTCGCACCCAGACGCGTTGTCTATGTGTCCTGTCATCCGGGCACGCTGGCGCGCGACCTGGGCGAACTGACTCAGCTGCACGGCTATGTCGTGCGTGCGGCTGGCGTGCTCGACATGTTTCCGCACACGACGCACATGGAGTCCATGGTGGTGCTGGAGCCGCGGCGCAGTCCGCGCGAGCGCGCGAGAACCGCCGCATGACGCTCGGACCGCTGATGATCGACGTGGCTGGGCAGACACTGGCGCCCGAGGATCGGGAAATCCTCGCGCACCCGCTGGTCGGCGGCGTGATCCTGTTTACCCGTAATTATTCAGATCCCGCGCAGCTCGCGGCGCTGGTGGCCGAGATCAAGGCGGTACGCAATCCGCCGCTGCTGGTGACCGTGGATCACGAGGGTGGGCGCGTACAGCGCTTTCGCAGCGGTTTTTCGCTGCTGCCGCCCGCGCGCCGCATCGGCCATGAGTTTGATGCCGATCATGCGTCCGGCACCGCGCTGGCACGGCACCTGAACTGGCTGATGGCCGCGGAATTGCGCGCGGTTGGCATCGACCTGTCCTACGCACCCTGCGTGGACCTGGACTACGGTGTCAGCACGGTGATCGGCGACCGCGCCTTGCACCCGGATCCGGAAATCGTCGGCCGGCTGGCGGTCGCGGCGATGTTAGGTATGCGGGACGCCGGCATGGGCGCGGTAGCCAAGCATTTTCCCGGCCATGGTGCCGTGGTTGCAGACTCGCATCATGCGTTGCCGGTCGATCGGCGCGGGCTGGCAGACCTGGAGCGCGACCTGCGCCCCTATTACACGCTGATCGCCAACAACCTGCCGGCCGTGATGGTTGCACATGTGCTGTTTCCGGAGATCGATTCGTTGCCCGCGAGCCTGTCGCGGCGCTGGATCCAGGGCGTGCTGCGCGGCGATATGCAGTTTGGCGGCGTCGTGTTCGCCGATGACCTGTCGATGGCGGGTGCGACACAATTTGGCGGTCCGGTGGAACGCGCTGCGCTGGCGCTCGAGGCTGGCTGCGATGTGTTGCCGATCTGCAATCGTCGCGCGGACGTGGTCGCCGTGCTCAATGGCCTGCGGCGCCCGATCAATCCGGGGCTGTCGCTGGGCCTGGTGCGCCTGCGCGGCCGCGGGCCGAAACGCAATCTGGCCGAATTGCAGGCCAGCGCCGACTGGCAGCAATGTCGCGAAATGCTGGCGCGTTGCGAGGCGCCGCCGAGTCTGAAACTGGGTTAGATCATTCACCGGGGAGCCGCCATGGAATTTACACGACGCGAAGTATCGGGATCCTTGTTAGCCATGGGCGCCGTGGCGGCCGGCAGTGGCCGGCGCGCGCTTGCGGCCGGACTGGAGGGCGCCACCGACCCTGTACAGGTCGCAAGGCTGTACCGCCAGATGCGGTTTGCGGGTGACGGTCAGCTGTTCTTCTGGTGGTTGCAAGGGCGCCGCTATGGCCTGGTCGACAACGTGCTGACACCGTTCTTTGACATGCACGTCGGCTCGGTGCACCGCTGCATCGGCCAGGGCGATGGCCGCTATCAGGTGATCGGCGCACAAATAGGTTACTACACGCATCTTGAAACCGGCGCCTTGCTGGAAAACTGGCTGAACCCGATCACCGGCGCCACGG
>JAYUGT010000029.1:0-2434 GCA_043738315.1 Gammaproteobacteria bacterium
CTGCGCCATGATGGCGTTGTTGTCGTTGGCCGCGCCCAGATGGCAGTCGTCGCAGGTCTTGGTTTCGGTCTTGCGCTCGGTGTGCGGATAGTGCGGCGCGAACGCCTGGCTGGAGAAGCCGCTGCTCGCGGTCGGCGGCTGCTGGATGTAGATGCGCTCGCGGTTCGCATTGGTCGAGGACAGCACCAGCGCGGAGGAGGACCGGACCGGGGTGATCTTGCCGCCCTTGACTGGCCCGCTGCGCCCCAGCTGGAACATATCGTCGCGCGCAACCTGCGGATTGTAAGTGGCGAAGTTGCGGGTCGAACCGCCTTCGAAGTGCAGCCGGTCGGTCTTCCAGTTGGCCTCGATCGGCAGGTGGCAGCCGGCGCAGCCGGTGGTCCAAGACAGATGGCAGGTATAACAGGCCATCTTGTCGTCGCCGTGGGCGCGCGCGCCTGCCGGCACGCCGGAGCCCCAATTCTGGGCGTAGTTGTCGAAGCTGCCGCGCGCCATCAGTTTCGCGCGCGCCGCCTTCTCGTTGTAGCGCGGGTGCCTGGCGTTGACGCTGTCCTTGACCAGCGAGACTGTCCACTCCAGATTCGGATCGACCGCCGAGCGCTGATAGAGCTTGCCGTCGCGCCACTCGAAACGCTTGCGGCCGTCCGGATTGCGCAGCAGGCTCAGATCGGCGCCAGCCGGCCGCGCCGCCGGCCCCGAGGTGAACAGCGTGGGGTAACGATCGGCGGTGCCGTGGCAGTCGGTGCAGTCGATTTCGATCGCCGCGGCGACTTCGCCATAGATGTGACCGTTGCCGTGCGCGTCCTGCGCGTAGTGGCAGTCCACGCAATGCATTCCCCGGTCGAGATGGATCGAGGACAGGTGCACCGCTTTCCCGAACTTGCCCGGATCGTCGTCCGCGACCGCCTTTCCTTCCTTGTCGAGCAGTGTGCCTTTTCGGTCGCGCTTGAAGATGGCGCGGAAGTTCCAGCCGTGGCCGTGGTAGTCGGCGAACTGCGTGTCCTTGAGTTGGGGATTGAGCTTCGAGACGTTCTTCAGGAATTCCGGGTCACTCCATTTGCCGATCACCGACGCGCCTTCGGGATTGCGGTCGAGCAGTCGCCTGCGCTCTTCGTCGCTGGGATAGCGCTGCTTCTCCGGCCACATGAACGGCGCGTCCGACTCGTAGTCCCACATGGTATAGCCGTAGAAGCTGTTGACGAACACGTTGGGCTGATGCATGTGGCAGATCATGCATTGCGACGATGGAATGGAGCGGGTGAACTCATGCTTCAGTGGGTGCCCCGATTCGTCCTTGAGGATGGTCGGATCGGCGCTGACGCTCATGCCCTCATGTCCGAATTTTGCATACGGGCCGGAATGGCGCGGATCGCGGTCGTTCGCGTACACCACGTGGCAGGAAGCGCAGCCCGAGGAGCGGTAGTCCCCAGGCTGGTCGTTGGTTCCCAGGAACCACATCATCGGGTCGTTAAGCCGCGTCTTGGTGAGGTTGATCAGCGGCACCGCGATGCGTGCGCCGGTTCCCGGCCCGCGGTTCGATTGCTTGATGTCCGGCCGCCCCGGCTCTTCCAGCGCCTGCAGCCGCCCCGCATTGTTCGGCAACCCGATTTCAGCGAACAGGCTACTGATGACCCGGCCGCCGCGCTCGAACACGCGGAACACATCGGCAGGCGGCACGGTCTCCCATGCGGGCAGCGGGAACAGCTCCGCCAGGATGCCCTTGTGAATCATCCAATCGCTCGGCTTGACCGGATTCTTGATCGAGGCCGGCTCGCCAGCGCGGGTATAGGCCTCGCCGAACACTCCGCGCTTGAACGGCAGGATGCCGTTGTTGTAGGCGGCACCGTTCCAGAGCATGGCGCCAGTCGCCATCATGCTGCGCTCGGCGGCCTGGATGATGGGCAGGTGGCAGGCGCCGCAGGCTTCGCGCGCCACCCGGTAGTCGGCCGGATTGACGAAGCGAATGAACTCCGGCCTCTCGCGGTTGAGCAGGGTATAGGAACGCTCCGGATTGGCGGACACCGGCAGCCGCCAGTCGCGCGGGAAGCGCGGCGCCACGTGCGCGCGATTCATTGCCGCGCCGTAGGCCGTGCCGGCTGCTTCGCGGTCTTCGCCGTAGGCCGGGCTCTCGATGCGGGGATTGCCGCCGTGGCAGTCGGTGCAGCCGAGCACGACCGCCGGGCTGGCGTGCATGCTGGCGCGGTCGGTCCTGGTGTGGCAGCTCACGCAACCCGCCGACTTGGCGGCGGCCTCGACCACGCTCTGCGACTCCGGCGCTGGCGCGGCAGCCGCGCCGGTTGCGGCGGCGAGCCAGGCGATGATGGCGATGAAGGTTCGCATCAGAAAGTAAGCACCACGTTGACGAGCGCCGAGTATAGCGTCGCATCCGCCGCGTTGCCGTAAAGCTCGCGCAGTCCCTGGCCCGGGAACAGCC
>JAYUGT010000030.1:0-15341 GCA_043738315.1 Gammaproteobacteria bacterium
GTTTCTCGGCGAAAATGGCCACCAGCACATTCGCCGGGCCAGCCTCTTTGCGGCCGCTCGACTGGACGTGATAGACGGCGCGCTGCAACACGCGCTGGAACCCGAGTGTCGGCTGCACCTCGCGCTCGTCGCCGGCCTGCAGGCGCGGCGTATTGCGGTCAACGTGCTCCTTCAGCTCGCCCTTCAGGCGCGGCACGTCGCAGCCGCAGGCCTTGAGAATTTCGATGACCTTGGGTGAGTCGAGTATCGACAGCAACAGATGCTCGACGGTCATGAACTCGTGCAATCCCTCCCGCGCGCTCGAAAATGCGGTGTTGAGGCACAGTTCCAGTTCGGGTGACAGCATGCGGGTTCCTAAGTCCTTAGTCAGTGGCCGTTCAGGCCGGTTCCATCGTGCACATCAGGGGGTGCTGGTTATCGCGCGCAAACGCCATGACCTGGGCCACCTTGGTTTCGGCAATTTCATATGTAAAAACACCGCAAACACCCTTCCCCTGGGTGTGAACTTCCAGCATCACCCGGGTCGCCTTGCTGCGATTCATCGCGAAAAACCGCTCCAGCAGCTCGACCACGAACTCCATAGGGGTGAAATCATCGTTCAGCAACACCACCTTGAACAGCGGCGGTTGCCGTGTTTTAGGCGTCGCTTCTGCGACCAGTACACCAGAATCCGAATCTGGTCGCTCTTTTCCGGACATGGGCCTTTTATATGGGGCCTCCGCCTACAACACAAGTCCCAGTATTGATCTAAAGTATTTATGAAGTAAAACAGCAGCTTGTGGCATTTAGCGTGCGCCCCGTATCATTGGAGCATGACCCGGTTGCCTGCCCCCAGCGGAATCCCCAGCAAATGAGCGGAATGGCGCTCGCCTTGCCCTGGCGCTCACCGGCCGAGTGGCCTGGCTGGCTGCTGTCCCATGGGCCAAAGCTTTCGACCGGTATCCTCGGCGTCCTGATCGCCGTGCAGCTAGCGCTGCTGGTCACTGATTACTTCGCCGGCCCGCCCGCGACCTCGGCTGCCGGCGGTGCAGCGCCTGCCGCTGCCAGCCAGCCGCAGTTTGATGTCGTGGCCCTCATGAACGCCCACCTGTTCGGTCAGGCGGCTAACAACATCGATTCGCGCAATGCGCCCACGACCAGCATGGCCATGGTGCTGGCCGGCACCATCGCGAACGATGATCCGAAGAAAGGCTTCGCACTCATTGGCGACTCGGCGGCGAGCGCACGCGTCTACGCGGTGGGCGCTACCCTGCCGAGTGGCGTGCGGCTGCACGAGGTGTATCGGGACCGCGTGATCATCGACCGCGGCGGTGTGCTGGAGGCGCTGCTGCTGCCGCGTAACGCCGCGTTGTTAGGTGCGCCGCCGCCCGCGGCCGCCAGGGCGCAGGACAATCCGTTGCAGGCTGCGCAGGAAGCCCTGCAGCGCAATCCGGACGCCTTGTCCGAAATCGTCCGGGCCCAACCGGTTGGCGATCTCGGTACTGGCAAGATTCGCGGCGTGCGCGTGTTTCCAGGCCGCAACGTGGCCGCATTCAGCAAGCTGGGGCTGCGCGCCGGCGACCTGGTCACCTCGGTCAACGGTACGCCGCTCGATGATCCGAATCGCGCCCTGGAGATCTTCGGGACTTTGCAGAGCGTGCCGGAGGCACGGGTCGGCGTGATCCGCAATGGCCGGCCGACCGAAGTGCTGGTCAACATGACTGAAGTGACGCGCCAGGTCGAACAGGTCGTAGGGACCGAAGGCATGACGCCAGCCAGTGCGCAGCCGCCCGTACAGGGCGATGGCGCGGAATAACAATAATAATAGCTTTTAAGGACTGCTGTGATGGCTAACAAACCGATTCGATCCATGACACTTGCGGCGCTGCTGTGCGTCGCGGGCGGACTCGCGCCGGCGCAGCAGGCCCAGCGCATCACACCGAACTTCAAGGATGCGGATATCGGGCAGGTGATTGAAGCGGTCAGCGCGGCAACCGGCAAGAACATCATCATCGACCCCCGGGTGCGAGCCCAGGTAACGATGCTGTCCTCGACACCAATGTCGCCCGATGCGTTCTATGAAGCGTTCCAGGCGCTGCTGCAGGTGCATGGATTTGTCGCAGTGCCGTCCGGCAACGTCATCAAGGTGATCCCGGATGCGGCCGCCAAGACCGCCGCGGGCAATGACCTGCCGGGCAAGGTGTCGCGTTATTCGGATGAGTTCGTCACTCAGATCGTTGCCACCAACAATGTCAGCGCCGCGCAGCTGGTGTCGATTCTGCGGCCCCTGATGCCGCAGTCGGGGCACCTGGTCGCCTACCCGCCCACCAACATCCTGATCATCTCCGACCGTGCTAACAACGTCAGCCGCATGATGCGCATCATCCAGCGCATTGACCAGACCAGCGATTCGGATTTCCAGATCGTGCCGCTCGGCAACGCCTCGGCGACGGAAATCGTGCGCGTGATGAGCGCGCTGATAGCCGCGCAGGCGCAGGGCGAAGGCGGCACTCCGAGCGTGCGACTGGTCGCGGACGACCGCACCAACAGCGTGCTGATGTCCGGCGACAAGAACCAGGTGCTCAAGTACAAGGCGCGCATCGCCTATCTCGACCAGCCGCTGGAAAATGGCGGCGACACCCAGGTGCGTTACCTGCAGTATGCGGACGCAGAGAAGATTGCCGTCAAACTGAAGGAACAGCTGGCGGGCAGCACAGCCGGCGCTCCCGGCGCCGCAGGCGCTGCGGCCGTCGCGGATCGCAGCGCCACGATCTGGGCCGAAAAGGAAACCAACGCGCTGGTCATCACCGCGCCGCCAAAGACGATGCGCTCGCTGATGTCGGTGGTCGATCGCCTCGACATCCGGCGCGCGCAGGTGCACGTCGAAGCCATTGTGGTCGAAGTCAGTGCCGACAAATCCGCAGAACTGGGCGTCAATTGGCTGGTTAACGGCGCCAAGAGCGACAAGGCTGCGGGCGGCTTTGTCCAGCCGGTTGGCGGTGTCAGCATCATCGACCTTGCGCGCGCGGTCGACAATCCTGCCACGCTGACTTCGGTGCCGCTGGGTACGACCGTTGGCATTGGCCGCCTTGGCGCCGCCAGCGGCGTGGATTTTGCCGCCGTGATCCGCGCTTTGCGCGGCGATGCGACCACCAACATCATTGCCCAGCCCTCGTTGACCGTGCTCGACAACCAGGAAGCGCAAATCAAGGTCACGCAGGAAGTTCCGTTCGTGACTGGGCAGTTCACCAACACGGGCGGCAATAACAACGGCTCGGTGAATCCGTTCCAGACCATTCAACGCCAGGAGGTTGGCACCATCCTGAAGATTACGCCGCAGATCAACGTCGGCGACTCGGTCACGCTCAAGATCGAGCAGGAAAGCTCGAGCCTCGCCGGCACGTCGGCCGGTGCGGTCGACCTGATTACCAACAAACGCACCATCAATACCACGATCATCATCGAGGATGGCGGCACGGTCGTGTTAGGCGGATTGATTTCCGACACCCAGACCAACGGCGAGCAGCGCGTGCCCTTCCTGGGACGAATTCCGCTCATCGGCGAAGCCTTCCGCACGCGCAGCGCCAAGAAGAACAAGACCAATCTGCTGGTCTTCATCCAGCCGCGTATCCTGCGCGACGGCACCGATACGGCGATCGAGACCAACCAGAAGTACAACTACATTCGTGAACAGCAGCAGCAGCTGACTCCGCGCGGCGAGATGCTGCCGCTGCTGCCGGGCAACAAGCCCAAGGTACTGCCACCGCTGCCCGCCCCGCCCGCCAGGAAGGTGCCGGCCGCACAGCCGCAGTCCGGATCGATCAAGCCCGCGGCCGCAGCAGAGCCGCAGGCAGCACCCGCTGGCGACGCTTCAACCACGCCCGCCGAGCCCGCCAAACCGAAACCATGAACGCCGCCTCTCTGGATGCAACCACGGCCAGCAACCGCCGCCTCAGCTTCGCGTTTGCGAAGCGCCACGGTGTGCTGACACGCGCGGTGCCGGGCGATGTAACCCTGTGCCTTGTGCGCGAGGGCGCCAGCGTTGCCGCGGTCGCCGAAGCGCGCCGCTATCTTGGCATCCCATTGCGACTGGAACGCGTTACCGACGAACAATTCGAGCGGTTGCTGCGCGAAACGTACGAAGGTGGCAACGACGCCATCAGCGCCGCCGGCGGCCTGGAGGAATCCGTGGACATCGCCTCCATGGCCCAGGATCTGCCTGAGCAGGCCGACCTGCTGGAAAGCGAGGACGACGCGCCCATCATTCGCCTGATCAATGCCGTGCTAACGCAGGCGGTCAAGGAAAACGCCTCGGATATCCACGTGGAGACGTTTGAAAATCGCCTGGTGATCCGCTTTCGTGTCGATGGCGTGCTGCGCGAAGTGCTGCAGTCCAAGCGAGCGGTTGCGCCGCTGGTGGTTTCGCGCATCAAAGTGATGTCGAAACTCGACATCGCCGAAAAACGCCTGCCGCAGGACGGCCGGATCAGTCTGCGTGTTGCGGGACGCGCGGTCGACGTGCGCGTCTCGACCATTCCATCGGGGCACGGCGAACGCGTCGTGATGCGCTTGTTAGACAAGCAGGCAGGCCGGCTCGATCTTGCCCAGCTCGGCATGGCCGCCAGCACGCAGACGCAGATTGACGAGCTGATTCACAAGCCGCACGGCATCATCCTGGTCACGGGTCCAACGGGTTCCGGCAAGACCACCACGCTGTATGCGGCGCTCGAACGCCTGAACGACAACACGCGCAACATCATGACCGTCGAGGATCCGATCGAGTATTTCATCGACGGCATCGGCCAGACCCAGGTCAACACCAAGGTCGAGATGACTTTTGCGCGTGGCTTGCGCGCGATCCTGCGCCAGGACCCGGACGTGGTCATGGTCGGCGAAATTCGCGACCTCGAGACCGCACAGATTGCCGTGCAGGCCTCCCTGACAGGTCACCTGGTGCTCTCAACGCTGCACACCAACACCGCGGTCGGCGCGGTCACGCGGCTGCGCGACATGGGGATCGAACCCTTCCTGCTGTCATCGAGCTTGATCGGCGTGGTAGCGCAGCGCCTGGTGCGCGTGCTCAATCCCGAATCCAAGGAGCCGTTCCGCGCCGGTGAATACGAGCGACGCCTGCTGAACCTCGGCACCGGCGACGTCTCGCCGATCCTCTATCGCCCCGGCCGCGACACCGCTACCGGCTATCGCGGCCGCACTGGCATTTATGAACTGGTGATGCTCGATGACACGATGCGCACCATGATTCACGACGGCGCCAGCGAACTTGACATGGAGCGCCACGCCCGCACGGCAACGCCGTCGATTCGCGACGATGGCCGCGCCAAGGTCTTGGCCGGTGAGACCACGCTGGAAGAAGTGCTGCGCGTCACCCGCGAAGACTGATACCTTTCCCACCGCCCATGGGCGCATTTGAATACACCGCACTCGATATCGCCGGCAAGGAACGCAAGGGTGTTCTGGAAGGCGACAATGCGCGCGCCGTACGCCAGGCCCTGCGCGACAAGCAGTTGCTGCCGGTCAGCGTGCTGGAGGTTGGCGCCCAGGAAGCCACGCGGCAGAAACCCTTTTCCTTTGCGCGCAGCGCCTCCCCGACCGACGTTGCCCTGCTAACAAGGCAGCTGGCGACACTGGCGCGCGCCGGCCTGCCGCTGGAAGAGGCCCTGCTCGCAGTCTCGCAACAGACCGAGAAGCCGCGCATCGCATCGATCCTGATGGGCGTGCGCACCAAGGTGCTTGAAGGGCACACGCTCGGCGCCGGATTAACGGAATTCCCGAAGGTGTTCCCGGAGATCTATCGCGCCACGGTCGCAGCCGGCGAACAGGCGGGCCATCTGGATCGGGTGCTGGAACGCCTCGCCGACTACACCGAAAACCGCGACCAGATCCGGCAGAAAATCATCGCCGCGATGCTGTATCCGATTGTACTGACCATCGTCTGCCTGTTCGTGGTCGCCGGCCTGATGGTGTACGTCGTGCCCAAAGTGGTCGACGTCTTCGAGGCGAGCAGCGCGCAACTGCCGCTGATTACCCGCGTACTGATCGGCGTCAGTGATTTCCTGCGCCACTACGGCATCTGGCTGCTGGTCGCATTGGCGCTGGCCGGCATCGGCTTCTGGCAGTGGCTCAAGGATCGCGATGCGCGGGCGAAGTTTCACGGCTGGGTACTGCATGTGCCGCTGTTTGGCCGGCTGATACGGGGCTTCAACAATGCGCGCTTTGCGCGCACCTTCAGCATCCTGACCGCGAGCTCGGTGCCGGTGCTCGAGGCGATGCGAATCGCCGGCGAGGTGGTCACCAACCTGCCGATGCGCGATGCCGTCACAGTCGCCGCCCAGCGGGTGCGCGAGGGCGCCCCCATCGGCCGATCGTTAGGTCAGAGCCGGTTGTTTCCGCCCATGACCATCCACCTGATTTCCAGCGGCGAGTCGAGCGGCGAGCTCGAAGACATGCTGGAGCGGGCCTCGATCAGCCAGGAACGGGAGCTCGACAGCCTGATCGCGGGTCTGGTGGGCCTGCTGGGTCCCGCCCTGGTCGTCCTGATGGGCGGGTTCGTCCTGGCCATCGTTTTTGCGATGTTGCTCCCAATTTTCGAAATGAATACGCTAATACGCTGATTCGGGGTTGCGAATAGCAGTCGACCTGACTTAATTTCGGCACCTGTCATTTACTCAGATGGCTATGAACGAGAAGCCAGAGTCGGAAGAATTTGACGATGATGAACCGGAAGAACTTGCCGGCGAGGAAGATGTTGACGTCGATAAAGTCATCCGGGATCTCGATGTCGGTAAAAATCGCAGCCAGAAGGCGGGCGATCCTGCCTGGCGCAAGCTGGAACGCATGCGCGAAGAACGCGCCACGCGCGAAATGATCAAGGACTTCGACGACTACGACATCGGCGCGGAAGGCCCGGGTCGCCGGCCGCGGCCCGCGCGGCACGCCTGATCCGTCGCGGTTTCTAGCGGAACTCGCGCACTGGCGCCAGCAGCTCGCCGAGCAGGTCCGAACGGTCCACCAGCCGCTCCGCGATCACGTGGATCACAATGCCTTCGCGCTGCAGCTTGCCGCGCACTTCCAGCAGCCGCGACCCTGTTAGCTCGCGGCGCTGCTCCAGTCCGAGCTGTTCCCAGACCACGATGTTGACGTGACCGGATTCATCTTCGAGCGTAACGAAGGTGACGCCGCTGGCGCTGCCCGGTCGTTGCCGCGTAATCACGATGCCGGCGACCTTGAGCCGCCGGCCATCGGGCAGGCGCAGCAGTTCATCCGCACGACGTATGCGTTCGCGCGCGAGCACCGGCCGCAGCAGCGCCACCGGATGCCGGCCCAGCGTCAGGCCCACGGCGCGGTAATCGTTGACGACATCCTCGCCTTCGGTCGGCGGCCTGAGCAAAGGCCTGACATCCAGTTCCTGCCGGTCGGCAGGCGCCAGCGGCAAGGGTTTTTCCGTGCCGGCCACGCTCCAGAAGGCCTGGTGCCGGTTGCCGGCAAGCTGAGCGAGCGCACCCGCGGCGGCCAGCGCTTCAAGATCGCGACGATCGAGCCGCGCAGCCTCGGCGAGTTGCTGGGCGTCGGCAAAGGCGGCCGCCCCCGCCGCCGCCGCAGCTTGCCGGGCCGCCACCAGTCGCGCGGCGCCTTCACGCGACAGCGACTTGACCATCCGCAAACCCAGACGCAACGCAGGCTGCGGCGCCAGCGTGGTGGTACCCAGCTCCAGTGTGCAGTCCCAGTCACTGGCGCACACATCCACGGCGCGCACTTCCACACCCGCGTTACGCGCCATGCGCACCAGCTGCGCAGGCGCATAAAAACCCATCGGTTGGCTGTTGAGCAGCGCCGCCGTGAACGCCGCCGGTTCGTGATACTTGAGCCAGCAGGATACGTAGACCAGCAACGCGAAACTTGCCGCATGCGATTCCGGAAAACCGTATTCGCCGAAGCCCAGGATCTGCTGAAAAATCTGCTGCGCGAATTCGGCACTGTAACCGCGCGCGGCCATGCCGGACTTCAGGCGCTCTTCAAAAGGCCCCAGGCCGCCGCGCCGTTTCCAGGCCGCCATCGCGCGCCGCAGCCGGTCCGCCTCGCCCGGTGAAAAGCCGGCCGCGACGATCGCCAGTTGCATCACCTGCTCCTGGAAAATCGGCACACCCAGGGTGCGCTGCAGCACGCTCGCCACCTCAGGACTCGGATAGCTGACGGCTTCCTCGCCGCTGCGCCGCCTGAGGTAAGGATGCACCATGTCGCCCTGGATCGGGCCTGGCCGGATGATCGCGACTTCGATGACCAGATCGTAGAAATTGCGCGGCTTCAGGCGTGGCAGCATCGCAATCTGCGCCCGCGATTCGATCTGGAACACGCCCACGGTGTCGCCCCGGCAGATCATGTCGTAGACGCGCGGATCCTCGGGCGGGACATCGGCCATGGTGAAGGGGCGCGTCATGCCCGCCTTGCCCACCGCCGCGAAGCGCGCCCGATACTCGCCGATGAAATCGAGCGCGCGGCGGATCGCAGTCAGCATCCCCAGGCCTAACAAATCGACCTTGATCAGGCCGAGGTCGTCGAGATCGTTCTTGTCCCACTGGATCACGGTGCGTTCGGGCATCGAGGCGTTCTCGACCGGCACCAGTTCCTCGAGCAGCCCGCGCGCGATCACGAAGCCACCGACGTGCTGCGACAGGTGCCTCGGAAACCCTAACAACTCGGCGGCCAGTTCGAGCAGCTGCCGGACCCTGGGATTGTCCGGGTCCAGGCCGGTTTCGCGCACGCGCTCGACGTCGATGTCGCTGCTCCACCAGCTCATCGCGCCCGAGAGGCGCTCGGTCTGCAGCGGATCGAAACCCAGCGCCTTGCCGAGATCGCGCAGCGCAGACTTAGGCCGGTAACTGATCACGGTCGCGGCGAGCGCGGCGCGTTCGCGGCCGTATTTACGGTAGACGTACTGAATGACCTCTTCGCGGCGCTCATGTTCGAAGTCGATGTCGATATCCGGTGGTTCGTTGCGCTCGCGCGAAATGAAACGTTCCACTAGCAGCTGCATGCGCGCCGGATCGACTTCGGTGACGCCGAGGCAGTAGCACACGGCGGAATTCGCCGCCGAGCCGCGGCCCTGGCACAGGATGCCCTGGGCGCGCGCGAAGCTGACGACGTCGTGCACGGTGAGGAAATAAGGTTCGTACTGCAGGTCGGCGATCAGCTGCAATTCGTGCTCCACCAGCGCACGGACCTTGTCCGGCATGCCGCCCAGCCAGCGCCGCCGCGCGCCCGCCTCGGTGAGCTTGCGCAGCCAGCTCGCCGGCGTCTCGCCGTCCGGCACGATCTCGCGCGGATATTCATAACGCAGCTCGGCGAGTGAAAAACGGCAGCGCGCCGCGACCCTGACGCTTTCTGCTAACAAAGAAGGCGGGTAAAGGCGCGCCAGACGTTGCGGCTCGCGCAGGTAACGTTCGCCGTTAGGCCAGAGCCTGAAGCCCGCCTCCGCCACGGTGAGGTTGTGGCGGATCGCGGTCAGCGCATCCTGCAGCCGCCGGCGCGCGCGCCGGTGCATCTGCACTTCGCCGGCGGCCAGCAGCGGCAGGCCGTGCCACTTCGCGAGTGCCTCACATAACGCCAGGTGCTGCTGATCGCCGCCGTCGCGTGTCAGCTCGACCGCGATCCAGGCCGCGCCATGCACACCGAACTGCGCCGCGATCCACGCCGCGCGATCGTCTAACAAAGACTGCGCCTGTACATCAACCGGACCTGCGCCGGTGCCCTGCCCGGCACGCGGCAGCCACAGCAGCAGGCAGGGCCCGGGCGGCAGCAACTCGGCCACATCGGCCCGGGTCAGCAGATACTCGCCCTTGGGAGCGGCGCGCCGGCCGCGGCTGATCAGGCGACAGAGCGCGCCATAACCGGCGCGATCGGCAGCGAGCGCGGCGAAGCGCAATCCGCAGTCGAGACAAAACTCCGCGCCGACAATCAGGCGGGTCAGGGGCGGCGCCTTGCCGCCCTCCTGCGCGATGCGCACCCGCTCGGCCAGGGCCGCATGGGCGCGCACCACGCCCGCGACCGAGCAGTCATCGGTGAGCGCGAGTGCCGCGTAGCCGAGCTCGCAGGCGCGCGCGATCAACTCCTCGGGCTGCGAAGCGCCACGTAAAAAACTGAAACTGGAAATGCAGTGCAGCTCGGCGTAGCGCGCGTTCACCCAAAGAGACCCTGCAAAAACCAGCGATGCGGAACATCCCGCTCGCGATACAGCCAGAGTTCGGCGCCCGTGGCGTCGCGCGCGATGTAGTAATCGCGCAGCACCTCATTGCCGTCCCACCAGCCGGTTTCGATGCGCTCCGGGCCGGCTAACAACTCGAGCCCGGCGGTGGCGAGCTGATCCTGCTCGATCGCAAGCGGCTCCGGCGTCTGCAGCAGCCACAGCGGCCGGCCGTGATGACTGCGCGCAGCGGACTCGCAAACCAGCGCCGCACGCAGCGGCGCCCTGCGTGAATCGGCCGGGCCTGCCTGCAACGGTTGCGGCTCCGCCACGCCCCAGGCGGATTCCGGGCGGTGCGCCGGCAGGAGACACAGTCCGTAGACAGATTCCGCCCCGAGCCGGGCCCGCAGGCGTTCGAGAAAGGCCGGCGCCTCGCGCCCCGCCGCGCCGCCATGCTCGCCCGGCCGCCACAGCGAATCGCTGCCCGGCGCGAAGCGCGTGCCTGCGCCGGTGCGCAGCTCGACATGGATCACCGGCGCCGGCAGGAATGTCTGCGCCAGGCGTTCAGCTAACAAAGCCGCAAAACGCGGCGCCGCAAGCTCGGGCGCCGCAAGCCGTACCGCGACGCGCGTCAGGACGCCCTCGCCACGCAGTGCGCCGGGCGGCGGACGGTGCCGCAACGCGAGCACCAGCAGCGTGACGCCGATCTGGCGCTGGCGCAGGAAGTGCTCGAGCTGCCGCAGCAGCGGCTCGGCAACCCGCAGCACCGCCGCGTGCTCGGTGAGTTCACAGGCGGGTTCGCAACGCGCAACAAAACGCTCGCGCGGCACAAAGGCCGGACGCGGCTCGCGCAGGCGTCCCGTCAAGCGATCGAGTGCTAACAACTGGGCCTTGCCGAAACGCCGCGCGAATCCGGCTCGCGGCAGGCGCAGCGCCTCGCCGATGCTGCGCACGCCAAGCGTGGCAAGCCGCTCGAGCAGCTCTGGCGGCCAGCGCAGCAGACTGAGTGGCAATGGCGCGAGCCGGCCGGGGAGCAGCGCCGGGTCCGACTGCGTGCCCGTCACGGCGGGCAGGCGCGCTGGCTCGCGTGGCGCAACAGGTTTGCCGGCCAGGGCCGCTGCGCGCGCCAGCACCAGCGCTGCGAGCGGGGTCGGCGCAAGCGCCACACAGGGCCTGACGCCGGTCAGCGCCAGGCTGCGCTCCACTGCCGCAGCTAACAGGGGTGCTTCGCCGCCAAAAAGTCTCAGGCTGCCGCGCACCTCGAGAAGCACCGCATCCGGCGGCTCGAGACTGACCCAGGACGTCAGCGCAAAACTGCCGCCTGCCAGAGTGTCGAGCAGGCTGCGTTCACGCTGCACCGAGCGCGGCCGCGCTTCCAGATCGCGCACCGCGGCAAGCGCGGCCGCGAGCGGCATGCCGGGCTGGATGCCGCGGGCGCGCGCTGCGGCGCAGGCCATCAGCACCCGCGGCATACGGCCATCGCGCTCGACCACGACTCGCGGCGTAAAAGATCCGGGCGCCGCAGCTCCGGGCGCGATGGCCGGGCTGCGCAGCACATCGGCATAACAGGCGGCAAACTCGATGTCAGGCAGGTGCAGGGCCAGCCAGACCTGCTCCGGCATGCTGGCAGCAGCCGTCGCTGGCGGCGCCGGAGCTAACACTGGCGTACCCGTACGCTCGGGCCTGGTTGCGAGACTTGCAGCGCGCTCGACCCAGCGCGTGGCCTGAATGCGGGGATGCGGGCTCATGTCGCCCCCGTCCAATGCAACTCCACCACGCCGCGCGCACCGCCGCGGCTTTTCAGCAACTCGATGCTCACCCCGGCGCCGTTGGCTAACGGCGTCAGCGACAGCCGCAGCACGGCTGGCGAGGCCTGGCGGGCCGCACGACTCGGGCGAAACAGAAATCCGGCGGTGCGTCCCCGCTCGGTCGCGAGTTGCAAACGGCGCAGGCTGCGCACCGGCGGCGTGCGCCCGGTCCAGGCCAGCGCCACTTCGCAGGCGCCCGAGCCCAGCGCCTGCTCCAGCGCCCAGAGCTCGGCGCCCGCGCGCACCACCAGCTGCCGCTCGATCGCGAGCCCGCGCGCCGCCAGCGCCGGCGCATAAGGCTCGAACGGCGGCGCGATCCAGGCGGTCCAGCGTGCGGGTGTGCGCTGCGCCAGCGAAGCTAACAAAGGTACCAGCAGGCGCAGCTCGCCGAGCCCGTGACGGAGCGTGAGAATTTCAACGAGGCCACTGCGGGGCCAGCCGCCGCCGGGCAAGGCGGCATCCAGGGCCGCAAAACCGGTGCTGCAGGTGTCAGCGCCAGCGGCGGCTGTCTGACGCCCGCGCCACAGGCCGGGGATACGCAGCAGGCTCGCCAGCGCGGTATCCATACTCCGGGGCACATTCCGGGGCGGATCTTGGGATGCGGACTCGATACTGTGGAGGTCGGACATGATCACGCACACTCATGATCCGGACACACCTGATCCCGGCACGGGCGCTGCCACCAGCACCAGGTCTGCGGCGCTGGGTACCGGTTGACTGCGCAAAGACCGCGGCTGCGTCGCCCAGGCACTGCGACCACACCCACAGGGACAGGCATAGCTACGCAGCCGCGGTTTTTTCAGTGTCGGTTTTTTCAAGACAAAAGCTCCCCGGGCGCCCTGACACCAGGCGCCTGCTGACAAAGTTGACATGGACTAGCTGCTCGCTGCGTGCACTTGCGGCGGCGGCTGGTACTGAAAATGCGGATTCTCGATGATGCCCAGCACGTTGCCGAAAGGATCGAACACCGTCGCGACTTTAATTTCCCCGCCCACGTCCTGCACCGGGCTGCGCGCGACTGCGCCCAGACCTAACAAGCGAGCCAGCGAGGCCCCGGCATTCGCGACACCCCAATAAACAGTCACGCCTCCTTGATCAGGATTGGCCTCGCCCCCGCCAGGTTCAGTGAGATCCGGATCGAGCCCCAGCTCAAAACCGCCGACTGAAAACCCGACATAGAAAGGCTGGTCGAAATACGGGCCGAAACCCAGCACCTCGGTGTACCAGTCGCGGGCCCGCTTGATATCCGGCGCGCGGTATTTGACGGTGCGCAGACCGAGAAAATGAGCGCTCATGGCTGCATCTCCGTTTACATCAAACCCGGGCGCTTACATCAAGCCCGTGCCCTGCGCCCGGCCCCGCCGCAGCACACCCACGACCACGCCTTCGATGATGATGGCGTCTTCCTTGACGTTGACGCGGATCGGCTCGAAATCCGCGTTTTCGGGCAACAGCCAGATCAGCGTGCCTTCCTGCTTGTAGCGCTTGACGGTGACCTCGTTCTCGAGCCGCGCGACCACGATCTGGCGGTTGCGCACCTCGGGCGTGCGATGCACGGCGACCAGGTCGCCATCGAGGATGCCGGCGTCCTTCATGGACATGCCCTTGACCTTGAGCAGGTAGTGCGGGCGCGGGCTGAAGATGTCCGGATCGATGTTGAGGCGCGCCTCGATGTGCTCCTCGGCGAGCATCGGCCGGCCGGCGGCTACGCGGCCGATCAGCGGCAGGCCCAGCTGCTCGCGCAGCGTGTCCATGAGCTTGATGCCGCGTGACGCGCCCGGAATCAGCGCGATGACACCTTTGCGGGCCAGCGCCCGCAGGTGCTCCTCGGCGGCATTCGGCGAGCGGAAGCCGAGCTCGGCCGCGATTTCAGCACGGGTGGGCGGCATGCCGGTTTCCATGATGGCGTGCTGGATCAGGCGGAGAATCTGGGTTTGGCGGGGAGTCAGGTCTGTCACGGGGCACCTCACAGGCGGTCTCTGGTTATAAACACAGTACCTGTGATTTTATCCAGTTGCAAGCCTGTTATCGTAAGTTCTTCATGCAGCCCCGACTTCCCTGGCGGCCTCTCGCCGCCCTGTTCCTCCTGACCCTGTTTCTGGCACCTCTACCGGGGATTGCAGGCCCGTTCTGGCGGGTTTTCGAGGATACCGCGCATGTACTGCTGTTTGCCGCGCTGACGCCGGTCCTGGCCGTCTGGCTGAGCGGCGCCGGTTTGTTAGCCGGGCGCTCCCTGCTGACCGTCAATGCCTGCGCCTGGGGCCTCGCGGTCGCGCTGGGCCTTGCGATCGAAATCCTGCAGTCGCTGACCGGTCGCGACGCTTCCTGGAGCGATGTCCTCGCCGATACCCTGGGCGCCGCAGCGGGTCTGCTGGCCCTCACCGCCTGGCAATTGCGCAAGCGCCGCCGACCCGCCTGCTGGTTCGCGGCGGCAGCATCGACCGCGATCCTGATCATCGGCTGCCAGCCACTCCGGCAACAGCTCGCAACGCAACTCGAAGCGCAGCGCGCGCTGCCCGTGCTGCTTGGCGATGCGACGCCGCGCGCGCTGCTCAACATCGAACAGCGTTCCGCCACCATCCAGCGCATGCCTCCACACTGGCGCATCCAGTTTCAGGACGGCTTGCCCTGGCCGGGCATCACCTTTGAGGGCTGGCCGCGGGACTGGCGCCACTACCGCGCGCTCGCGCTCGATCTGCAAAACCCCGACAAGAACGCGGTGGAAATCGGCCTGGTAGTTCGCGATGCGCAGGATTCCAATTCTTACGACAATCGCTTCAACACCGCATTCCCGTTAGCTGCGCAAGAGCATCGAGTCATCACGCTGCCCCTCGAAGAAGTTGCACGCACACCAGGCGGCAGGCAACTGGACCTGGGCGCCATCCGCAGCGTCAGCATCTTCCGTACTCAAGGGCCCGGTCGCAGCCTGCTGGTGCGTGAAATGCGCCTGCGGTAACGCCCAAATACGCTCCGCCGGGCCTCCCAGTATTCCAAGGCAAATTTCGGCCTGGCAACTGTCGGTTTTTGCCACGCGATTACGATTCAGCTATAGAGTTCCCAGCAATTCGACCGTGCAACAACAACATCGGAGGATCGGTCATGAAATGTCGTCCATTACCCGGCCCGCTGGCCGCCGCAATTACATTCACCATGCTGCTGCTCGTCCAACCCGCCAGTGCCGACGAGCGTGACGGCGCCCGCGAAGGCGATGCGGCAGTCCTGGCGAATCGCGACGTGCGCGAAAAGACTGGCAAGACGATTGCGCAATGGGGCGCCAAGTGGTGGCAGTGGGCATTCAATAACCCCGAGGTATTGGGGGATACGACCGGCGAGTTCGGCTACCTGGGTGACGTTGG
>JAYUGT010000031.1:0-2418 GCA_043738315.1 Gammaproteobacteria bacterium
GTCAGTCGCGTGCATCGCGCGCCACAGCTGCTCGGCCGGCACCCAGTGCGGCGGATATTTGAACCGGGCGACATCCAGGATCAGTACCAGGTCGCGCGCCGCGTGGTATCCGCCGATGGGCGAGAAATGCCCGCTGCCGGTCTGCCCCATCGCCGCTCGATCATAGGAGGCGATGACGATACCGTTGCCGTTCGCGGCGGTTGCCAGTGCCGCGCGCCAGGCCATCAGACTGGTCGCATCAGCGCGCTGCACGTCTGCATCCGCGCCATTGCAACGCGCCAGGCAGGCGACCTGATCGATGCTGAGTCCGTGCTCGCGGATCACTGCGAGGGACGCGCAACAGTCGAGCAGGTCCTCGGCGAACCAGCGCCACGGGCCCTTCCATGATCGCTCGGGGTCGATGCCCAGCGCGTTGAGTGCCACGACCAGCGAGCCTGGGCCGCAAAACGACGGATCGGACTGCGTGTGGAACTGCTCGGCTAACGGAAAGTAACCATCCATGTCTCCGGCAGCGAGCGCCGCGGCGAAAAGTTCACGGCCCTCGGGCGACGAGAATGCAATCGCCTCGATCGGCAGTGCGCGCCGGTACAACGTCGGTCCTTTGGCCGGGACAGTCATCGCCTAACGCTGCGCCATGGTTATCAGGACCGCCAGGTCAGGCGCGATCGCCATTTTCTGGAACGGACTGACATTGCTACCGCCGGTATTTCCGGTGGGAACCATGCCGATCGCCGTGAGCAGGGCCCCGCCGAGCAAGCGAAACAACTGGCCTGAGAACTCGCGTGCCTGTCGATGCCGCAAGGCCCAGACCAGCATGTGAAAATGTACGCGTACATGCTCGCGGGTCGAGGCCTGTCCCAAGACATGCGCGCGTTCCAGGTGCATGAAGCCGGCCGAATCACGCGCCGCCCTGGCGGCGGCTGCAATTTCCTGGCTCACGATTGGCCGGATATTTTTGGAAAATGTGTTCATGCTGCCTCCTGAATGTCGCCCACTCGGTATCTGCAGGGCGCGGCCAATGTACCGAGTCTGTGTCACGCTGAATTGAACGAAACGGCTAATTCACGGCGTGCTGTCCGGCTGACCCTGCCGCGCGTACCTGATAGGCTGCAAAGCAAGAAAAGGGGTATGTCGTGGCGCGACTGATGGGCGGATCGCTGGCACGGGCCGCGGCCCGAATCTGATGAAACCATCTGCGATCGGACGCATTCTGTTCTGGCGCGGCGGCAGCCTGTGGATCGGTCTCGCGGGGGAGCCCTCGGGTTGCCACGCGCACCACGCGGTGCAGATTACGTTGCCATTCCCGGGCGGTCACGTGCGCTTTCAGAGCCCGTCGGAAAGCTGGCAAAGCTATACCGCGGCTCTTGTTGCGGCCGACCAGCCCCACTCGTTTGAAGCTCGTGGGCAGCTGGTTGCACAGGTCTTCGTCGAACCTGAATCGCGCGACGGCCGGCATTTGCAACAGCGCTACGGCGCCGAGGGCATCGTCGCGTTGCCGTCCGGCGTCCCGGAGCAACAGATCGCGGGGCTCGCCAGCGCCTACGAAAGCCGCGTCAGCGATGCAACGCTCATCGCGTTAGCCCGCGCCGCGAGTGCCAAGCTGTCTGGCGCCAGCCCCGAGGCCGTGCAAGTCCCTGACGCCCGCATTGCCCGCGCGCTGGAGCTGATACGCGAGCGGCTTGGCGAGAAGATGCCGCTGACCGCGGTGGCCGCCGCCGTACACCTGTCGCCAGATCGCTTTCGACATCTCTTCATGCAGGAGACGGGAGTGGGCTTCAGGCCCTACGTGTTGTGGCTGCGGCTCGAATGTTCGCTCGCTGCCTATGTCGCAGGCGAATCCCTGACCGAGGCCGCCTACATCGGGGGCTTCGCCGACTCCGCGCACTTTTCGCGCACCTTCAAGAGCATGTTCGGCATCACGCCTGCGAGCGTCCGGCCCGAATAGCCGCTTCGTTCAATTGTTAGCTGCCTGCGGCGGATAGAGTCGCTCTCGTCCAATTACCAACCCACGAGAGCATCAGCAGGTGAAATCATGAATGTCAGTGTCAAGACCCTCGCCACGGCATTGCTGGCGTCGCTGAGCGTGGGCGCGCAGTCCTTCGAGATTCTGCCATCCGCCGACTCGTCAATGAATACCGAGGGCAGCGGCCCCGTCACGGTGGTGTTCGAGTCCGGGCTCGGCGACACCGGCCAGGTGTGGCGCGCCGTGCAATCGTCAGTTGCCAACCACTGTGCGAAGACAGTGTCGTATACGCGGCGCGGCTATGGCCTGGGCAGCAGCCCCGTCTACGGCCAGCGCGACGCCGAGCACATCGTCGCGGAATTGCGCATGCGCCTGGCGGAGTCCGGGCTACCGCCGCCCTATGTGCTCGTCGGCCACTCGCTGGGCGGTTTGTACATGCAGTATTTTGCGCGCCG